>JBIIEC010000210.1:0-10054 GCA_044238045.1 Pirellulaceae bacterium | reverse complement strand
GTCGGTCGTAGAACGCGAACGAAAGGTCCGGCAGGCCTCGATCATCGTCGGGAGGTGATGGCAGGTTCTCGGTGTAACGGACGACGTCGTATCCCGCATACCCGATGGCTCCCGCCACGAACGGTTCGTCCTGCAGTTCGCGAACCGGGGCGACGCGAACGTTGGACAGACGTTCACGAAGTGCCTCCAACGGATCGTCGCAGGGAATCTCCTCCGGCGGGCCACCCGCCGATCGAACGGTCACGCGATTTCCGTGAGCGGTCAGTTCAAGGAAGGGATCCACGGCCAAGAAACTGTGCCGCCCGACTTTCTCGCCCCCGATCACGCTCTCGAACAGGCAGGCGCACCCACCCGTGTCGAGCCGATGAAAGGCAGATACCGGGGTCAACGAATCGCACAGCAGTCGGCGGGCCACTGGCACCCAATCGTACTGCTCGGCGAGACGAACAAACGTGTCATAGTCGGGAGTTACGCTCATCGGGCCACTTTAACAATCCCCGTCCCGCGGAACAACGCCTCCCGCCCCCCCGACTGCTGCGTTTCAAGCGGCAAGGCAAGTCCACCGTGGTGACTGCCGCCCGGTGGAACTCACCCGTCCGCGCGAGCGGGCCCCGGAGAGGCGGTCGCACGCCTTGGCGAAGACCGATCCGCTTCGGAACTGTCCGGTCTGGTCGGTCGACACGGAGAGGCAGTGACAGCTCCCCAGCTGCCTCGACGCAGTTCCTTCCGATTCGCCGGAACGCCGCTTAAAAACGATCAGCCGGACCGGTCGTCGAACTGCGCAGTCCACGGATTCGATCAACCTTGACACAAGGGGCCTCCCTGCTAGAATCCCCCAGCTGTAAGTCGTGGAAATGCTTGACGTTAAAGCGGTCGAGATGGAACAGGGCAGGCGTTTCGCGGAGACGCTGCAAGACGAGCAGCGCGGAGCGGAGTGGTCATCTGGCGGCAGCATCCGCCGCGTTTGGCACACACGGCGATCGCTCCCGCGTGTTTTGCCCGGGCGGCTTGGAAGCCGCTGCGAACCGATCCCGGAAGGCACTGTGGACAAGTTGCCCTGGAGCCTGAGGTCGGGGCGGACAAGATAGACGTTCCTGATGGAGGGTTGGTGGTCAGCCAAGCATCGCACGAGGCGGGCAAGATGCCAGATCGGCGATTCGTCTCGGCACGGGGGGCACCCTCCGGAGGTGCCGTTCTTCCGAGCAGGAAGCCTGTCTGCAACACAGCAGGTCGTAGACGAACGGAGTTGGAAGGTGGGAGGCGATGGCGTCAGCGGCCTGCCTGCCGCTGGAGTGCGATCCTTCAGACTCCCGGGGAGGATGACGGCGTCCAGGATCCTCGCGTGAACGCACGGGTCGGCGACAACGGGACAGGTCGATGGACCTCTCTTCCGTTCGATCTGGCCTTGGTAGTCTGTCGTTTCCCACAAGAGGCCTTCAAGCGTTCCGCCGCTTTCCTCAGCCCCGCCCCGCGCAGACTAGTTCCCCGTAGAATGGAAGCAACGATCCCGCCAGGAACCATGGCATCTCTGACGGCCTATTGGTTCCCGTTTAACTGAGAGTCCTCCCATGAAATGCCAGCACTGCGAAAAGCCCGCGACGTTTCACATCACGGAACTCACCGGCTCGGATGTCCAAGAACTTCACCTCTGCGAGGACCATGCCCGGGACTACCTGAGCCCGGCTGGAGAGGAGAAGGAGGTGGCCCCCAGCGGGTTGGGCGGTGCGCTGGCGAAGCAGTTGAAGCTGGGGCAGACAGCGGAGGAGCTGGCACGTCTGGACCAGCGGGCCTGCCCTGTCTGCGGAATCACGTTCTATGAGTTTCGCAACGAAGGTCGGCTCGGCTGTCCCCATGACTACATCTGCTTTGATGCGGAGTTGGAGCCGCTGATCGTCAACATCCACGGCGCCACCAAGCATGTGGGGAAGCACCCACGCCGCACCGATGGCGATTCCGACTGGCAGACCAAGTTGATCCGCCTGCGCCGGGAGCTCAAGGAAGCAGTCGACGAGGAACGGTATGAGCGGGCTTCGGCTCTGAGGGACGAGATCCGAAAGATCGAAGAGATGGCAACTCAGGGAAAACGCCCGTAGAGGCCCGCAGGGATTTGCCCAACAGTAGACTCCAGTCCAACGTGACTGATTGCCAGGGTAGACAAGCATGGATCTGGACCGCACCATTCATCAGTTCGCGTCGCAGTGTGGCGAGTGGCTTCGTGGCTCGGGCCCGGAGTCGGACATTGTGATCAGCAGCCGCATTCGGCTCGCCCGCAACCTCGCGGACTTCCCGTTCGTCAGGCGATGTACGGACCACGACCGGGCCGCCGTGGACCGCACGGTGAGGGAACGGCTGCGCGACTGCCCTCAACTGTCCGGCCTGATCTTCCTGAATGTCGCGGAACTGGAATCGGTCGATCGCCAGTTCCTCGTCGAGCGGCAGCTCATCAGTCGCGAACTCTCGGAAAGCTCGGGCGCGCGGTCGGTGGCGATCGACCCGCATGAGAAGTACAGCCTGATGATCAACGAGGAGGATCACCTGCGCATCCAGCTGATGAAGAGCGGGCTGGATCTGGAGAATGCGTGGCAGCAGATCAACGAAATCGACGACCAGATTGAATCACGACTCAACTACGCCTTCCATGACCGACTGGGTTACCTGACCGCTTGTCCGACGAACGTGGGCACCGGTATGCGCGTCAGTGTCATGCTGCACCTGCCGGCGCTTGTCATCACGCGACAGATCGAAAAGGTGTTCAGCAGCCTGCAGAAAATCAGCCTCGCCGTCCGCGGCTTGTACGGGGAAGGTTCGCAGGCCATGGGGGACTTTTACCAGATCAGCAACCAGATCACCCTGGGACGCACCGAAGAGGATCTCGTGCGGCAGGTGGGGGACGTCGTTCCGGTCCTGATCGACTACGAGCGTCGGGCGCGGGAATACCTGATCCGCGACAGCCAGCAGGATCTGCACGATCGTGTGAGCCGCGCCTTCGGTATCCTCTGCAGCGCCCAGACGATCAGCAGCGAAGAGACCATGCATCTCCTGTCGAGCGTCCGCATGGGGATCAACCTGGGACTGATTCGCGACGTGGAAATCCCGACCATCAACCAGCTGTTCATCCACACCCAGCCGGCGCATCTCCAGAAGATCCGCGGAGTGGAGTTGGGGACGGCCGATCGGAACATCGAGCGGGCGATCTATCTCCAGAGGCACTTGGCCCGCAAGGCGGGTGAGGAACCCGGCAACAACTGACGGTCGTCGACGCGAACCGATCCAACTGCCCGGCCCCGCACCGATCCTCGGGCGGGCTTCAATGCGTCTTCGACGCGGCGAGACGTTCTCGAAGGCGGGGGATGATGGCCGCCGGTACGAACCGGGCCAGATGCTCGTCGTCCGCCAGCGGCGCAATCTGCTTGATGAGCGAACTGGAGACATGGGCGAGACTTTGATCGGCCATCAGGAACACCGTCTCGATGTCCGGATCCAGTTCCCGGTTGGCCAGCATCATGGTGAATTCGCCGGCAATGTCGGTCAGCGGTCGCACGCCCCGGATCATGACCCTCGCCCCGCACTCCCGCACAAACGCCACGGCGAGACCATCGAACGTCCGCACGTCCACGTTGGGAATATCTCGAACCGCCTCCCGCACCAGTTCGACGCGTTCCTCCGGCGTGAACAACGCCGCTTTCTCGACGTTGACTCCGATCCCGACAATCAGTCGATCGACCAGCCGGGCGCTCCGCTCGATGACATTCACATGCCCGACACTGATGGGATCGAAGGATCCCGTGTAGACGGCGATTCGGGGAGTCTCGGAATTCATGGTCGTCACTCACTTCCGCGCAACGGTGGGTCTCGGCACGAAGACAAGAACTTACATCCTACAGGCCCCCGACACCAAGCCGGACAGGCATTTTTCCGATCGACTTTGGGTGCTCTTCAATACTGGGGGCTCTTCAATTCAGTGAGCCCCGTCAGCGAGTCTCGCCCGCCCCTTCCTCCTCCAGGACCTCGATCAGGCGGTCGATCTCCCCGGGATGATTGTAAGCGTGAGGACTGATCCGTACGCCTCCGCCCCGCACGCTCACGGCGATTCCCCGGGCCAAGCAACGCTGCCTGATCGCACGCGGACTCTGCCCGGGCCAGGAGAAGGTCAGGATTCCCGATCGGTGCGAAGTCGGTCGCTCGAACCCGAAGACCGCTCCGCGCGCACGCAGTTCCTGTTCGGCGTAATCGGCCAGGGCCAGCACGCGAGACGCGAGGGGCGAAGCGGTCGGGCTCAGGCCAAGAGAGGCGAGCAGATCGAGGCTTGCCCCGAGGGCCACGAGCCCTCCCAGGTTGTGACTGCCGCCCTCGTAGCGAGACGCATCGCGTTTCAGGTCGCGAGCACCCGGCTCAAACGAAAACGCATCCACGAGGCTGTTCCATCCGGGCGCCCGGATCCGCAGCTCCGAAAGTCGTGACTCGCGAATGTAGAGCAGACCAGCGCCTTCGGGCCCGAGCAGCCACTTGTGGCCATCGGCCGCCACGAAGTCGATCGCGAGCTGGCTCAGGTCGAGAGGGAACACACCGAGCCCTTGGATGGCATCCAGGAAAACAGCGATTCCCCGCTGGTCCGCGAGCCGCGACAGTTCGTCGAGGTCCACTCTCCAGCCACTCGCGTAGCCCACCCAGCTGATGGCGAGAAGGCGCGTTCGCGAATCGCAGCGGTCCGCGATCCGTTGCAGGTCAACGACGCCTCGAGGAGCTTCTACGGTGCGAACCTCGATTCCGTCGCTCTCGAGGTTTTTCCAGGGCAATGAATTGCTGGGAAACTCGTTCGCGACCGTGACCAGATTGTCACCGTCGCGCCAGGGAAACGCTTGGGCCACGAGGTCCACGGCGGAGGTGGTGTTGGCGACGAAGGCGATCTCACGAGGCGAGGCTTGGAGGAGCGAGGCAGCGCGGGACCTCACTTGCTCCAATCGCTGACGCCAGGTTGGCCAGGCCGTGTCCCCTTGCAGCGTGGCACTGTCCGCCCACTGCTGGAGAGCTTCCCGGGCCGGTCCTGAAAGAGGCGCCACGGCGGCATGGTCCAGGTAAGTCCAGCGTTCCGCGACCGGCATGGCCTTCCGGAACGCCGCCCCAATCTCGTCGTTCTCCGGCCCCGCTGACACGCCTTCCCCTCCCAGTCCCACGAAGGTGTTTCACTCCGTTGACATTCCAGTTCCGTGATTCCTGGCCTCCGCCTACAGCCGCATCCAGCCCGAAACACCGCTTCCCCGCCCCTCGCCCAAGGTAGCGATTTGCCGTATCCTACTGCCTGCAGCGACTAGATCGAAATCGACGTCGTGTGGTATCCTGCTCGTCCCCTGACCGGGAACAGCGGGGGAGGAAACGCCAGAATTCGGACTATACTGGCTTCATCGGACGCGCGAAATCAACGGTGCGCGACCGTTTCGGGAACATCGGGGAAAGCAAGCATGGCCAAGGGGATGACCGTGACAGGCATGGTGGTAGCCGTGCTGATGCTTCTTCTGTTCGCCCTGGACCTGACGGTGAAATTCCCTTTCAAGCAGGCCAGTTGGGCGATGGATATCGCCTTCATCTTCGCGGCCCTGGGACTCGGCCTGATCAGCTGGACGACCTGGCGCGAAGTCCAGTAGCCGTCCTGCCACCTAGACCTCCCACACGGGCTTGGCACCGCGAATTCAGGCGGCAGCTTCCCTTTTGAGGGAGGTCAGGCGGCGCGGCGCAAGATGGACTGGGCCGGCGCGGAGGCCAGGGAGTCTCGCAGCATGCGGTCCACGTCCCGCAGCCGCACGCACTGGACCTGTCCTTCTTCTCGAAGCCTTCCTGCGTAGGCCAGCAGCTTCTCGATCGAGCGTTCGCCGGGCCGCCCCGCGCCGACGAGGGCGTCGACATCCAGAACCACCTGGAAGGACCGCTTCTGTTGACAGGCCAGCCGCATGCCGAACATGAGGTTTCGCAGCAGGAAGGATTCGCCGAACCGGTTCCGACACGGCAGGAAACTGGAGACAGGAAGTCCCCAGACGCCGAAGCGGAGGGCCTGAGGCTGCACGGGCGCGGCGGCCCAGGCGTTGGTCCCCTTGGAAGGACGAGCAATCCGCACGCCCTCCCGGTGCAGCAGGTCGAGGGGGGCAACTTGGTGGGGATCCACGGCGCAAGACCGCAGGGACAGTCCAGCCGCCTCGGCGACGCGGAAATGGCGACGAACGTCTTGGCTGGAGGCCCCACCGGTCACGGTCAAACCGAACTCATGCGACAGGGAACTTCCCCGCAACTGCTCGACCCACCGGGGGTTCACCGCAGGCGCAAACCAGGTTCCCGGAATCTGGTGGGCATCCATCCGCTCCAGCAGGAAACGAACCGTTCGTTCGGCGGGCGAGCCCGGCGAGTGGGAGGACAGGTCGATGCCGAAAACGACGCAACCGGACAGGACGGGTTTGGCCATGCGGACGTTCCTTGCTTAATCTTCGGGAGCCCGGGAGCTGGTTCCGGAATCGACCCTAGCTACCATCGGGCAGGATCGCCGCTGGACTGGAACGACCTGCCAGCAAGGGTTGCTCGTAGGATCCGGGAAAGCTTTGCCGCCTGCCTTGGCTTCAACGCCCCCGGGAGAGACCGCAGGTTGGTCATGTGATTACCTCCCGGCGCACCGTCCTCCAGACATCCAGATATCGCAACCCACAAAGTTTCTCCGACCTCTTATCGACGGTGGTTTGCTCCATGGACTACGATGGAGGAGTCCGGTGGACGGCGGGCACTCGGTTCTCAAGGAGAAGACGCATGGGCGTGGATCAGTCTGCCTCGGAACGTGCGGAAGCCCCCCGTTTCAGTCGCCGCAATGCCTTGGCGCGTCTGGCGGGAATCCCGGCAGCTTGGCTGGCCCTGTCCGGCGGGCGCGGATCGACTCCTGCGGTTGCCAGCCCCCTCGATGAACCGACCCAGCAGTCGATCCAACGCGGCCTCGACTGGGTCGCGAGTACGCAGTCGAAACTGGGGCACTGGACAGCCCAGACCTACCCGGCCGCCATGACGGCCCTGGCCGGTACCGCCCTGCTCTGCTCCGGTTCCACCACGACCCAGGGTCCCTACTCCAAGCACCTGCGACGCGCAGTCGACTACTTGATGGGGAAGGCACGTCCGAACGGGTTGATCGGCGATCCCCAGCGTGACAATCGCTACACCTACGGCCACGGTTTCTCCATGCTCTTTCTCTCCCAGGTGCTGGGCGAGGAGGAAGACGAGGACCGCCGCAAGGAGCTGATCGAAGTCCTCAACAAGGCGGTCGAATTCAGTGGCCGGGCTCAGACCAAGTCGGGAGGCTGGGGCTACGTCAGCGCGGCGGACGGCAACGACTTCGATGAGGGCTCGACGACCATCACCCAGGTGCAGGGGCTGAGAGGCTGCCGCAACGCAGGAATTCCCGTGGCCAGTTCCGTCATCGAACGCGCGAAGGAATACATCTACGGCTGCAAGAATCCAGACGGAGGCATCTCCTACAGTTCGCGTAATCGAGGATCCTCCCGTCCTGCGATCACCGCAGCCGCGCTGGCGGCGCTCTACAACGCGGGCGACTACGACAGCAAACACGTTCCCGAGATGCTCGCCTACTGCAGGAAGAATCTCTTCCGACTGAACTCCGGAACACAGCACTACGGGCACTGGCACTACACCTACCTCTACTACTCCCAGGTGGTCTACCGTGAAGGTGGGGAAGACTGGCCTTCCTTCCGCGATGCGATCAACGCGCGCATCGTGAGCCAGCAGACAGCCGATGGATCCTGGAACGAACAGCAGATCGGGCCGATCTACATCACGGCCATCAACCTGACCATCCTGCAGCTGGAGCGTGGCTTCCTACCGATCTACCAGCGGTAGCTGCGGAAGCGCCGGTTCCAGGGTTCAGTCCGAGCGGCCTCTGCGGACGCGTTGGAGAACCGTCTCCACCAGCGACTGGGAAGTCGCCTCCGCGGCCTCCTCGATCGCCTCGACGCCGCACTCCCGCAGCGCCTGGGAGGTCAGCGGACTGATGCTGACCCATCTCCAGGGGGCGAGTCCCGTCCCGTCGCTGATAGACGAACGCCCCAGCAGGCGCACCAGGGAGCGGGCGGAAGCCGAACTGGTCGCCAGCACCCAAGCCGTTGACAACGACCGCAGGACGCGTGCCACCTCCGGCTCCATCGTCGCGACCTCCTCGCTGCGGTAGACGACCAGTTCCTTTACCTCGGCCCCCTGCGTCCGCAGGCCGTCGACCAGCACATCGCGGCCCCGCTCCGCGCGAACCACCAGCACCCGACGCCCCACGACGCGGTCCTGCAGCAACTCCACCAGCGATTCCGCGCGAAACCCCGCAGCCGGCTGCTCGATGCCAGCGACCTGGAACCGAGCCAAGGCCTCGGCCGTGCCCGGCCCCACCGCCGCGACCTGCGTGTCCGCCAGTCGCCTCAGGTCGCCTCCCCGTTCCCGTAGTCGCCGAAAGAAAAAATCCACGCCGTTGGAACTGGAGAACACGATCCAATGAAAGGAGCGAAGCTCGTCCAACTGGCGGTCGACCTCCGACCAGTCCTTGGGCGGCTTGATCTCCAGCGCTGGCTGGTAGAGTACTCTGGCCCCCAGTTCACGAAAGGCCTCGCCAAGCTCCTTGGCCTGGTGCCGAGGCCTGGTCACCACGACGGTCTCTCCGAGCAGGGGCCGAGCGTCCTGGTGATTCCAAGCCGCGCAGGCGGCAGCCGCCTCACCCACCACCGCAATGACGGGGGGAGGCAACAGCGAGCGAGGGACGACCTGCCCGACCACTTCGTCCAGGCGACAGAAGACAACCCGCTCGTCCGGCCAGGAGCAACGGCGGACCAAGGCCACCGGTCGGTCGGCCGGCATTCCGGCGGCCATCAGTTTGGTGGTCCATTGCGCCGCAGTCGTCACGCCCATGTAGAACACCAGCGTTCCCGGAAATCCGGCCAGCGCTTGGTAGTCCAGCTGGTCTTCCTCGGACTTTTCGCCGGACTCCTGGCCGGTAACCAGGGCTACCGCGGAGGCGGCATCGCGGGAGGTGATCGGCAGGCCCAGGCTGGCTGCGGCCGCGAGAGCCGCCGTGATGCCCGGCACGATCTCAAATGCCACGCCCGCCTCGCCCAGCACCAGCAGCTCCTCGGCGGCCCGGCCGAAGATCATCGGATCGCCGGACTTCAGACGCACGACCGTCAAACCATCGCGGGCGGCCGCCACCATCCGTTCGCCGATCGCCTGCTGCGTCCAACGCGGCTCCCCATGCCTGCCCAGGCAGATGCACTCGGCGTCGCTCGAGACATGCTCCAGCAGTTCCGCATTGACCAAATAGTCGTACAGAACCAGATCCGCCCGACGCAGACACTCCACACCTCGCAGCGTGATCAGATCGCGGTCCCCGGGTCCGGCGCCAACAAGGTAGACGATGCCTTTTCTGGTCATGAATTCTCAGGAGTCTGCACGGATCCACTCCTGTGCCGAAAGAGTCCCTTGGGACGAAGCTTTGGCCGGAGGCATAGGACTTGGACGCCTGGCCGGCGAGGTGGTAGACTGCATCCGGCGCTGTCCTGACACGGTGACTGCCCCGAGACTCCCTCCATTATGGCTGCCAACCAACCGCCGAATCAACCCGCCGGCCCGCTTCGCGGAGGTGAAGGCCCGCCTCTGTCCCCTGCTCTCCGGAAACAGCTGCAACGTTGCTTCGAGCGGGCTCATGAAGTTCTTCGCCAAGACAAGCCAGACCACGACTACGCGCATACGATGTTCGCGGAGTGCGTGCTCAAGGATCCGGGCAATCTCGAATACACCGAAGCCCTGCTCGACAATCTCCACAAGAAGTACAAGAACAACAAACGCGGCTCGCGTTTCAGCGGTTTCGTGAGCAAGAGCGGCTTCCGGAAGGCAATCGCGGAGCAGGACTGGGACGAAATCTTCGCCCTGGGAATCGACCTGCTGCGAAGCAACCCCTGGGATGTCACCGTCCTGCGGGGCCTCGCGGAGGCCTGCCGTGCCCGCCATCTGAACGAGACCGAACTGCGATATCTCA
>JBIIEC010000007.1:0-35015 GCA_044238045.1 Pirellulaceae bacterium | reverse complement strand
TTGAGGTAGGTGAAGACAGCCTTCTTCATCTCGCCTGCGTACTCGGTGCCCAGGATCACCACTTCGCCCGTTTCCAGGTTCAGGTCCACGCTGGTCTTGGAGGTCATGCCCGTTGTCAGTCGGTTGGCGGGAAAGCCGCCGGCGTTGTAGATGACGAGGTCTGGTTCGCCGTACGTCTCCAGTTCCGATTCCGTGGGACGGATCAGCATGTTGTGCATGAACAGCGCGTGGTAGGGCCGAGCGCAGATGACGCGGACCTTGATGCGGTAACGTGGATCCCAGCCCGCGAACGCGTCGACGCAGTACAGGTAGGGACGCGTATTGAGGTAGTCGATGGCCCGTTCGCGGTTGATCGAGAAGGTCAGCTCATCGAGCGGAAAGTTCACCTTGCCCCACCAGACGTCCCCATGGGTCGAAGGCTGCGAGACGACACGTTTGTCCTTCGGGGAACGCCCGGTCTTGGACCCCGAATAGGCGATCAACGCTCCACGGTCCGAGATGGTCGTTCCCGACTCCTTGCGGATGGCTTCCTCGTAGAGCGCCGAGGGAGCCATGTTTCGGTAGACCGTCTCCACTTGAATCCCCTGGTGGGACAGGTCAAACGCTGCCATGGATGAATCCTTTCCTGGAGTGATGCGATTTGCGGGGCGTGGCGCGTGGTGGGGCCGGGGACGTTCCTATTCTAGCGGGCGGTTGGCGAGCGGCGCGGAGCTGCGACACCGGAGTGGCGGTATGCGGGTCCCGTGGCACGCGGACCGTACGGGCCTGCTTACGGACCGATCCAGGATTCGCTCAACTCGGCGTGCTTCATCGACTTGCCGCCCTCCACGAAATAGCTGTACACCACATGGATGCGGCCGTCCGCTCCCTGGGTAACGGCCGGGTAGTGGTACGAACCGGTCGGCTGGTCTTCCAGGTGACGCGTGGCTGTCCAGGTCCGGCCCTCGTCCCGCGAGACGGAGATGGCCAGCCGGTTACGCTCCTCCTGCGTGTCGTTGTAGACCAGCACCCAGTGTCCATTCGCCAGCCGCACGCCATCGATGCCCGCGCCGGGGTTGGGCAGCTCGATCGTCCCCACCTCGCTCCAAGTCTCCCCCCGGTCCCGCGACTCGGATGCGCGGATCTTCTTGCGAGGCCCGTTCTCGCGCATGTAAGCGACGACCGATCCGTCGTTGCGTTCGAGCAGCGTTGGCTGGATGTTGCCGAAGCCGATCAGCGGTTCGCTCGCGTGCCAGGTAGCTCCCCGGTCGTCGCTGATGGCCATGAGCGAGATCGAGAAGGTATCGGTGTACAGCGGCAGCAGCCAGCGGCCGTCGCGGAGCACGATGGGCTTGCAGCGTGGCTGCCAGCCAAGTCGCTGGTACATCTTGTTGCCGACCTGTTCGCGGAACGACGCCAGTTCGGCCTGTTCCTCGGGCGTGCGCGGCAGGTTCTGCCGCTGGAGTTCCGCGTCCAGCAACTGCAGGCCTTTCTGGCTGAAGTCGGCCGGTTTGAGCCACAGGGTGCCGCGATCCGACCAGCGGGGTGGTCCGGGCTGCGTGTAGTCGGTGGAGACCAGATACTGCGTGAGGCAGGTTTCCCAGGTGTTCGCGAGGACAATGGGCCAGAAGAGCCACAGACGCTGCTGCGGATCCACCATCAGGCAGGTGTTGCAGTCGGGGAATCCCGGAGTGTCCACGAGCAGGAAGGCGTCGCTCCACGCGCTGCCTTCCTTCGCTCGTCGAGCGCCATACACGGCCACGTCGTCGGCCTTGCGTTCACCCGATCCGCGATACCACGAGACGAACAGGGAGCCGTCGGGGCATTCGACGATGCCGGGCGCGTGGTTGTGTTCGGCGTGCAGCGGAAAGACCAGTTCCGCGCGGTAGAACGGCTCCTCCGCATGCCCTCGCGGCGACGAGGGGGCGATCCAGGCAAAGGTCCACAGGCAAAGCAGCAGCGCGGCGCGTTTCATGGTTTTTCTCCTGCGGCGATTGTAACTCCGGGGCGCCACGGGGAGAAAGGCGGGCATGCCGCCGCGAAGACGATCGGAAGACACAAGCTACAGCCGGTAGCCGCCTTCCTGGAAGGCAAAGACCAGATCGCCCGTCGTGAAGTCGCCGTCGCCGTCCCAGTCGCCATCGGCCCAGGTCGAGTTGTCGTCGACGAGGTCCTCGAACTGGCCCTGTTGGAAGATCTGCACGAGGTCTCCGGAGTCGAAGACGCCATCGAGGTTCGCATCCCCGATGCTCGTGGCCATCAGGTGGGTCACCAGGTAGCGGATGTCGCGGTCGTCGCTGACACGATCGTTGTCGAGATCGAAGCGGCGTTGCTGGAGCGGCAGGCCGGCGAAGAGGGCCTGGATATCGTCCTGCTTCAGCAACCGGTCTCCCGTCAGGTCGCCGGGGACGACGACGAACTGCCAGACGAAGTCGCCGCCGGGCTGACCGTCGCCGGATGGGGCGGCGGCTCCCACGACTTCCCCGTCCAAGCGGTTGTTGAACGAGTCGGCGATGTTGTCGAACAGTCGCAGGGTCCAGTTGCCGGCAGGCAGCGGCGCGGCGAGTGTCCAGGTGGCGATGCGCCGTGTCGCGTCGTAGGCCATGGTCTCCCAGGCGGCCACATTGCCCTGGTCATCGACGATTCGAGCCGACTCGGCGGGCAGCACGACCTCCTGCGAGAACGCTGCCTCCACGCTCCTCACATCGGTCCAGGGCAGCACCACTCCGGCATCCCCAGGCCAGGCCGCGACCAGTTCCTCGCCCTCATCGCTGCCGCGCCGCGCAAGCAGCGACGTGACGCGGGGCGCATCCGTGGCGTCCACACGCAGTTCATACGCCGGACTCGTCGCGCCGTTGCGGCCCCGGACCTCGATCAGGAACTCCTGCTGCGGCCGCGTCGAGAACTCGAACTGCTCGTGGTCGTCCTGTGAACGCGAGAAGAGCACCTCCTCGCCGTCGTACCAGAGGACGAGGTCGAGATCCCCGGCCGCGTGCTGGAACAGCAGGTCGACGACCGCCGTGCCTTGGGTGCGCGCGTGCCAGCGATAGACATCGCGGTCGAACGGACGGTGCACATTCAGGTCGCGGAACTGCCCGTCGCCGCTGCCGATGTCGGCCGGCGCGTGCTCGCTGTTGTTCGGTTCCAGCGCGTCCGGACCCGTGGCCATCTCATCGACTCGCAGCTCATACCCGAGGCTCCTGGCGCCCGGCTTGGGCTGCACCAGCAGCAGGTAGGCCTGGCCCTCCAGCGCGCGGAACTCGGCATACTTCCGGTTGATCGAGCTGGTGGACTGGGCGAGCGTCTGGCCTTGCGCGTCCAGGATAAGCAGGTCGAGATCGCCTTGCTCACTGGAGAACCGCACATCGACCAGCACGTCGCCCGATCGGGCTGCGGTCCAAGTGTAGTAGTCGGGATCGCCCGGCGCGTGGACGTTCAGGCCAGCGCGGGACAGCACGCCGGCGCCCAGGTTCGCGGCGGTCTCGAGCGAGTTGTTCGGCTCCAGCGCGTCGGGAACGATGTCGGGACCGTCCAGCTGCAGGGTGTAGTCGGGCAAGGTGTAGCCGGCTAGGTGTTTGACGACCACGAAGTAGGTCTGGCCGGCGCGCACGGGAAACAGCACCTGCTCGCCGCTGCCGTCCGTCTCGGACGACACCAACTGGATACGCGATGTCGTGCCATTGCCCCAGACGTACAGGTCGGCGTCGCCCAGTCCGCGGTCGAACTGCAGCTGCACGTTCACTTCTCCGTCCGCGGGAGCGATCCAGCGGAAGCGGTCGACATCGCCGGGCGCGTGCAGCGACAACTGCGTGACAAACTGGTCGCCGGTGCCGAGTTGCGGATCGGCGACCTGCTGGGCGTCGTAGGTGTCCGGCGAGTATGTCGGCTGGCCGATCATGACAAGCGTGCGGATGACGTTGTTGTCCTCGTTCGACTCCCGCAGGTAGTTCAGCGGATCGAGGACCGTTTCCAGCCAGTACGCGCCGGCCGGTACGCCTTCGATGTCGATCCACTGGTCATCGAGTTCCGAGCCGTAGATATCGGCCCAGCCGACCGAGATGCCCTGGCTGGTCCGTTCGCATTCGGAATAGATCCACGTCGAAGGCGCGCCGGGCAGCGTGAGGTCGTAGGGCGCGAAGTCGACGAGGCAGAAGCTGACCTTTTCGCCGTGCGCGACGAGCGGCCCGACGCCGTTGTCGGCCGTGACCGCGCGGAGGTTGTATTCGGCGTAGTTCGCGAAATGCACATGGTGGTGCGTGGGATGGAAGACGAACTCGCCCGCCGGATACTCGACCTTCGTGCCGTCGTCCTGGTGGACGACCTGCACCACCTGCTGCACGTCGCCGACGCTCTCTCGTCCCTCGATGATCAGCGGGCCGGCACCCACGTTGGCCGCGGCGGTGGCGAAACGCAGCAACGCATGGCCGGTCGTCTTGTGGGTGTCGAACAGTTCGAGATGGTTGAAGCCGATCAGCGGATCGTCCCAGTAGGTGAGGTCCGGCAGCAGCGGCCGCGTCTCGGGTTTGAAGTCGATCGTGCCGGGCGTGGGTGGGCCGGCTTCCCAGCTGAGCGGATCAGGGCCCACGCGGTTGCTGGCGATGCGGTGCAGCGTCTGGCCCGTTTCCACCTCGGTTGCCGGCCATGGCGTGAAGGCGCTGAAGTGGGCTTCGTCGCGCGCGTGGTAGACGACGGTCAGGTCTCCCTCGGGTCCCGCGTCGGGACCAGGAGCCGGCGAACTCAGACGCATCCACCCGAAGGCGTCGGACAGCTGTCCCGTGTAGGGCCCCACCAGCCGCGTCGCCTCGGGGAGCTGGAAGTGCGCGCGGAATCCGGTGGTGAGCGTCGAGTCGACCAGGGGATCGAAGGAGACCAGCACCAACGCTTCTCGCGGCGCCAGTACCGTGCCTGCAGCGAACTGGAACTGAATGTCGCCCGTGAATCGCCAGCCGCTGGCGTCTCGCGGCTGGTCCGATTCGTTGGCGATCTCCACGAAGGCCAGGTTGGCGGGCGCCAGTTCGGGCGCCAGGTCGCGAGCGGCCGCCGTCGGCTCCTCGGCGTAGTGGATTTCCGTGATGAGCAGGCTGCTCGTCATCGGCTCGGTGTTGGCCGCGCCGGGCGAGGGAACGAGCGGCACGGGCGGGCTGGTGGCCGAAGGATAGCGGCCCCACGCGTACTGGTCCTGGCGATCATAACGCATCTCATCGGCGAACTCGGCCGGCTGTCCCTCCGCTCCCGGAGCCATCAGGAACAGCGAGCCACCGTCTTCGCCTTGAAGTCGCAGGTCGGTCGGAGCGGGAACGAGCGGATCCGATACCAGTTGCTGGCGATCCACGACGAGGTACCCGCCAGCGGCAAGCAGCGTGCCCGCCGGAAACGTGTATTTCGGGCCGTCTGCGGGCTGGTCGGTGAGGAACCAGCCGCTCAGGTCGATCTCCCGCGAACCGGCATTGCGCAGTTCGATGGCGTCGGTGCGCTGGCTGACTGGATCGAGGCCCGCATGGACCTCGCTGAGGACGACCTCCCACGGCACGGCCGGCGCGGCGCCGGGCGTGCCGTGTCGCTCTCGCGACGGTCGCCAACGCCCTGGCTGCTGCCATGTCCGCGGCTCGTCCTGCCAGTCCGCCGTCACCTGCAGCGAAGCCCCCAGGCCGCGCGGCGCCATCGGCCATACCGGATCTTCGTCGGCGCGGAAGTCGACCAGGTCGTGGCCGTCGGAATCGAGGACCACGATCCGCGGCTGCCCCGCGGAGAGCTCGCCCTTCCAGGTGCCAAGCACGCGCGGCAGCGGACCGTAACGAGCCACGAAGGCCGCTTCGTTGGCCACCACGACGACGCGTTCCCCGGGAACGAGCGCGGCGTCGGGTAGTGACATCTGGATGTCACCATCGAGCCGCAGGCCACCCAACGCGAAGCCATCGTGCGTGCTGGTGTTATGGAGTTCGATGAAGGCGAAGTCGCTCGGACGCGCGTCGGGAACGATCGCCAGTTCCTCCGCTGTCGCGGACGCCGGCGCGAACATGAGTTCCGACAGCAGCAGGTCGTTGTGCAGCACCACGCGCGCTTCCAATGACTCGACGCGGCGACGACGGCCTGCGGCCGCCCGCCGCCTCGACGGGCGCGCGCGTTCTTGCCAGATGCTGAAAATCAAAGCTGCCGATCCGTGGAAAGAGATTTCATGGTCGTTGCCAGAAACGACTCTTGCGGTCTCGCCGTCAAGGTCCTTGGAAGTGACAGAGGCATGTCACTCACGTCCTGCAACGACCCTATTCTCGCAGGAGGAACCGCATTTTCAAGCTTCGTGACATGTATTTGGAGTCGCCGAGTAAATGTTCCGCGACGGGTTCGCGCGCTGGAGAAGCCTGCTGCTTCCCCGGGGCCGGCGGGACGGGGATGAAGGAGGTTGGACACACGCCATCGCGATGCGCCCAAGTCCACGCTCGCGGGCCAGAGTGTATTCGACGCGACGAGTTCTTGCCGAAGCCAACAGGGAAGGATCGATCGCGGAGGCGTTGGGTTCCGCGCACGAAAAAAGGCCGCCAGAACTGGCGGCCTTCTTTGATTCGATTCGTCGAGCGACTCACGACCTGCCCGGGGGCAGGCGGTACCGCTTACTTGCGGCGGCGAGCAGCAACCAAGCCCAGCAGGCCGGCACCAGCCAGCACCATCGAGCTCGGTTCCGGAATCAGCTTGTTGTCGCCGAAGACGACATAGTTGTTGCCGCCCTGACCGAAGACGCCCGTGCGGTACGTTCCCGGGGGAGCGATCGTGGCCCACAGCGTGTAGGTCTGGTCGATCGAGCCGTTGGCGTTCTCGTCAATCTTCATCTTCGTGCCCGTGTTGAAGAACACGGTCGGCAGGCCCGTCGACGCCGGGTTGTTCATCCAGGGCAGCGGCTGGGCGAAGCGATCGTCCAGGGCGACGTACATCGCGGCCAGACGGCCGAAGGTCACGTCGATCGAGTACGGATCGCTCGTCTTGTCGCTGTTCGACACCTGAATCAGGTCCGCGCCTTCCAACTCGTTCGGAATTTCAACCAGGACATGCGTGCGGTCCGAGTACGCCAGAACGTTCTCGACCAGCCCACCAGAAACCAAATTGATGGCCGTTGCATTACCAGCGGTCTTCGTCGCCGCAGTAATGATCGTACCTGCCTGAACACTGGCCGACGCCATGAAGACGACGCCAGCGATGATTGCCACAATCATGCGCCCTGTCTTGACCACGAGATGATACCCCCTTCGAAGTGAAACCAACTGTTGTGAGGAATGTGTTCCAATCTGCTTGCGAGATGAGGGGAGGCCTGAGAAACCGACGTCCAAGTCGCCAGATGCTTCACTGCGGTGTGTTTCGAACGTGGTCCCCGGACACTCGACAAGTTGAGATGCGTACCTGAAAGCCAGCCTGCCTGGGCAGATCGCGTGCTTCCCTGTAGCCCCCATCATATCTAGATCTCCTAAATTTCAATAGGAAAATTGTCCCGTTTTCACACGAAAGGCCGACTCGCCAGGGACTGTTTCGAGCCTGAAACGGGGCATGTTTCGGATTTGGAACGGACTTCCTGAGGGCAGACGCTGCGTCACGTATTCCCGGAGCCTGCCAGGGGGCCGTTCGGGTTCCCTCGCCCGGCGATGCCCGCTACCATGCTGCCCCCGCGGCCGCTCGCTCGGCGGCGGGGCGTCGAGATCATTGGTGCCAGAGACCGGAGGGTTTCACCATGAAGTCCATGACCGAATACCTCACCTTCCAGATTCCCTCGCGGTTGGGGTTCGTGAACATCACGCCCCAGATTGAGGAGATCGTCCGTCAGAGCGGAGTTACGGAGGGACTGGTGCTGTGCAACGCAATGCACATCACGGCGAGCGTATTTGTGAACGACGACGAGGCGGGGCTGCATGATGATTTTGCCCAGTGGCTGGAGCGGTTGGCTCCCTTCCATGCCGACGCGGAGCACTACCGCCACCATCGCACGGGCGAGGACAACGCCGACGCTCATTTGAAGCGGCAGGTCATGGGGCGGGAAGTGGTGCTCGCGATCACCCGCGGAAAACTCGACTTCGGGCCGTGGGAACAGGTCTTCTATGGCGAGTTCGACGGTCGACGGCCCAAGAAAGTGCTGGTCAAGGTGATCGGCGAGTAGGCTCGCATCGGGGCCGATGCCCTTCGCCATCGCGTTGTTGGCCATCCCCTCTTTCAGCACCTGTCAGGATTTCCAAAGGTGCTGTTTGCGAAAAACTTCGCGCGCGCCTGTCATGCCGCCCGCGCGACTCGTAGGTATTCCCATAGACGCGCCTGTTCTTGCATTACCTGCGCGGCCCGCTCGACCGAGGAGCCCACGAGATGGCAAGGGAAGCAAACGTCCCGGAAATCAGTTCGCCGCAACCTGAGATTTCCCTGGACGCGATTATCGAACGCCTGGAACGCATCCACCTGCAGTTGCATCTGGAGGCGGGCCTGCTGAATCCGGCCAGTGAGATGGCGCGACGACTTCTGGATCTGACGGAGGAGACGGAGGCCGTCCTGCAGCGGGTGAGATCTTTCGGGGGCGGCCACTCCGCCAACCCGAACCGCTCGTAACGCACTTCGCCCAGTCCGAACGAAGCTCCCCGACCCGAGGCAAGGAAGAGTTCTTCGCCCTGCGTCAGGCAGTCTCGATCGGGCAGTCTCGATCGGGCGAACGAAAGGTTGCGATCCGGCCCGTCACCAACTCGCAGTCTGCCGGCGATGGCAACCCGACTGCGGCCCGTGCGTTTTCCGCCATCCACCGCTGCGGATCAGCGGTAAGGCTTCCAGGAGGGACGGACCGTTCTGCCGCGATCGGCGGGCGGCGCGGACCGTCGTCGGACTGTCGGCGCTGCGGCGACATTCGATCGGTCGTCGATCGGCTCTGGGATCCGTTGCGGGTTCCAGGCGGGAGCGGCCAGCGCGGGAGGCCGAGGCGCCGGGGGCGGCTCGGTGCTCTGCGTTGGCAACAGGTCCTGAACCGTGGCCGTGGGCTGCGGAATCAGGGGATCGGCGTCGGAACGCACGGTCGCGTCATCCTCCGCAGTCGCATCCGTCGAGTTGGCGACATGTGAGGCGGGGTCGGAGTCGACCGAGAGCGAGGAGGTGGCGAGATCGAGCCGCACTTCGCGGCGGGCCACCAGTTCATGGCCTGCCGGCGTGCGATAACGAACTTGCAACTGCATCGTTTCGGTGCTGGGCGACTCGGCGGGCCAGGGTAGCTTCAGGTGAATGCCCTTGCCCAGCAGCGATCGCTTCATGAGCGGCACCGTCTCGCTGGCGTCGAAATCCCAGCGGGCGAACTCGCGCAGCGAGGGATCGGCCTGCGGATCGAGGACTTCGATCGACAGGTCGCCGGGCAGCGGCAGGTATTGGCCGGCGGAGTTTTGGGGTTCGATGACGACGACCAGCGCTTCATCGCCAGGTTGTCCATCGACGTCCAGTCCTCCCGTCAGCCGGCTATTGAGCGCGATACGGGCCACCTCCACGTTCAACGCGTCGCCGTTCGCGGCGGCCACATCGGAAGCCTGATGGGGCGAGCGATCGTTGCGGGGCGGGCTGATTCGATCGGACGCTTCACCTCCCACGGGCGGATCGGAGGGCGAGGCCTTCTCTTCGCCGGTTGAGGGCGGGCTGTCGTGGGCGGGGCCTAGTTCGATCTGCGGCACTTCCAGATCTTCGGGATCCATGCTTTTCGGATCGGGCACGGGCACAATCGCGGGAGGCAGCGTGGGAGATGCCGCATTCGACCGCGGCTTGGACTCCGCGTTCGCCCGCCCAGCCGCGGGAGTGGGCGCGGCGCGATCCACCCGGGGGCGATTGGAGTCGGCGGAAGCCTCCGGCTTGCTGCCACGCGGCGGCTTGGCCAACTGCTGCCGCAACGACTGGTTGTTGCGGCGAGCGGACGCCAGCTGTTCGTAGAGGCGATCGACTTCGCGATCGAGATGGTAGATCTGGTCTTCCTGGGCGCGCAGCTCGCTTTCCAGGAGTTCCGCGGCGGGATCGGTGGTTTTGCAGCCGAGCGGAAGGAGCGCCAAGCAGGCGACCAGCAGCAGCGGTGTCACTTTCGCATCCATGCGAAGGCTCCCGTCGGTGGGATCGGATCCGGGATCGGATCCTTGATCCAATCCCGTGGTCCGATCCCGTGATCCAGCAGTCATCAGGCCTTGGGCGCTTCCATGCGTTCCACGACCTGGTCGATCAGCTTGTAGTCCCTGGCTTCCGTGGCGGTCATGAAGCGGTCTCGATCCGTGTCGGACTCGATCTTCTCGAGCGAGTGTCCGGTGTGACGGATGAGGATCTCATTGAGCCGCGTCTTGACGTTCTTGAACTCCTTGGCGTGGATCATGATCTCTTCGGCCGTGCCCTGCATGCCGGCGAGGGGCTGGTGGATCATGATGCGGGCGTTGGGAAGCGCGTGCCGCTTGCCAGCCGCGCCCGCCGCCAGCAGCACGGCGCCCATCGACGCCGCCTGACCAATGCAGTAGGTCGCCACGTCACAGGTGACGAACTGCATCGTGTCGTAGATCGCCAAGCCCGCCGTCACGCTGCCGCCTGGGGAGTTGATGTACAGGTGGATGTCCGCCTTCGGGTCCTCGGACTGCAGGAACAGCAGCTGGGCCACGAGGCAGTTCGCGACCTCATCGTTCACCTGGGTGCCCAGGAAGATGATGCGGTCCTTGAGCAGGCGGCTGTAGATGTCAAACACACGCTCTTCACGGCCGCTCTTCTCGACTACGTAGGGAATCAAAGGCATCTCGCCACCACTCCGTCTAACTGCTGCGAGCGTCAGCCCGCCTCGGGGTAATTTCCGCGCTGTAAACGAATCGTGCACGCTGGTCGGGGACTGCCTCGAGGAGCCCTCGCGTACCGGGGTGCGGACAAGGCCCCGATCATCGCCTCCCAGCCTTGCCGGAGCCGCAGCCTAGATCTCGTCCTCGGTCGCGACGGCCTGCTTGTTCAGGATGTCGTCGACGATGCCGTACTCCTTCGCCTCCTGCGCACTCATGTAGTAGTCGCGATCGGTATCCTTGGCGACGCGAGCCACCGTCTGTCCGGAGTGGCCGGCGAGGATCTCGTTGAGCATGTCGCGGGTCTTGAGGATTTCGTTCGCCTGGATCTCGATGTCGCTGACCTGCCCGCCGACGCCGCCGTAGGGCTGGTGGATCATGACCTTGGCGTGGGGCAGCGCGAACCGCTTGCCCTTCGAGCCGCCCGCCAGCAGGACCGCTCCACCACTGGCCGCCAGCCCCACGCAGTAGGTGGCGACCGGGCAGCTGAGGATCTGCATCGTGTCGTAGATCGCCAGCGTCGCCGAGACGCTGCCGCCCGGCGAGTTGATGTAGAAGTGGATGTCCTTGCGGCGATTCTCGCTCTGCAAGTACAGCAGCTTCATGACCAGTTCATTCGCGTTGCCGTCATAGATCTCGCCCTGCAGGAAGACGATCCGGTTTTCCAGCAGGAGGTCTCCCAGGGTCAACTGACGCTGACGCTGGTACTCGCGATAGGTACTGGCAAGTTTCAACGGCACAAAATCACTCATGGGTTCGCTTTCCGCTTGGCTCAAGCCGGGAACGAGTTCCATCCCGGCGACTGGAGTCACTTCAACGGGGAGCAACACGGGCGTTCCGAAAGGAAGCGGAGGCCCACCTGGCCTGCTCCTTCGTAGTACGCATCGCAGCCCGCTCCATTTCAGGTTTTCCCGCGAGTCGACGCCTGCCAACCATCAGCAGGCCACGCCGCGAATTCGTCTTGGAAAACCGAAGAATGCTAGGGCAGATAATGGGCCGAGTCCAATGGCCTGGGGTTGGTCGCGAGATTCCTGCGTTCGACACTTTCTTCCACCAATCCGTTGGTGGCTCATCCAGTACTTCATACTCCGAAAACCCGCCGGAAGGAACAGCAGGTTTTCCGGGAGCTGGCCCGGGGGACTGCCTGTGAAGGCCAGGCCCCGGGCGATTCCTCCGTCGGTCGCTCGCCAAAGACGGGCCTAGCTGCGGTCGACCGGCTGCTGCAGCGACTGGGCTTCACCCTCGTACTTGGCCTCGGGAATGGAAGCCTCTGTCTGCCCGCACAGGGGCTGCGACACGGCGGCCGTCGCCCGACGCTCCGGGTCGTACTTCACTTCCTGGAACTCCGCGTGGTCCGTGATCAACTGCAGCACCTTCCGCTCGATGATCTGATTACGCAGGGCGTCCATCCAGCCTTTTTTCTCGATCCGAGCCCGGATCCTGCGGATCGACTCACGCGACTGCTCGGCGATCTGCCGAACCTCCGCCTCGTAGTCGGCCGGGTCGGCCTCGATCTTGTTCTCTTCGGCGATCCGCTCCAGGATGAAGTGCTCCGCCAATGCCTTCCGGGTGGATTTCAGGCTGTTTTGACGCAACTCGTTTTCGTAGGCCTGGATCTCGTCTTCCGGGAAACCGGCGCTTCGCATCTCTAGGATCGCCCGCTCCAGCTCCCGCTTCGCCTGGCGTTTGACGAGGTCCGGCGGCAGTTCCCAGTTGGCCGACTTGGTCAGCAGGCTGCTGATCTGGCCGCGGGTCCGCTGCTGCTGCTCGTACTCCATCCGCCGCTTCAGGTTACCGAGAACCGCATCGCGGAGATCACCTTCGGTTTCGAAGTCGCCGAGGTTGCTGAGCAGTTCGCTGTCGATCTGCGGCAGCGAGACACGCTTGACCTCCAGCACCTGGAACTCCACGTCCACCGTCTGGCCCTGCAGTTCCTCGGACGGAGCATCATGGCTGATGACGATCTTGGCGGAGCGAGATTCCCCGGCCTTGACGCCCGCCATCAGCTTGCTGAAGCCTTCCAGACGCCCATCCGGGAAGTTCACGTTGGCCAGCAGCTGGATCGTGACCTCTTCATGCACCGACAGCGGTCGGCCGTCCTTCACCGTGCGGACGTTGCAGACCACGAAGTCGCCTTCCTGGGCCGCATCCTCGACCGGCTCCAGCGTGCCCTCGCGACTGAGGATACCGGTGAGCTGCAGGTCGACGTCCTTGCTGGAGAAGTCCCGGGTGAGCTTGTCGAGCTTCAGGCCCTTCCACTCGGGAAGGTCGAACTCGGGCCGCACCTCCAGTCGGAACTCAAACTTCATCGGGCCCTTCTCGGGCAGGTCGATGGCGTCGAAGTCGAAATCCGGCTCACTGATCGCCGAAAAGTCGTAGTCTTCGCTGATCTGGGCCATGCTGTCCATGAGCAGCGAGCCCTTGACTTGATCCGAGACCTGCTCGCGGAACCGCTGCTCGACGAGTCGGCGAGGGGCGCGACCGGCCCGGAAGCCCGGGACCTGAGCCCCCGGCATGATCTCTGCATAGGCCTTCTTCAGATAGCGGTCGACGTCGTCGCGAGCGATCGTCACCGTGATCTGCCGCTCGCACGCGCTCGGCTTCTGGACCTGTACGTCCAATGCCAGCTTCGTCTTCTCGCTGCCCTCTTGTCCTGCTTCGTCCACTTGTGTTTCAGGCGAATTCATGGCGGTATCCGAGCTATCGCCCCGATGACGTCCGACGCGGAAAGAGACCTTTCGGTTCCACACCCCACCGCTCCGAAGCCCTTTTTCGCCACGGAACCGACGGTCGTGAAACACTCCAAGCGTTACCGCATCCCTGTCTCGAGAGCGAGCCTCCTAAGAAATGAAGAACCGATCCCACGCGGCAACGGTGGGGCACCTCAAAGGCTTGCGACGGGATCCCAAGAAACGGGGATCCGCGGGACAGGGTCTCCTGAAGCTTCCCTGGAAAGCAATGCGTCCCAGCGGCCCAGGGCCATGTGCCACGCCCGGCCTCGAGTATCGAGCCAGGCATCGCGGGGCCGATGCACGTGCCGTTCACCGATCCAGCCAGCTACGCTGGCGACGACTGTCTGGCCACGGCCTCGCCGAAACCAGTCAAAACAACCAGTCGCACGTGACGGAAAGCCGTTGACCCAAAGAGCGGGTGATGGGATTCGAACCCACGACAACAACGTTGGCAACGTTGTGCTCTACCAACTGAGCTACACCCGCGGAAGACTCGATAGTGTCAACGACTGCTGGCCCGACGTCAACCGGTCCAGGGATTATATTTTTGCTTCGATTGCGTGCAAGATCAATTCCTGACTTTCTAAAACCACCGAAATGGACCCGGGGGCTTCCGCTGCCAGTCGAACAATCTGCTAGTCGAACCATCGCCCCCTCTTCACGGGCGATCGGAGACCACATGGCCTGCCCAATCGAGTGAGGAGATGGTGTCACCACGGAGGGCGCGGAGAGCACGGGGAGCACGAAGGTGAATCACGGCGGGTATCCACGGAGAGGGGCAGGGCCTGACGGGGCTGGGAATGCCGGAACGACAGTCGGGCAATAAAATAGTTGGCGCAACCTTTGATAGGCCAAGTGGTTGAATCGATTGCGGTGACAAGATAGATTGACGCTCGGGAGTGGTGGGGCGACGGGTTCGCCTCGTGGATTCAGGGAGGAGTTTTGGGCCGGTGAACCTGAGGCTAAAAGTCGTTGGTGGGGAGCTGGAGCGATCCGAAGTGGATCTGGCGCTGCCGGCCACGTTGGGGCGTGGCGGCGAGGCGTCGCTGCGGCTGGTCCATCCGTTGGTAAGTCGCCTGCACTGTGAACTCTTCTCACGCGGGGATCAGGTTTGGGTCCGGGATCTGCGGTCGCTCAACGGCACCTTCGTCGGCAGTGAGCGAATCGAGGAATGCCCCTTGCGACCGGGAGACCTGCTGACGGTGGGAGTGGTGACGTTCCGAGCCAGCTACCGTCCCGAAGAACGACCGGCTGCCTCGCTCGAGTCCCCGGGGGGCGCGGGGACAGCGGCTGCGGCGGGAGCTTCCGCGGAGCCTCCATCCGCAGGTCGCCCCGAGTCCCATGCCGGGGCTGGTTCTGGAAGCGGCAGCACGGACGAGGCGGCATCTCGCCGCGTGCTTCGGCAGGCCACCTTGGGCAGTTCGTTGAAGCCTGTGGGGGATACCGAACCGCTGCCCGCCGATCTGGCTCCCCCACCTGCGTCGAGCGATGGGGAGCGGCCCGGTGTCCTGTTACCGGCGGCCAGCGAGTTACCGGCGGCCAGCGATTCCCCAGGCAATCGGTCGCCCGAAGTGGCGGACGAGCGAGGCTGAGGAACCACGCCTCGGAATCAGGCTCCGGAACCGAACCTGCTCGGGGCCCCGATTCCGGGCAACTCGATCGCGTCGCCTCCCGACTCGGCTTACACTGGGGAGGCTTCTCGGACCTGATCGCCTGTCGGGGTTCAGGCTTGATCCGTTTCCCGACCGCTGCTCGACTCAATCCGACAAGGCAAGCGTCGCCGTGTCTTCCTTCCTGTCTGCCTGCGACCGGCGAGTGCCATTCATTCATTCATTCATTCATTCATTCATTCATTCATGACTCAGCTCGCCGTCCCGGGAAGTTCCTGCTTCCGCGACGCGAACTCCTTTTTCTTGTCTGGGCGTTCCCCATGAAGAATATCTCTGCTGGTGGCTTGGTCAGTTGCTGGACTGCTGGAAGGCGTGATGACGGCGGAGTGCGTCGCGCGGGAAGGACTCCGTTCAAGATCGCCCGCCGAGCCGAGCAGATGTTCTCTTGGTTCCTGGGGATCGTGCTGCTGTGCGCGGGATGCGAGAAGCCGGCGTCGAAGGAGAGTGTGCCTGCTGGGGGTGTACCTGCCGCAGTCGCGCCCGACGAGGCGCCGGCCAGCGCGCCAACGAACTCCCCTCAGGCCGTGGAGTCCGCGGTGGAGTCCGCTGCGGAAACGAGAGCCGAATCGGCGGCTCCGTCGACGCCCGCGGGCCAGCCTGCGGTGACGCGACCGGTGAACCATCTGGCGGGCGAGACCAGTCCCTACCTCAAGATGCACGCCCACAATCCGGTGGACTGGTATCCCTGGGGAGAGGAGGCGTTGAAGAAGGCGCGGGATGAGAAGAAGCTGATCTTCCTTTCTGTCGGCTACAGCAGCTGCTACTGGTGCCATGTGATGGAGCGGGAGTCGTTCATGGACGACGAGATCTCCCGGTTCCTCAATGAGCATTTCGTCTGCATCAAGGTGGATCGCGAGGAGCGACCCGACATCGATTCGATCTACATGATGGCGTTGCAGGTGATCAGTGGCAGTGGCGGCTGGCCGATGTCCGTGTTCCTCACTCCTGAAGGCCAGCCGTTTCTGGGTGGCACGTACTTTCCCGCCCGTGATGGCGATCGCGGGGGACTGCCGGGGTTCTTGACGGTTCTGCAGAAGACTCATGACTTCTGGCAGAAGAAGTCCGACGTGGTGCGCGATTCGGCCGGCAAACTGACCGACTTGATTCGTGCGGAGATGGCGGGAGAGACGGTGGCGGCCGACTTGCAGCTGGATCGCGGGCTGGTCGATTCGCTGAAGCTGGCGCTGGCCAACGACTTCGATCCGCAGTACGGCGGTTTCAGCTTCGATCCGGCCGATCCGCAGCGGCCGAAGTTCCCGGAAGCGTCGAACCTGCTGTTCCTGCTGGACTGCGTGCAGCGCACGGGCGACGAGGAGTGTCGCAAGATGCTGCTGACAACCGTCGATGCGCTCGCGCAAGGCGGGATCTGGGATCACCTCGCGGGCGGCTTCCATCGTTACAGCACCGATCGCTACTGGACGATTCCCCACTTCGAAAAGATGCTCTACGACAACGGCCAGTTACTGTCCGTCTACAGTTGGGCCTACCAACAGACCAGCCGCGAGGACTACCGGCTGATCGCCGATCGCATCGCCGGCTGGTTGAATGCGGAGATGCGCGACGCGGGGGGAGCGTTCCACGCCGCCCTGGATGCGGAGTCGGAACGTGTCGAGGGCAAGTACTATCGCTGGGCGAAGGAAGAGCTGGAGGCCACGCTGGGCGACCAGTGGGATGTCTGGAGCGGTCCTTACGAGTTGACCGCTGCGCCGAACTTCGAGGAGGAGTTCATCGTCCTGCGCCTGGGCAAGGCGTGGCCGGAAGCGGCGCAGCAGGCGGGCGTGTCGGTGGTTGATTTGGACGGGCGACTTGCCGAGGGACGCAAGCGGCTGCTGGCTGCACGATCCAAGCGAGTCCGCCCGCTGACGGATGGAAAAGTGCTCTGCGGCTGGAACGGACTCGCCATCCGTGGACTGGCCGATGCGGGCTACCATGGGAAACGTCCGGAGCACATCGAGGCGGCGGTCCGGGTGGCCGAGTTTGTCCTCGGCAAGTTGCGGGATGGACAGGGGCGTCTGCTGCGGACATACAACGAAGGCCAGGCGCGGCTGACGGCCTACCTGGACGACTATGCCTTTGTGATCGACGGCCTGCTGGGCCTGCATCGAGCGACTGGGGATGAACGCTGGCTGCGAGAGGCCGACACGCTGATGCAGCAGCAGATCCGCTGGTATGCCGATGAGCAGCAGGCCGGTTTCTTCTTCACTGCCAGCGACCACGAAGAGTTGCTGGTGCGATTGAAGCTGTGGATTGACGAAGCGGTCCCCGCCGGCAATTCGCTCACGGCCCACAACTTGCTCTATCTCGCCCAAGCTTTGCAGCGCCCGGAATATCGGGAGCGCGCCGAGAAGCTGGTATTGCAGGCCACGCCGATGCTGCAGAAGCGGCCCCGCATGGCTCCACGCCTGGTCTCCGCCGTCGCCGAACTCACGGCGGACGCCAAGTAGCGTACTTGCCGCGCGCCGTTGGAATGGACAACAATGGAGGCGAAAGAATCGGGGGAGTGCTTGTCTTTGCAGGCAAGGCCAGCGAAGACGAGAACTGGCTCCCCTTGATTGGCTCACCAGCAACCGCGTGGGGAATCCCATGAAGATCGCCGTCGTGAAGGAGACGTTTCCGGGGGAACGCCGCGTGGCACTGATTCCCGGGTCGCTCGCACCGCTCCAGAAAGCGGGCCTGCACGTGCTGGTGGAGTCAGGCGCGGGCTTGGCCGCCGGCTATTCCGATGAACTGTATCGCTTGAAGGGCGCGCAGGTCGTCGATCGGTCCGAGGCATTCCAGGCGGATGCGATGCTGGGAGTGCGTTGGGCGGGCGCGGCCTTCAACCATGGACGCGATGACCTGGCCCGCCTGCGCCGAGGCCAGATGGTGATCGGCATGTGCGACCCGTTGGGTTCTCCCCAGGCCGTCGCCGAACATGCGAACGTCGGCGTGCAGCTGTTCGGTCTGGAGTTGATTCCGCGCATCACGCGCGCCCAGAGCATGGACGTGCTGTCGTCGATGGCGACCGTCGCCGGTTACCGCGCCGTGCTGCTGGCGGCCCTGGAACTGCCCAAGATGTTCCCCCTGATGATGACCGCCGCCGGGACGCTGAAGCCTGCCCATGTCTTTGTCATCGGCGCGGGAGTGGCCGGCTTGCAGGCCATCGCCACCGCCCGACGACTGGGCGCGATCGTGCACGCCTACGATGTCCGCCCCGTAGCTCGCGAGCAGTGCGAGAGCTTGGGCGCGAAGTTCGTCGAGCTGCCGCTGGAGACTGGCAATGCCGAAGGGCAGGGCGGTTATGCCCAGGCGATGGACGAGGACTTCTATCGGCGGCAACGCGACCTGATGGCCACCGTGGTGGCGCAGAGCGACGTGGTGATCTGCACGGCCGCCATCCCCGGCAAAGCCTCCCCGCTGCTCATCACCGAACAGGCCGTGGAAGGCATGGCGCCAGGATCCGTGATCGTGGATCTGGCCGCCGAACGAGGCGGCAACTGCCAGGCCTCCGTCGCCGACCAACGCGTGGAGAAGCACGGCGTGATCATCCTCGGCCCCACCAATCTCGCCAGCGAGATTCCCGATCACGCCAGCCAGATGTACGCACGCAATATCAGCACGTTCCTGACCCACCTCATCCGCAAGGGTGAACGCCATCTCGATCGACAGGATCCCATCACCGCGGATACCTGGCTGACGGACGAAGGCCAGGTCGTGCATCCGCGACTGCGGGGCCTGCTGCAACTGGAACCGCTGCCGCCGCCGTCCCCGGAGCCAACGTCCCCCGAGCCAACGTCCTCCGGCGAGAACACCGCCGCCGCCGGACGCGGGAGTCTTTAACTTCCCTACGAACGAACTTTCAGAGGAACGCGGTCGCTTTGCGGAGCCCATCGCCGCTTGTCGGTAATGGCCACGTCGAGCTGCCCAACCCACGCATAACCAACAAGGAGAGCGGGACCATCATGGCGGAGATTCGTCCAATTCATCGCGCGGTTTCTCGAAAGGCGTGGGCCACGCTCACGCTGGCCCTCCTGATGCTGCTGCCCGGAGTGCTCGCGTCGAGCCCGCTGCAAGCGGCCGAGGCGGCCGCGCCCGCGTCGCTGGCTACGTCGGTCGAAGTGGCGGATGCGGTCCAGAACGGCGCGGAAAATCGCGAGGCAACGCACGGCGCCGCAAGCAAGCTCGACCGACGTGCCACGCTGCTCGCCAGCATCACCATCTTCGCGCTGGCCGTCTTCCTGGGCTTTGAACTGATCAACAAAGTGCCGCCCACGCTGCATACGCCCCTGATGTCCGGCTCCAACGCCATCAGCGGCATCACCGTCGTCGGAGCACTCCTGGCCGCCGGAAACGCGGATAGCCAATGGCTGGTGCCGCTGCTGGGCGCCATCGCGGTCGCGCTGGCCATGATCAACGTCGTCGGCGGCTTCCTCGTGACGCATCGCATGCTGCTGATGTTCCGTCGCAAGTAGCAAAGCAAGGCGGAGGTTGCCGCGGCGGTCCAGCCCACGCGGTATGGCCATGCCCGGCGCACCGTCCGCCGCATTTTCGCCGCGCACGTTCCCGAGACGACTTGCGATCCGTCAAAGAAGGTTGGTGTCCCGTGGACTCTGAATCGTTCGTCAAGCTCGCCTACCTGCTGTCGGCCGGCTTCTTCATCTTCGGCCTCAAGCGGATGTCCCATCCAAAGACGGCGGTGCGCGGCAACTGGTACGGGATCATCGGCATGGCGATCGCCATGCTGGTGACGCTGGTGAACGTGCAGCATTTCGGCTGGATCGCCGTTGGGCTCGTGATCGGTTCGATCGCCGGCTCCTGGCTGGCGTTCCGCGTGCAGATGACCGAGATGCCGCAGATGGTGGCGCTGTTGAACGGGTACGGGGGAGCGGCATCGACTCTGGTCGCGGCCGCCGAACTGCTGGCCATGAAACGCGGTGGCGCCCCGATCGCCTTGGATGTCAGCATCGCCACGGCCGCGTCGGCCGTCATCGGGGCGGTGACGTTCTGGGGCAGCCTCGTCGCCTGGGGCAAACTGCAGGGAGTCGCCTGGTTGGAACGCCGCCTCGTTCCCACCGGCGCGCCGCTCGTCAATGCCGCCCTCGCCCTCCTCCTCCTCCTGCTCTGCGCCTGGTTCTCCTCCCAGCCCACCATCTGGATGCTCCTGCTCATCCTCCTGGTCACCAGCGTCTTGGGCGTGCTGCTGGTCAATCCAATCGGCGGAGCGGACATGCCCGTCGTCATCTCACTGCTGAATTCGTACTCGGGACTCGCCGCCGCCGCCACCGGATTCGTCATCGACAACAACGTGCTGATCATTGCCGGCACGCTGGTGGGAGCGTCCGGCATCATTCTCAGCCAGATCATGTGCAAGGCCATGAACCGCTCGCTGACGAACGTCCTCTTCGGGGCCATCGACGCGGGCAGCTTCAAGACCAGCGCCGACCAGGTCTACGCCAACGTCCGCAGCACCTCCGCCGAGGAGATCGCCATGCTGCTGCTGAACGCTCAGCGAGTGGTGTTCGTGCCCGGCTACGGCATGGCCGTCGCCCAGGCACAGCACGCGGTACGCGACCTGGCCAACCTGCTGGAGAAGAATGAGGCAACGGTCGAGTACGCCATCCATCCGGTCGCCGGCCGCATGCCAGGCCACATGAACGTGTTGCTTGCCGAAGCCGACGTACCGTACGACAAACTGATCGAGATGGACCAGATCAATCCCACGATGGAGACGGTCGACGTCGCGGTGGTCATTGGCGCCAATGATGTCGTTAACCCGCTGGCCCGTACCGATCCGTCCAGCCCCATCGCCGGCATGCCGATCATCGACGTCGACAAGGCACGCACCGTGATCGTGATCAAACGCAGCCTCAGTCCCGGTTTCGCCGGCATCCCCAATCCGCTCTTCGCCGCCGAGAACACCCTGATGTTCTACGCCGACGGCAAGCAGGCCGTGATGGAGATCGTCAACGCCGTCAAGGAAGCCGCCTGAACGGAACGCGAGCGTCCCCGCTCGCAAGTATCGCGCGATCACGCCCGATCGCCGGCCGTTTCGCTCGCATCAGTTCCCTGGCAATGACCGGAGCGCGAGCGTCCGCGCTCGCACCGACCGCGTCCCGAAGTCGCGTTGCATGGCAGCCCGCTATTCGCCGGTGCGCCGCACGCCCCGACGCCGCATGGCTCCCATGGCAATCGCGCTGGCGACAGCCAAAGCCCAGCTGCCCGGTTCCGGCACGGCCGCCGTCGCCGGCAGGCTCGCGTAAGCGCCATCCTGAAACGCCAAGATCATGTCCTGCGAATTGAATTCGCAGTCGCCATTCCAGTCGCCCGTCTCCCACTTGGAGTTATCGACGAGCGCGTCCTCGTACTGGCCGGCCGCAAAGACGGTGACGAGGTCCTGCGAATCGAAGCGTCCATCGAGGTTTGAATCGCCGAACCAGGTCTGCATCTTGACATGCACCCACAGGCCACGATCCTCGAGGTCGACGTCGCCATCGAGGTCGAGGTCGCCATGCCGACCGTCGGCCGACAGCGGGCCGCTTACTTCCGGTGACAGGTCGAAGACGATGTTTCCACGATTGGTCCTCGAGAAGTCGCGGAAGTCGAAGTGCACTTTCTGGAAGAAGCCATAGGGCGAACCGCCGCCGTCGACGCCGAGTCCGCCGAGTCCCGCCAGCAGGTCGCCGAAGCCGGCTTCATTGAGCAGGTCGGAAAGATCGCCGAGCGATCCGAAGATGGCGCCGGACCAGCCGCTGCTAAGCAGGTTCATGCCCAGGATGCCGTCGATGGTCGGGTCGATGTCGACGACCGCCACCTGCAGGTTTTTGTAGACCATCTCCAGGCCTTCGTTCGTCGGGATCCGCAGCTCCTCGAACTGCATGATGGGCGCGTCGAGCGTTCCGCCTACGCCGCCGATCGGTTGCGAACCGACGGCGTCATCCTCCAGCCGTCCATCGCCGTTTGCGTCCAGGCCGAGAGCGAATGCCACGTCGGTCGAGATGATGCTCAGCTGCGCGCCCGTATCGAGCACGAAGTTCGCTCGTGTTCGCCTCCCCTCATGCCCGGCAAACAGGGCGACCTGCGGCAGGTTGGTCCACACGGGAACCGGCCCGTCCGCCTCCGCCGGGAACGACAGCCCGCGGATGGGAACCGTGTAACGCCGCAGGTTGGTGGCGGGCAGGGAAGGCGAGAAGCGGGTATCGAGGAAGTTGATGCTGAAGTCGCCGTTGAGGATATCGCCGATGTCCATGCCGCCGCCGAGGCTGGTGAGGTCCAGTGTCGTGACGCGGTCCGTCATCGCCGGCATGCCCATGATGCCATAGAACGAACACACGCCCGGCAGCGGACAGAAACTCTGCGTCCCGCTGGAGAGAATGCGGGAATCAGGCAGGGTCAGGGGCAGGCCATCGCCGCCGGCGAAACGGATGTGGTATTCCGCCGAGACATCGAACTCCTTGAATCCCGCCACGCCCTGTTCCAGGAACGTGCCTTCGGTCCGGTATCCCTTGGGTTTCAGTTCAGAGACTGCTTCATTCGAAGCGAGGATGCTGTTCGCGCCGGTGTCGAGCAGAAAGGTATTCGCCAGGGACGGACCCAGCGACCTGCCGGTGGCGGGGTCCACCAGTTCGATCGCCACGCGGGGCTGGTCGAGCGCGATCTCGTCGGCCGGACCTAGCATGATATAAGGTGAAGCGGCCCGGCATGGGGATGGCGCGTCCAGGGAACTCGCCCAGCAGGCCAGCAGCGTCAACGCCAAGCTCCGTCGCCTCGCCACCACTCGTAACCCACGCCATCCGGCGAACCCGCCCATCGTCTGTCTCCTCATTCCGCGCCCTCACCCGGTCCAAGACGCCAGCATGATTATAGACGCCGACCTCTTGGTCCGCCTACGAAAAAGCCGCCCGCGTCGCTCTGGACGCGCGCCCGTGCTGGCCGGTTAAATGGGGCAGGTCGCCTTGGATCCCGGACAAGGGAGTTGTCACCACGGGCATACGCCGTGTCCTCCGTGATCTCCGTGGGAAACCAAGCACCCCGTCGCGTTTCTCGCGAATGCCGGAGGGACTTGACCACAGCGGACACAGCGGACACAGCGGACACAGGGGAGGCTCGAAGGGTCACGGAGGTGGCCGCCACCAATCCGCACTCGCTTTCCTGACCACATGAAACGGAGCAACACGTTGACGAACATTGGGCATCGGGCTTGGTATGCCGTGGTCTTCTGGGCCTGTGCCTGGTTCTTCTGCGTGCTCGGCGGATACTATGTCCTCCGTCCGGTGCGCGAGGAGATGGCGACGCAGGTCAGCAAGGAAGAACTCCAGCAGCTCATCCTGGCCGTCTTCGTGCTCATGCTGCTCGCCAGTCCGCTCTACTCCTGGCTCGTCGCCCGCTTCTCGCGCCGCCTGCTCGTGCGGCTCATCTACCGCTTCTTTGAACTCTGTCTTTTTTGCTTCTGGCTCGTGCTGCGCAGCGAGTCGCTGGCCGAACATCCCTGGGTGCCGCGTCTGTTCTTCATCTGGGTCAGCGTGTTCAACCTGTTTGCGGTTTCGATCTTCTGGAGTTTCGCGACGGACGTGTTTTCCAAGGAGCACGCCAAGATCTTTTTTGGGGTGATGGCCGCGGGCGGGACGCTGGGCGCGATCGTCGGATCGTTCGCCGCCGGACAACTGGCCCCGGTGCTGGGCATCGCCGGACTGCTGTGGATCCCGCTGGTGCTCTTGGAACTGGCTACCTTCCTGATGGCCGGCATGCACCGCGCCGCGCGGCGGCTGCAGACGCCATCCGCCAGCCACACGCCGACGACGGACACGCCAGGCGAGGAGGGCGACGAGCCGATTGGCGGCGGCATCTGGGCCGGACTGCTGAGCATCGTCCGGTCGCCCTACCTGTCGGCCATCTGCCTGTTGCTCTTGATGTCGCAGCTGTGCGGCACGACCTCCTACTTCCAGCAGCAGGAGATCGTGCCCAGCCAGGTTGCGGACCGAGCCCAGCGGCTGAAGGTGTTCGCCGACATCAACCTGTGGGGACAGGTGCTGACCGTCGTGCTGCAGGCGTTTGTCGCCGGCCACCTGATGCGTTTCGGCGGACTGGCCCTGACGCTCTGCATCCTGCCGGTCGTCTACTTGGCCAGCTTCCTGGCACTCGGGGCCGACCCGACGCTGCTGGTTCTGGCCATTGCACAGATCGTGCAGCGCGGCACGTCGCTGGGACTGATGGTGCCCGCCGAACACGCGCTGTTCACGGTCGTGTCGCGGGAGGACAAGTACAAGGCCAAGTCGTTCATCGACACGGCGATCTTCCGGGGCGGCGATGTGCTGGCCAGCTGGCTGTTCGTGACGACTCGCCAGCACTGGACACTGACGCAGATCTCCTACCTCATGGTACCTGTCGTGGCCTGCTGGATGCCCATCGCCTGGTGGCTGGGCCGTCAGGCAGGACACGCGGGGAAGACTGCCGAAAAGAACGAACGGCCCGCGTAGTCGGCTCACTCGGTGCTATCTACACGGAGCGGTGCTCTCGACGCAGGGCCGAGTTGTCCACCCTGGAAGCTGCCGTTACTCGAGATTCCGACGCAGCAGGATCGTCTTCTCGACGTTGTGGTTCTGTCCCGGCTCGAAGCCCACGGGGATGGAGCGATCGATGAGGTAGAAGGCCCGGTGTCGTTTCGTCTGGCCCGTGTCGCTGCCCAGTTCCATGCCCAGCTGGTAGCCGTCGAGGTGGGCGGGATCTGGCAACGGCGGCAGGTTGAAGTCCGCCGGATTGTTGCGGTTCCACGGGTGGACTTCGAAGTAGCCCACGGTGATCCAGACCGCGTACACGTTGGAGTGCGTGGTGGTCAGGTTGGCCAGCCGCATCATGGGCTGGTAGCGGAAGTACGGATTGACGTTGGCATTGTTGTAGGGATTCGTCGCGCCCTCGGCGGGCAGCAGCGGCGAGTTGCCCTGGTCGTTGGGCAGCGATCGCAGCAGCGTGGCTCCCGCCGGCGAGACTTCGAGCGAGGGCAGGGGCATGAGTTCGGCACTGGCGGCGGAGCGGAACGGTTGGGCGACGAAGGCCGGGCGCTGCGCCGGGGGCAGTCCGCCGAAGAGGCTCTGCGTCGTCCGCCGCATGGCGGACGCCGTCTCCGAACCCAGCAGCGCGGTGCCCACCTCGACGTCCTGGATCGTGTTGAGGTTGATCTTGCCTGGTTCACGGAACTCGGGCACGTAGTTGAACGGCGGTGCGAACTCACGCAAGTCCGGCGGTCCCTGGGTCGCCAGGTTCGCGCGTGGATTCAGCCAGCGCCTTGTGCCGACGAATCGCGAAGGCGTCTCGACCAGATCCAGCAGCCGCGCGAGGTTCGGCTTGGCATCGGTCGGGTTCGCGCCTCGGTAGAAGAAGTTCAGCAGGTACGCCATCGGCGCCTGGAAGTTCTCGTAGACGTTGTCGGTGGACGGGCGCACCTCGTGGCCCAGTCGCCAGGGAGCGCTGGTGGGGACCATCAGCAGTTCCATCGGCGAGGCGAACGGCCGGTCGTTCCAGGTGATCCAGGGGAACGGCGTGGAGGGCCCGCCGAGCAACGGTTGCTGGGTCCGCGGAAGGCCGTAGGTGGAGTTGAGTCGTCCCAGCGAGTGACGCGGTTGGTGTCCCCAGTATTCGGCCGTGGCGAGCCGGTTCGAACGCGCGGGCAGCGTGCTCAGCGGACTCCACACGTTCAGCCCGCCACCGGCCGCCTGTCCCACGATCCCGCGCTCCCGCGCCGTGAACTGTTCCACCGGCACCGGATTCGGAACCTGCTCGGGGTCGTTGGCGATGTCGTACGGTTCGTCCCGCAGCGGATTGTCCTCGCCCTCCCAAGCGGCAGGTGGATTGGTCTCTTCCTCGCCGTTGAAAACGGTCAGGTCGATCGTCTGCGTGTCGACGGTGATGTAAGGATTGGTCACGGCGTCAAAGCGACGCGTGGGATCGGCCAGCCGCTGCAGCAGCGCCATGGCGAACTGCAGATGCGTGCCGGTACGCAGATAGCGTGAAGTCGGACCGGGCGTCTGCGGATCCTGGGCGAGCGGCGCCGTGGGCCGATGGTCCAGCGGTTCGTCCGGCATCCGATCCTGCACTTCGGCCGCAGGCTGGCCCGGATCGTCGTAGTACGACATCGGAGCCGGCCCCGGCTCGCCCCAACGCGGCTCCTCGTAGTAGCTCGTCGTCGGCAGCGGCTCGGATACGTTGATGCCGACGCCGGTGGGCGCGGTGCGGACGGCATTGGTCCAGGTCGCGGGTGGATTCGCGGCGGCCACGATCACGACCGGCGGCTGGAAAGAGGCGGGCGGTGCGATCGGGTTGCCGTTCAAGTCGGTCTGGATCAGGTTGTTCAGCGCCAACGCGTTCGGATTCAGCAACAGGCTCTGACGCGAAGGCCGCGAAGGATCCTGGTCGGCGATCGGCGGATTGGCCTGCTGGCGATCCATCGAACCCAGGTAGGTCGCGGGCCGCGGTCCCACGATGGCATAGCCACCGGGACGCACGATCGGAGCCACTCCGCCACGTCGGTAGAAGTACGCTCCCACGGGCATGTTCGGCGGCAGGACAGGCGTGAAGAGGATGTAGCGATCGTAGTTGGGCTGCGAGACCAAGGGAACGCCGGTCGTCCGCAGTTCAGGCACCAGCATGCCCCTGTCGTTGATGTCCGTGGCCGCGGCAGCTGCCCCGGGCAACAAGGGCAGCAACGTCGGACCGAACAGGGCCAACTGCTCCGGCGTCCACGCGTCGATCGGCGCCCCCAGCATCGGTGCTCGCGTCACCTGGACGCGCCAAACCGGGCTGCCGTCGACGATCCGGCCCAGGTCCAGGCCCTGCTGCGGCGCGTCTTCGCTCAGTTCATAGAGTTCACGAGGCGCGGCCGGATTGTTCTGCAGCGAATTGCCCGTCGCGTACAGCTCCAGGAACAACGAACCCTGCGGGATGCGGAACTGGTCGAGGTCCTGGTCTGGGGCGGCCACCTGCGTCAACGGATTGTCATCCTGGTTGTCGTCCGGCAGCCGCAACTCCGCGCCCTCGGCCTGGCCCTCGGCCGGATCCGAATCGTCATCATCCTTGGTGTCACGCACGCGTCGATCATGGAACGCCAGCGATTCGGTGATCAACAACTCCGGACGCTCCATCCCCCACACGATGCGCCGATCGCTGCTGCCCGACGAGTTGTCTGGAGTGCGGTAGTCGTCGTCGACGCTCCAGCCATTCTCGTCGAACGGAGTCACGTCGTACTCGAACGGTGTCATCACGGCGTCGGGATCGCGGAAGTCGACGACGTTGACGGCCCACTGCGCGATGCGCCGCGCGGTCAACTCCCGGCGATCCGCCTCCTCCGTGACGTTGCTGGGCACGTAGAAGTTGTTGTCCATCACCAGCATCGCCAGGCAGTAGAGCTGCCGGGCGAGGACCTGCCGCGAGAAGTTGCCATTGGTCGTGTTGTTGGCCGGCGCATCCTCGGCATAGTGCGGGTCGTCCATCGCGAACCGCCCCTGGCTCTGCAGCAGCGTCGAGAACTGCGGGAAGGCCGGGTGCTGCCACATGGGCTGCGCGAGCAGCAGTTCGGCCGGCTCGTCCACGACTTCGTTGCCGTTGTCGTCCTTGCCGTTGCCGAACAGTCGGTTGAGATCCATTCGCTGGCTCGAACGCAGTTCGCGCGGCACCATCAGCCGAGTCTGGATCTCCAGCTGCTGGTTGCGCTGGTCGGGCGTGAGGCTCGATCCGAATCCGTTGCGGGCCAGCCGCGCGCGAACGTGGCCGGCGACGCTGACAAACGGGAAACTGTAGCCATTGAATACTTGGCGGCGTTCCTGGGAGTCGAACACCATCTCGGGAACGGAGGAGACGTCGAACGAGTGCGTGGTGAAGCGGCGCATCAGCGCGGGGGCGAAGTCGGCTTGCAGGCGCGAGCGGAAGAGCGTCTGCAGCCGGCCCGCAAAGGATAGCGTGTCCAAGTCGCCCGCCCGGTTCAGCTGCTCCAAGTCTTCCACCGAAAAAATCGCGTCGTCGGCTTGCGGCGACACGTGATTGGTTTCGTACGGATCGTCGATCAACTCGCTGCCGGCCGCGCCAGCCACGAGGTACGACGGCTGCTGGTGGTAGTGGAAGCGCGGTTGGCCCGAGAGGTCGGTGTAGACGGCGCGTACGCCTAGCGGATCAAGTGGACTACGGCAGAGGCTGCCGTTTTCGTCTGCCTGCGCCGCGTAGTTGAACGGGATGCCCCACTCGTGCAGGTAGCTGAGCGGCGACGAAACGGTCGGCAGCCCCGGCAGCCCCGACAGGCTCGGCGGCGCGGGACTCGTCTCCGCCACGCCATACCGCTGCGAAAGGATGTCCGAGAAAAGGGCAACGCCATTGGCGGGCACACGCGACATCCGCGTCAACGCCGTGTCGAGGCGGATCTCCGCCGGGCCGTAACCTTGTCCCACCAGCACTCCCGCCAGTTGCGTGCCGGGCGATCCGGTCGCGGATCCATCGTAGTCGACGAGCGTTCCCTGGATGGTGTTGAGCACCTGGCGCGTGCCGTGCGCGTTGACGTTCAGGCGGCCGTCCATGTCGACGCAGAGGATCGCGTAGAGCGGCTTGTACATGCGGCCGTCGGGCGCCGTCTTCACGCGATCGCCCAGGTCGATCCAGACGCTGTCCGCCACGCCGTCGTTGTCGTTGTCGACATCCCAGGGGCCGCGCACGATCGGCACGTCGGCCAGGCCGTCGTTGTCCAAGTCGTCGACACGGCCATCCGGACCGCTGCTGCCGGGCGTTGTGCCGAACGAGTCGGAATCCATGCAGTTGGGAACGCCGTCCTGGTCGCTGTCCGAATCGGGATCGAACTGCGGCAAGCCCAGCGGCGTGAAACCCACGACGGTGGGAGCGAAGGCCGGATTGCTGCCAGAGAAAAACGGATGGACCGTCGGCAGTGGTCGCGCGACCGTACTGCGCCGCAGGAAGTCGACGATGGCCTGCGAGGAGCCTCCGCTGCTGTCCCAACGCACCGCGCCCGAAGCCAGGCGATGCATCCAGTAGTTCACCAGGAACGGCTGGTGGAAGCTGGGCAGCAGCGGGTTGCTGGGCGACGCCACGCCGGTCGGCGGCATCACCGTCGGGATGCGCGCGAGGAAGACGTTCTGGTAGTCGTGGGCGTCCCAGCTCTCGTCGCCGTCCTCGTGCGCAAGCAGCGCGCGGTTCATGAAGAAGGGCAGCAACGCCAGTTCGAAATTACTCGGCTGTTGTTGAGCATTGGCCTTGCCCGTCGTGCCGTTGTAGCCGTCGCCCGTGCCATTGAAGGCCTTGCCGTTCACCAGGAACCGCTCGCCCGGCAGCGGCAGGTAGCTGGGCGGCAGGTCGTCGAAGGCGACAACCACCAGCTGGCCCGGTTGATTCGGCGCCGGGGGCGGAACGAAGCGGACGATCCGCGTGCTGCGGCCCGAGCCGAAACCGTCGAGCATCGTGAGCACGCCGCCCGCGTAGTAGTCCGCACGACGGGACTGCGCGTCGACCTGGGCATTGTCCGCGAAGTTGATCCGCACGAACTGCTGTGAAGGATCGGCAATCACGGCCGTTGCCACCATGGCCTGGAAACCGTCGGCGCCGTAGAGGTCGCGGAGCAGGTTGTGGCGCGAGGCGACGCTGTTGGGGTCGGGCGTGCCGCGCAGCAGCCGCAACAGGCCGCTGTCGAGTTCCTTGACGGGGTCGTCGCCCGTGCGTTCCTGCCGCGCCGCGATCTTGCTGTCCCGCGCGTGGCGGTCGGCCGTCACCACGAAGGTGATGCCGATCAGGACGAACAGCACCAGCAGGCTGAGCACGATCAGCAGCAGGATGCCTCGTCGTTGAGGGCGACGTCGCGTCATGGATCTCTTCGCTTTCACAAGGTTTTGCCGGGGTAAACTTCCCGGTGGAGCGGTCGTCTCGTCTCGCGTTCCCATCCGATGCGTCCGTCGGGCAGCCCGGCGATGGTCGCGGCCATGCCGCTGCGTTCATCCTGCTGCGTTCATCTTATGCGTGGCGGCCCGGAGGGACTTGGCGCCACGCATGCGGGTTTCGTGCGTCAGCGCAGTTCCACGGTCTTGTCGTAGACCGCAACCACGTTCTTGACGAAGATCGCGAATAGCGGCGGTGCCGGATTGGGAACGATGGAATGCCAGTCGGGCCCCACGAGCGTCAGGGCGCGGGTCGTGTCGAGTTCATTGTCGGGTTGGTCGACGGCCTGCACGCGGTACCACTTGAGGTAGTTCGTGCCGCCCTGCAGCAGCGCGACCCAGCCGCCGGCGCGGATATCGCCGACGTTGGCATCGCCCTGGTTGGGCGTCGCGAAGGGCACCTGCTGGATCACCACTTCCTTCGTGTTACCGGCTAGGATGCTGATCGGCTGGTCGGGAACGGAGGGGGGCAGCAGCTGACCGTTGGGGCCCGTCAAGTTCACCACCTGCGCGATCACCTCCTGCCGCGGAAACGGAGCCAGGCTGCGTTGGTGGAACACCACCACCGACAGCGTGAACATGTTCGTGGCGGGCGTACCCACCCCGGTGAGCAGGTCGTCCGGCACGAGCGTCGCCATCCAGCTGTACGCGCCGCCCGTGTAGCCCTTCATGCCATTGTCCAGGTAGCTCTGCCGCGCGATGTCGTTCGGATTCTGCGGCGCCTCCACCACGACATCGTCCTGCAGTCGGAAGACCTGTTCGGCCTGCGGCAGGCTCATCAACAGGTTCGGGCCGTTGCCGGCCAGCAGGAAGTTGTTGTACGTCGCGCGCTGCGCGGGGTTCAACTGCAGTCGGTAGTCTTCCGGTCGGCGCGAGAGCAGCGTGAGGCGCAGGGGCATGCTATTGGCGATGTCGGCGGGCAAGGCCGAAGTATCGGCCGGGAAGCGAGCGTTCAGCCGGTACGGTTCGCCGTTCGGGCCGGGCGACGCCACGTACAGCGGATCGATGCAGTAGGTCTTGCGCAGCACCTTGCCCGTGTTGAGGTTGAAGATCAACTCGTACGGGTTGATGCCCGGCGTCGGAGCGTAGGTCCAGTAGGGATTGAGCAGCATGCCGCCGGTGGATGCCTGGACGGAGCCGGGGCGGTCGATGCCGAGCACGAAGAAGTCGCGGAACGCCCGCTTGCCGAACTGCGACTTGCGATCCTCCTCGATGCCCTGCGTGGCCTTGTAATGCGCCAGCGGGATCAGCGAGGCGACGCCCAGCAGGCCGATGCCGACGACGCCGATCGAGATCAGCACCTCCAGCAGCGTGATGCCGCGGCGGACACGCGGAGCGATCGTCCTGCCGCGTGCGAAGGTGGCGTGAACGCAGCACGCGAGAGACCGGCGAACAAGGTTCCGGAGCGCCTCCATGGTCAGCGGCCTCCTTGGTCGATGGCCGTGTCGGCCAGTTGCCGCGCGACGGACAGCAGCGAGCGGATGTCGGCGTTGGGAGGCAGGACGTTCGGGTCGTTCGGCGGGAACGGATTCACGTTCGGGGCGCTCTGCACACGGCCCGTGCGGGTATCGACCGAGATCCAGAGGTTATCGGCGTCCTGCAGGCTGGCTTCTCCCATCGGGCCGCCGAGATTGTTTTGCATGTTCTCGAGGTTGAGGCCGTTCACGTCGAAGTTCAGGTTGCCGCGGCGGTCCCGTCCAATCTTATCGTCGCGTCCCACCAGCAGGCTGATGGTACCGACCGGCCTCTCGACGAACGTGAAACGCTCTTCCTCCCCCGGCACGTCGGGTTCGTGCGCGATGAAGTAGACGCTGTCGACACCGCCCTTCGGATGGAACATGATCGCGATGTCGTACTCGGGCACGATTTCGCGGAAGCGGGTGAGCGTCGGGCTGAAGACGCCGCGGTAGCCGGAGAGCGACAGGTCGAGGCCCGTGTTGCGAGGCAACTCTACCGGCGGGCTGGCTCCCTTGATCGGCTGCCGCAGGACTTCAAAGGAGACGCCGCGCGAGTACGACTGGGCTTCAGCCGCCGCCTGGGCGTTCGTGGGACCCGTCAGCAGCCGCAGATGCTTCTGCAACCCGGCCAGCATGTCCGGCCGGTTCTTCGGCACGCCGAACAGGAACCGATCGGGCAGCGGACGACGCACGATCGGGTACTTCGGATCGCGGCCTTCGAAACGGATGAAGTCGCCGATACGGACGAGCGGCACGTTGTTGGCGATCGACATCGTGACGGTGTCACAGCAGTTGGGCTGGAAGCCGGGGATGATGTCGGCCTGCGGATTCGGATCCGGGTTGAAGTGGGCTTCCCAGATGAAGAAGTTCGGGTCGTTGATGTTGGTGGGAGCGAGACGCACGCGGGCGTTGAACACATCGCCCGTGTAAGGTTCGGGCTGTTCGGCCGGGAACAGCTTGTAAGCCGTGTACCAGAGGTTGGGTGGCACATTCTCGTGACCGGCTCGCTCAATCCACACTCCGTAGGGCCGCCCCAGTTCGGCGGCCCGCGTCTGGGAGCCGGACAGAAGCAGGTTGATCTGCCGGGTGGCTTCACGCACCTTCTGCCCGCGCAGCACCGGCGTGACCATGGGCACCAGCATGCCGGACACGACCACGATGATGCTCACCACGACCAGCAGTTCGGTGAGCGTCAGGCCACGCGGCGAACGCGGGCGGCATGGCCGCTTTCGTGGCAGGTCGCGCGATGGCTTAGGAGACGCGCCGCTCATGAGCCACCTGCCAGACCATGGTTGGTGATGTTGTCCAGCGAGCCGTTCTTCAGGTCGTTGTTGGAATCTTCCCAGATGCCGAGGGGCAGGCTGAGGATGCCCTGGTAGCCGGGCAGGCCGATGAACGGGTTGTTCGGCGGGACCAGTTGTGAGTAGACGAGCGGTGCGGCGGCGTAGGGGTTGCGGACCAAGATCTCGAACTGCTTGTTCGGCCCGGCGGAGAAGATCAGAGGGTAGAGGGCGAAGGTGCCACGGGCGCGATAGATGCCGCGCGGGTCGAACGGGTCGGGCGCGTCGCCATCCTGCGGTCCACCGACCAGTTCAAAGCCCGGAGCCCAGCGGAGGAAGGCGATGGGCGAACCCCACCCGTCCAGCACCTCCAGCATGCCATCCTGGTCCACGTCGCCGACCTCGTTCTCCGCGAAAAACTCCAACGCCGACCGCTCGTCGTCCACCATCTGCGACAGGATCAGATACAGGCACTCGGCGCTCTCATGCTGCTGCGACCAGACCTCCTCGCGTGCCACTTCCTGGTCGAACGAGGGCTGATTCTCCGGAGGCAGCGCGCGGTTCTTGTTCTTGAGCAGCTGCCGGCGGATCGCGCTGCGATAGGCCCGCCACAGCGTCGGAGGCGCGGGCAGGCGCACGGGCGGGGCCAGCAGGTCGGACTTGCGGTCGGGCAGTTCCATCCGCATCAGCTCGCGCGTGGCGTCCAGGCGATACTGGGCCATCAGCAACGACTGGCTCTGCCGCCACTGCTGCGGCGTCATGTTCGGCGGCTTGACCATCGGCACGAACACCCGCCGCGACTTGAAGGCCTCCCACCGCTCCCCGACGAGTGCATCGAGTCGCGCGATCATGGCTCGGGTGCGATCGGCCCGCGAAGTTTCCTGGACGCCGGCCAGACCGACGAGGACCAGGGAGGCGAGGATGCCGATGATGGAGATGGTGACAAGCAGCTCAACCAGCGTGAAACCGGCGCGAAGCAGGTCGGTGGCTGGACGCTTCTCGCCGGGAACGCTCCGCGGAATCCGCGCGCAGCCCGTACCAGGCACTGAGGCGGTCAGCGCTGGGGGCATGCAGCGAGCGACGGTTCCGGCGCAGGCGTTCATCACGGCAGCGAATCCTCCAGGGCTCCGCGAGCGAAGCTGGTGATGTTGTCCAGATGCGGCTTGTCGGGATAGGGACCAATGGGATACGCAAACGGCAGGTAATCGTTCACGCTCGTACTACGCACCTGGACCCCATATTCGCCGTCCAGTCCCGCCGACAAAACCTGGAAAGTGTCGGATGCCGCATAGCTGGTCTTCAGGCGTGGGTCGATGGCGGCCACGCTGATGTCGCGCCGCGTCAGGTAGGGTCGAGGCAGAGGCCTTGGCAACGCCGCCTGGTTCTGGCCGTTGAACAGGTAGACGAGGTTGTCGTCTCGCGTCGCGAAGGCGTTCACGTAGTTGTAGTGGACCAGGTACAGGTACGGCTGCTGCGTGCCGTAGGCCGGGTAGTACTCGTAGAATCCGTCGCCGTCGAGGTCCTGCAGGCGGTTCTTGTCGAAGGCGAAGATCGGAGTCCGCTCGATCTGGTCCGGGTTTTGGCCGGGGGGGCCGAAGAGCGGATTGGCGGGGTCGTTGGAGAAGCCGCGGAGCCACAGCACGAGGGCTTCGGATGGATCGAGGTTATTCAGCGCGTTGGGAACGGGCTGCGTGAAGGCGGGCGGCAGCCGCGGCACGTCGGTGGCCGGGTTGCGGTAGCGGAACAACCGCGAGAGGAACTGGTCGAGGGCGGTTTTGTCGAGCGGTTCTCCGCCGCGGCCGGCGGCGCCGACGGTGGTGAAGTCGGGCGGGAAGTCGGCTTGGTACTGCGTCTTGAACGCCTGCAGCGCCTGCTCGATGCCACCCACTTCCGAGACCACCGCGCTCTTCTGGACGCTCCGCCGCGCGATGCCGACGGCCGGGATGAGCAGGGCCACCAGGACGCCGATGATCGCCATCACGACCAGCAGTTCCACGAGCGTGAAACCGGGGCGGATGGTCCGATGAGCGGGGAAGGGAGGTTGATCCTGGTACCTCATGCAGAACTCCTTGGTCGGGCGTAGTATGACTGGGGCCGTTTTCCGGGGCTGGCGGGCGTTCGGCGAGTTTCCTCGCGGAGTGTTCGGCCGCCGGCACTTGGCGTCCGCCGGCATTGGGGGTCTGCCGGCGTGGACCGCGATGGACGGGACCTTA
>JBIIEC010000596.1:0-2973 GCA_044238045.1 Pirellulaceae bacterium | reverse complement strand
GGGCTCGACAGCGACTCCAGGAAGCTCGTCTTGCCCTGGCCCGGCTTGCCCCAGACCAGAGCCGGCAGGCCCAGCCGGTTTCCCATCGGCGTCTGCAACGCCACCAGCAGTTCGTCCGCTCCTGCGGGATAAGCGCCGGGACTTCCGCCCCGCGATGCGGCGGACCCGGGAGATGCAGAGGAAGAAGGCACGGAACACTTCGCGGATGGATTCTTGCGTGACATGGGTTATCCAAGGGCAGAAGGAAATGGTCAGTCGGTCGAGACGGGTAAGTTGACTACGGTGCGTCCGGGAGCTTCATGGTCCCGTTCTTGGAGAGAAGGATCCTCCATTGCCAGGTGGAGGATCGCATGACTTTCTGGATCAGTTGCGGATCGATCGAGGGCCCGGACTTTCTCAGGATGCTCTCGCCCCAGGCCAAGACCATCTCCCGTTGCGAATCGCCCAGCTTCGAATCCAATCGCTGCAGCAATTCCGCGAAGGTCGCGTTGGCATCCCACGAGCCCGCCACCTTGTCCACCTCCGCCTGCAACTTGCTCTCCAGCCGGGCCAGATCGCGACGGACATCGGCCCCCCAGGCGGTCTTCGAACGAAAGCCTTCGGCCAACTGAGCTTTCACGCGGTCGATTTCGTCAAGAACCGCAAACAGAAACTCCGTGGCGTGTTCCGAACGGTTCGTCACGCTCCAGGCCAGGTGGTTCAAAGCACTGAGGCAGCGTCCGACCTTCATGGGATTTCCAATAAACCGCTCCAGCAGTTTCAGGATCGCAAAACCGCCGTCGAGCGATCGCGTGCAGCTCAACAGCCGCAGGGCAACGCCCCAAAGCTCGCGCCTCGTCGGATGGCATTGGAGGTAAGCGACCAGGTCGTCGACCATCGCCGGCGCATGGTGCTGGATGAAGGATTCCAAGCCGTGGGTCACCACCAGCAGGTCCACGACGGAGCGAGTGACCGCGCACCGGACCCGCCAGCTCGGCAGGTCCCCCACATAGTGCGTGAGGATGCGGTCCAGGGCTGCGCCGATCTCGCGCCCTCGACAGACGCCGGACGTCGTCGTGGACTCCAACAGCATCCTGCACGCCACGTCCGGCCGACTGACGGGAATCTCCGCCAGCAGCCGCCGCCGCGTCGTCGCCGCCAGGGAAGGCTCCGCCAGCGTCGCGGCCACCAGTTCCCCGCGAGCGTCCTCCTCGCGCAACCCCGACAACTGGCCACTCAAGTGGATCACCATGAGTCGCAGGCCGATCGGCCACGTGAGAGCCCGCCGGAATCGCGGCTGGAGCAGGCTTTCGATCCGGTCGCTCGACGCGGATCGCAGCATCTTGAGTCCATACCAGAGGTGTTCGGGATCCTTCGATTCCAGCAACTGTTCGGCGAAACGCTCGTAGGTCGGAAAGGCGATCACCGGAAACTCGCGGTCGAGTTCCAGTGGCGGACGGGCGACCGGTCGATGCCTGCCGCGTTTCCGCTGGCGCCCCCCGTTCGACGGCCGTCGCGCAGAGCCGGCACTTTCGGCGCCCGCGGAAACGATCGACGCAAGAACCTCCCGTCGCGGTCCGTCGTCGTCATGCGGCGCACTGTCGGCCAGCAATTGGAACTGGTCGATGACGGAGCCGATTTCCACGGGGATCGACAGCTTCTTGCTCGACAGCGCCAGGCGTTTCGGTGAGTCGCCCAGCGCCCAGCGCTGCAACTGGTCGTCCACGCGCAGCATCAGGTTCTCCAGCCGCGACTGGCAATCGCAGCCTGAAAACAACCGCACGGATGCCGGAAAATCCGCGCACGGATTGGAGACCAGCGTTACCGACCATGGCGTCAGACGCAGTACCACGGGATGACGATAGCCGACCTCACCGACTTCAAGATGGACATCGCGGGAGAACAATGAATTGATCGAGTCCATGGCTGTTTCCGAAGTGGCGACCGCGTCGAGAGGGGGACAAACAGGGAGCATCGGACGTAGGCCGGACGAGTGCCCGGAAGGTGTCACTCTGCGAGCCGGGCATGGACCGATGCGAGGAGCGACGCGCCTGGCCGGCTCCGAATCGGGCGGGGAAATATATCGAGCTGGATACTCCCGCAACGCGGTTCCCCCAACGGAGCGTTGGAGCCTCTTAGCGAGGGGAGGCCGCAGGAAGGCCGTCAGTCGACGCCTTCGACCGCAATCGCCGCGCTCGCTTCCTCGCACCCGGCGAGACTTCGGTGAGTATCCGGCACTTCACCTGGTAGCCCACGAAGGAATCGTTGAACAAGGTGCGTTTCAGGTTGCGACGAACGAGCGACCAGCGAAGCCCACGGGACACTTGGTAGGTCAGATGCGTCACCATCAAACGATGGAGAACCGGCCACTCCATCGCCAACACGACCCGCGACGCCAGCAGTCGCTCGATGCGCTGCGGCGACGCCCTCCAGAGACAAGCGAGTGCCACCCAGATGCTGCCGTGGTCGCCGGAATCGAGCAGTTCGGCCAGGAATCGCTCCAAACCGGCCGATCCGCGGAAACCGATACCCCGCTCGCCATCATCGAAGTCCGCCCCCGCCAACCACGCTTCCACACCCCCATCCGCCGCATTTTCCGCCTCGAGACACTGGCGAAGCCGCTCGCGCCCGTCGTCCCGGAGCAGTCTCGCTGGTCGCTTCGTCGCCGCATGGCTGAAGGCCACCAGTCGAGTGAAGTAGTCGCGAAGTTCGCGGGGAACCAAGGCTTCCCTGAGCGCGTCGGGGACGTCTGATGAATACTGGCCCAGAGCCCACATCTGCAGGGCACTCGTCACCATCGACTGCACCACGCGGACCTGCTCACCGCATTCGCAACCGGACAGTGTCCGCAGAATCGCCGGAATTTTTTCGCACGGATTGAAAAAAATCCCCCAGCTCCAAGGTGTCATCCGAATGACCACCGGATGAAGGCCGGGTTCCCTGCCCATCATCACCGACAGATCGGGAGTCAACGATTCGGCAATCATCGGCAGG
>JBIIEC010000597.1:0-2973 GCA_044238045.1 Pirellulaceae bacterium | reverse complement strand
AGCCTGGCAACACCCGGTTCTCCCTGGTGGATGACGCCGGCGGTCGCTTTGCAATCGACACCAATACGGGCGTTGTCACCGTGAAGAATGGCTCGCTGCTCGACACGCAGCAGTCGACACGCCACGTGATTCTCGCGCAAGCCGATGTCCCCGGCCGCGGCTCGTTCCTGCGATCCTTTTCTATCTCGGTCGTTTCCCCCTACCAGCCGCTCCAGGCCCGAGCGGACGGCTACTCCACGCAGGACGGCGTCGAACTCGTCATCCCTTCATCCACGGGACTGCTCGCCAACGACACCGTCGATCCCTCGGCCGTCGCCTTGGTAACATCCCACGATCCTCTCACCATGCTGGGCATACCCGTGGCGGTCGAAGCAAGCGGCGCGTTCCGCTACGATGCGCGACAACAGGCGGTGCTGCAGGCACTTCCGCAAGGCGCGACGCTGGAAGACCGTTTCCAGTACGCCGCGAGCACCAACCGGCCGGAGAGTTCATCCGCCACGGTGACCATCACCGTCATCGGCGTTAACGATGGACCCATCGCCAACCCCGACAACCTGGGTCTCCGGGAAGACCTCGTGGCCACCGACATCACGGCAACCCTGCTGGAGAACGATACCGATCCCGATACCAACGGCAAGGCGGGGCTGCGCGTGCAGGCATTGCAGAGTGACGGCTTGCGCGGCAAGCTGGAACTGCGCGGCGAGCGAGTATGGTATGAAGTGGGCCAAGCGTTCAACTACCTGATGGTCGGACAGACGGCGGAGGAGCGTTTCCAGTACACGATCGCCGACGAGCATGGTGCCACTTCGTCGGCCTCGGTCGTGATCGTCATCCGCGGCGATTCGAATCGTCCCACGGACATGAACGGCGACGACCTTGTGGATATCGCAGATCTCGAGGAACTGTGCCGAGGCATTCGCACCCTGCCGGTGAACTGGCGTTATGACACCAATCGAGACGGCCAGGTCAACGATGCGGACGTAGATCACTACCTGGCTACGACGCTTCGCACCACGCATGGCGATGCGAACCTCGACTCAACCTTCGACTCTTCCGACCTCGTCCTCGCTTTTCAGTCGGGTCAGTATGAAGACTCCATCGCCGCCAACGCGCGCTGGAGCACGGGCGACTGGAACTGCGATGGCGAATTCAACAGTTCCGATCTCGTGCGTGCCTTCCAGTCGGGAGCTTACACGCAAAATACCACGATCCATGTGAAACCCTGGCCCGCGGCCGAGTGCAACCAAGCCGATCGCTTCTGCTCGATTCAGAAAGCCGTCGATGCTGCCGAACGCGGCGACATGATCCTGGTGTGGCCTGGCAGCTACGCGCCCTTTACGGTGCGCAAGGACTTCCTCACGATCAAGGGCGTCGATCGTGACGGTGCCACCGTCGTGGTCGACGGACTTCTCGGCGACAATCCGACCGCCGACGGCGTGACGCTGCTCGGCGATCGGATCCTGCTGGAAGGCTTGACGGTTCGCGACAGCATCAACGGTTTCCGCGTGGAGGGCTCGTCCAACTCGCTGCTACGCAACGTCGCCTACGACAATGTCGTCGGCTTCCGGATCAGTGGCAATTCAAACTTCCTGCAGCGTAACCGAGCGTTTGCCAACCGACGCGATGGCTTCTTCCTGGCTACGGAATCCGCCGCGGCCACGATGCTGCACAACGAATCGGAAGCCAATCTGCGCAATGGATACTGGCTCGGTGGAACCAGCGACGTCATCGGCCACAACCGGGCGAAAGCCAACTTGGTTGGCTTCCTGCTGGCCGGCCGGACGTTGAGCCTGCAGAACAACGAAGCCACGTTGAACCAGCAGACCGGATTCCTGCTCGAGACGGGCGGACACACGCTGGCCTCGAACACGAGCAGGAGCAACCTGCTTCTTGGCTTCTGGGCCTTGCAGTCGGCCAATCGCAACGTTTACAACTCGAACATCGCGGAGGCCAACTCCGGCAGCGGGTTCCGCCTCGACAGCAGCCTCGAAATGCTGGTCGGCAACCAGTCGACGGCAAATGCCGCGGAGGGCTTCCTCGTGACCGGCTCGAGCCATGTCATGTCGACGAACGGCGCGACGGCCAACGGGTCGCATGGGTTCCTGCTGCTGCAGTCCGGAACGAGGCTCTATCGAAACCAGTCCCACAAGAACGCGGGCTGGGGATTCCGCCTGCAATCGCTCGGAAATACGCTGGTCGAGAACACGGCCGAGGGGAATCAACTCGGAGATATCGGCTGAGTCGCTCCGTGCCCCCCGTGCTCTTCGTGGTTACCTCTTTGAACCACCGAGAACACGGAGCGCACAGAGAATTCGGGCTGGCGGGATGGAACCGATTGATTGCCCGACGGCCTAGCGCAGAGTCTGCACGCCCAGCATGCCGACCTCGGTGATACGAGCTCCGATCTCGAACGGCGAATAGGTCTTGGCGTCGCCGGCGCAGGCAAGCACCCATTCGAACATGTGGGAGTTGTTCACCTGGCTCCAGCGTGGACGCTGCCCCTTGGCGGTGCGACGCGGATCCCACTTCAGTACCTCGGTGTCGATGCGCGGCTCCGTCTTGGCAACCTGCTGCACGGCCGGGTGGTCCATTCCGCGAAACTCCTTCTCTCCACGCAGTCGCACGTTGCAGTCCGTATTCCAGAGGCCGGCCGAGAGCATGCCGTCGCGGCCCACGATCAGGCAGCCGGTGGTTCCCACGGGTCCCTGCGTGACTTCAACCGGTGGCAGATAGTTGTCACCTGAGTAGAAGACCAGCTTCACAGGACCGCGATCGCCCTTGGCGGCGAATTCAAACGTCACCTTGCAGCGGCTCGGGAACGACTCGAAGCCCAGCGCATCGCCTTCGGAATCGACCTGGGTGGGCGCGTCGAGGTCCAGCGCGCGGTAGGCGAGTTGGAAACCGTGGCAGCAGAAGTCGGCGAGCGAGCCACCTCCGAAGTCATACCAGCCGCGCCAGGTGCCCGGATGATAG
>JBIIEC010000208.1:0-10112 GCA_044238045.1 Pirellulaceae bacterium | reverse complement strand
AAGAGTATGGGCCCGGTTTCTCAGGAGCATCCGGCGAGGGCGGCCTGGATCGGCGGCGGTCTGCTGTCGGGATGTCGCCGCGCGTCGTCGCATGACGGTGACCGCTACCGCTCCGGAGTGTCGAGCGTCTTCCGCTTCCTGTCCGACCGTGGCACGGTGCTTTCTGCGCGGACGGGCGGTTGCGACGGCGATCGTTTCGATGTTCCCGTCGCGCAGCGATCGGGAGGGTTGGCGTCAGGCGAGTGGATGCGTGGGCGATCGCGTCCGGACGCTCCGACGGGTTGCCTGCGTGAACTCGATATCCTGCCGGGAGCCGATGGGCTGTGGAGTGCTCGCGCGGGTGTGTCCGGCGCACGGACCACGGTACGACGTCGCGTGTTGACGTTCGTTGACGGCCATGCCGTGGCGGACGCTAGTTCCCGCGACGCGGCGACGGTACGCCCCGGGAGAGCGACCTGCCCGGTGTTCAGAAGTTTCATCGCAAGCCGCAGTAGTGCCAGAACGTTGTCACTGCTGTCCGATGGTGGTCAACTCGCCGGGTGTCGAAGTTGTCTATGGCCCTTGGCGCGTGCCCTGCCAATCCATGGAAGCCCTTCGTCACATTCGCTAGAATCGAACGAAGGAGGGGCAGGAAAACGCTTCAGGACAGCGTTTCCAAGACGAGTTTTCGAATCATACTGAGAGCCATCGCACACTGGACCGCAATTCGCGGTTGCGCTGTTTTCGCACCAAGAGATCCGTCCGCAACCGTGTCCCTACCGACCCGTTCGACAGACTTCCCGATACTTCGCTATAGAGAGAGCCTCGATGAATTTCCGTACTCTGGAAGCTCGATCCTTCAAACGTTCTCGTCGAACGCGGACTCGCGCCGCTCGTACCGGCGGCTATCGTCGGTTCCTGGCGGAATCCTTGGAATCACGTGCGATGCTCGCGGCGGACGTCGTACACAACTCGTTCTATCCGACGGACGTGAACGACGACGGGCAGACGTCGCCCGTGGATGCGTTGTACATCATCAACCTGCTGAACGACGCGAGTTCGCCGCGTTTGGCGGCCACGCCGGCGGGCGAGCCGACTCCGATCTTCTTTGACGTCAACGACGACGGCGGGCTGTCGCCTTTCGACGTGCTGCTGGTGCTCAATACGCTCAATGCGGAAGGCGAGGATGGCGACCTGGTGCGGATCCGCCTGGCGGCCACCAATGCGAACGGCGACCAGCTGTCTCAGATCGGCGTGGGCGAGTCGTTCCAGTTGCGGGCCTTCGTGCAGGACCTCACGGCACGTGACAAGGGCGGTGTGTTCGCCGGCTACTTGGATGTGACCTACGACGCGGGTCTGGCCGAAGTGACCGGACTGATCCAGCACGGTTCCGCCTACGGAAACGCGCCCTCGGGCAGCACGGCGACGGCTGGCTTGATCGACGAAGCTGGTTCGATCGACGGGCTCACGCCGCTGGGGCCGACGGAGCGACTGCTGTTCACGGTGCCCATGCGTTCGAAGACCGCGGGGCAGTTGACGTTCACGCCCGATCCGGCCGATGTCAGCCCGTTGCATGACGTGCTGGTGTTCGGTGTCCCGGTGGGCGAGACCAGTTCCATCGTCGCGCCGGACCGGATCGATTTCATTTCGACGTCGTTGCAGGTTGGTTCCATTGTCGTGCCCGTGGCCAACAACGATACCTACGATGCGGTGGCCGGACAGCCCCTGGTCGTCAGCGTGGCCAACGGCGTGCTGAAGAACGACACCGTGGAGGGCGGCGCGCCGTTGACGGCGGCGCTGGTGGCCGGCACCGCGAATGGCACGGTGGAGCTGGCTGCCGACGGTTCCTTCACCTACACCCCTGTCAATGGCTTCGTGGGCACGGACACGTTCACCTACACCGCGAACGCGAGCGGACAGGTGTCCAATGCCGCCACGGTGACGATCACCGTGACGCAGACCAATCGCGCGCCGGTGGCCGTGAACGACGCCTACACGGGCGACGAGGACACGACGCTGAACTCCACCATCAGCGTGCTGGCGAACGATACCGATGCGGACGGCGATCCGCTGGTGGCCCTGCTGGTCAGCGGTCCGTCGCACGGCGCGTTGACGTTGCTGCCCAATGGACAGTTCACTTACGTTCCGGCCGCCAACTACAACGGCGTGGATACGTTCACCTACAAGGCGAACGATGGCAAGGTCGATTCGAACGTCGCCACGGTGTCGCTCACGATCCGCGCCGTCAACGACGGGCCGATCGCCTTGCCCGACTCCTATCGTACGATCAAGGGCCAGACGCTGACCGTCGCGGTCGCCTCCGGAGTGCTCGCCAACGACTCCGACCCCGAAGGCCAGCCGCTGACCGCGCAGCTGGTTTCCGGACCCGCGAACGGCTCCCTGGACCTGAAAGCCGACGGTTCGTTCAGCTACGTTCCCAATGGCGACTTCGTCGGCCAGGATTCGTTCATCTATGTCGCCAGCGATGGTTCGGCGACGTCGGCGAACACCACGGTGACGATCACCGTGGCCAACGAGTTCCAGGTCAAGTTCCGCCTCGGTGTCACCTCGCTGGACGGTACCGCCGTCACCTCCCTCGCGCCGGGTGCCAGCTTCCTGCTTTCCGCGTTCGTGCAGGACGTGAGTGACATTCCGCGTGACGGCGTGTTCGCCGCCTATCTGGACGTCCTCTACTCGGCCAACCTGGTGGCGGTGGACGGGCCGATCACCTACGGCGAGAGCTACCCCAACCAGCAGACCGGCAGCACCTCGCTGCTGGGGCTGATTGACGAGGTGGGAGCGTTCGATGGCTTGAAGCCGCTGGGCGAAGCCGAACGGCTGGTGTTCACCGTGCCGATGAAGGCGGTCGCTTCCGGCACCGCCCAGTTCGTCGGCGACGCCGCCGATGACCTGCCGGCCCACGACGTGCTGCTGTTCAACGTCGGCACGCCCGTGCCGACCAGCGAAATCTCGTACGGCGAGACGACGCTGCTCATCGTGGCCGGCGATCCGCCGACCGCCGTCGACGATGCCTACGCGACCGATGAAGATACCGAACTGAACGTGACGGTTGCCAACGGCGTGTTGGCGAACGACACCGATCCGAACGGCAAGCCGCTGACGGCCGAACTGGTGACCGGTCCCTCGTCGGGCAACCTGGTGCTGCGTCCGGATGGTTCGTTCGACTTCCTGCCCGCCGCCAACTTCACCGGCAACGTGGCCTTCACCTACCGGGCGACGAACGGTACCCAGTCGTCGGCTCCCGCGACGGTGACCATCACGGTGCGGCCCGTCGATGACGCGCCGATCGCCGTCAATGACAGCTATGTGATCCAGACCACGGGAACGCTGGTGGTGAACGCCGCCAATGGTGTGCTCGTCAATGATCTCGACCGCGAGGGCAACATCCTGACGGCGATCCTGGAGAGCGGCCCGACCCAGGGCGGCACGCTGGATTTCCGCGCGGATGGTTCCTTCACCTACACGCCCGTCGCGGGCTTTGTCGGAGTTGACACCTTCACCTACCGCGCGTCGGCCAACGGACTGACGTCGAACGTCGCCACCGTGTCCATCGCGGTGGGCGACCTGAATCCCAGCATCGTTCGCGGGTTCGTCTATGCCGACACCGACAACGACGGGAACTTGGATGCGGTCGAGCGGGGTTATGGAAACGTCCGGATTACGCTCGCCGGCACCGATTTCCTGGGTCGTCCGGTTTCGTTGGAGACGCGGACGGCGAAGGACGGTTCCTACGAGTTCACGGGCCTGGTGCAGGGCGTGTACACACTGACCGAGTTCCAGCCGATGCACGTGATCGACGGCAAGGATACGTTCAACGGCGAACTCTCGCTGCGGAACGATCGTTTCGAGATCGATCTGCGTCCCGGCGTGACCAGCCAGTACTACAACTTCGGCGAGCGTGGCCTGCAGTCGCAGTTCATCCGCGACCCGATGTTCTTCTCGTCGCGCACGGCGCACGGCATGCTGGCCTCGTTGAACGCCGAGGGCGAACTGGACTGGTACTGCCTGGACCAGGGCTGGAACGACTACGAGTCGGTGGATGTACAGTTGTCCGACGACGCGAAGACGGCTGAAGTGACGGTTCGCGGTGGCGCCGGTGCGACGGACGCGTCGATGGTCTCGCTGACCGGCAATCGCGATGTGCGTCTGGCGGGTGACCGAGTCAACGGTTACATGCTGCGACTCAACGGCGACCCGGGCAAGTACGGCCTGGATGCCGCCGCCGTGGATGACGTTTTCAGCGACGTGTAACTCGCCGGGTGTTCGGCCGAAGTTCCACGCTATCCTGCGTTCGTCCGTCCTCGCCCAGGAGGGCGAACGCGACATGAAACGCGAGGTGTCCTGGGGGCTCCTCGCTTCGCAAGGCCCCGTCTCCGGCGGGGCCTCGCTGTTGTAGTGAGACGATCTACCATCTGCCCAGGGGGCGACGCGGCGGACGCCGCCTCAGGTGAGCCCCTCCAAGACCGGTCCGTGACCGTGTTTTTTCATTGCTTGTCGCTTTGCGTTTCGATATTTTGCCTGCGAAGCAGGAGCCAGCGAAACGGCATGTTCTCGCTGCGCTGCCGGTAAACATTGGCATATCCGAGACACAGCAGCAGGCGGGGTGGACGATGATGGACAGACGATACATGGAGTCGCGACGGATCCTTGGGCGTGCAGTTCGCAAGGCGGCGGTGGGGCTGGCGGTAGTCTCCTTGGCCGCGTCCGCTCAGGCCGCCGAAGTCTTTCGCGAGGACTTCAACGGGTTCACGGCTCCCGCGGCGAACTTCAATGGCAAACAGTACGAATCGGGATTGGCAGTGGCCTATGGTGGATCGCTGGCCAGTTGGGACAAGTCCGGCGGCGGCGTGGTGCATGCGGTGAACCTAGCGACGACTCCGCCGCCCGCGCAACGCGACTTCGCGGTCATGATCTGGCAGGACAACGTCATCACGCTCAACAGCCCGATTGTCGACTCGAACCAATCGGGAGCCAAGTATCGGCTCGACTTTCTCGCCAGCCCGGCGGTGTACCAGGCGCCTTCGCAGGTGACGGCGCCGGAGGATGGTGTGCTGGTCGAAGTCCTGCGGGCCGACGACTCGGTGCTTGCCAGCCAGGCGTACCAGCCCGGAGCTTGGGCTGGCGTTCTGGACATGAAGCCGAGTTCGTTCGAGTATGTCGGTGATGGAAGCGGCGACGTGCGGTTGCGCGTCGGACCATCGAACTCCGGCAGCGGTCATTTTGGTGGAGCGATTGACGACCTGAAGCTGTCGGGGGCTCAGTCGCTGTTTTTCGCCGACTTCAACGACTTCACTGCACCGCCCAATCAGTTCAACGGACTGCAATTCCAGACGGGATTGGAGGTGGCCTACGGCGGCGACCTCGGTGCCTGGTCGAAGGCGGGTGGCGGTGTCGTGCACGCGGTGAATCGGATCGCTCCTCCTCCTCCGCCCGCCGCCGACTACGCGGTCATGCTTTGGCAGGACAACGTGATTGAACTGCGCGATCCCATCGCGGGGTCGAACCAGGCGGGGCAGTCGTACGAGGTGGCGTTCGATGCCAGTCCGGCGGTCTACCAGGCGCCTGCGCAGGTGACGACGCTGGACGATGGGGTCTTCGTCGAAGTGCTCCGCAAAGACAACACGGTTCTGGTGCGGCACGAGTACCGACCGGGCGACTGGGCCGGGACAATCGACCTGAATCGGGTGGCGTTCCAATACACCGGGGACGGTTCGGGCGACATCCGCCTGAAGGTCGGTCCTTCGAACTTCGGCAGCGGTCATTTCGGAGGCGCGGTCGACAATCTGGTGCTGACCACGGCGGCGCTGGTCGGCGACTACAACGGGAACGGCATCTATGACGCCGCGGACATCGATACGCTTTCGTCGGCCGTTCGCTCGGGACCGTTCGAAGCTCGCTTCGACCTCAACTCCGACGGCAAGCTGACGCAGGGCGACCGCTTGGTCTGGATCAACGAGAAGGCGAGGACCTACGTCGGGGACACCAACCTGGACGGCTTGTTCAATTCGACCGATTTCGTGATGGCGTTCCAGGCGGGTCAATATGAGGATGCCGTGCCTGGCAATTCGACCTGGGGGACCGGGGACTGGGATGGCAACGCGAATTTCGACAGCGCGGACTTCGTTGCCGCTTTCCAGCAGGGAGGCTACGAGGCGGGACCACGAACGTCGGTGGCTGCCGTCCCCGAGCCGTCGGCGCTCGTCTTGTGGGGGCTGTGCCTGGTCGGGCTGGCGTCGCGGCGCGTGCGTCGCGGCTAGGAGGTCCGAGTTGGCCTGGGAACCTCCCGCTGCTCGCCGTGGTTCCCAGGTGTCCTGTGGGGTGACTCGCGTCTGATGACCGTCGCGCGTCCCCTGCGTTTTTCGGCCGTGTGCCGTCGCGTTCCGCGACTGGCCGCCCTGCAAGCCGCCATCGCGGGCGTTTGCCCTGCCGAACCTTGCACGCCGATTCGCCGTAGTTTCGGCACAGTTGGTTCTTTTTGCCTGAGCGATCCCTGCGGCCCGCGACGGGGCGTCCCGACTTTCCGTCGCGGGACTCGGTGCGTTGGCTCGCCGGCGAGCATTCTTGGGACGACCATTGCGCCGTCGGTGTCGTTTCAATGGAGTCGCTGCGGCATCATCTTGAATACACTTGGCAGAAAGCTCTCCGCGTTGCGACCTGGGGCAGTCGCGTCCAGAAGCGTGGCGGCGGAGGGCGGATTGCGCCGAATGGCCTCGATTTTTAAGCGGCTTGCTTCTCGAATCCTGCATTCCTCGCACATCGTCCGACGAGACGCAGAACGACCTGCCGAGAATGCTCGTGGGACACCGGCGCAGCGTTTGCTCATGAGTGCGCCGCGGGCAGGCGAACGCCGTCCGGGGCGGGGTAGCCGGATGTCCTTTCTGGCGGATACGCCACCCACGGGACGCGTCCCCGCCGCGCACAGCTGATCCATCTCTCTTCGAGCCGACGAACTCGGCACCTCCTGGTTCTCCTTTCGAGGGTAATGTGCAAATGTCGAAACGCATGTGGGGGCTTTTCTGGGGGAGTCTGACCTGGGCCCAACTCCTGGTCCCGGTTTCGATGGCGGTGACTGTCCATCGACTGGCGGCCCAGGAGACGGTCGTGGAAACGGTTCCGGCCGAGCCAACGGCGGGCGGGGATTCCGCTGTCGTCATCGCGCCGCCGGTGGCTGGCGGGACGGGGCAGGCAGAATCGGTCGCCGAGGAGCTTCCGGCGCAACCGGGCGTGGAGCCGTTGATGCGCGGGCCGGTGCATGAGGCGTTCGCGGAACCCGTGACATTGGAGCAGCAGACTCCGCTGGTCGTGACGCAGGAACCGCCTGCGCCGGTGGAAGAGCTTCCGCCGGAGGCCAAGCCGGAGGGAGCGAACGTGGTCTGGATTCCGGGGTACTGGAGTTGGGACGACGACCGCAAGGACTATCTCTGGGTCAGCGGTGTCTGGCGCAAGATTCCGCAGGGCCGCGTCTGGATCGGCGGCAGTTGGGAGGCGGTGGAAGGCGGCTACCAGTGGTCGGCCGGCCGCTGGGCTCCCAAGCAGGAAGTCGCCGCCGAGGTGCTGCCGACTCCGCCCGCCACGCTGGAGCAGGGGCCCAATCAGGAATCGCCCACGGAGAACCACTTCTGGGTGCCCGGATCGTGGCAGTACCGCGAGCAGCGATATGTGTGGCGTCCCGGCTTCTGGTCTCCCTGCCAGGATAACTGGGTCTGGGTGCCCGATCGCTATGTGCCGGTGCTCGGCGGGTGCCGCTATGTGCCCGGATACTGGGACTATGGCTGGGCCGATCGCGGAGTGCTCTATGCGCCCTGCTACATCGACCGCACGATCGCCTACCGCCCGGGCTTCTTCTACCGACCGTCGGTGGCGATCAGTGTCACCGGATCGTTCTTCCACCTGTGGGTCAGGCCGTCGTATCGGCACTACTACTTCGGCGACTACTACGACCCGTACTACGCCTCGTGGGGCTTCATGCCGTGGTACTCCTACCACCGTGCCTACCCGTGGGCGTACGACCCGTTGTTTGTCTACTACCGCTGGTCCTTCGGGCGGGATCGTTACGACTTCTACCGCCACATGCGACACCAGCACCATTACTATGCACATCACGATGGCGCCCGGCCGCGCCGCGACTATGACGGACGACACGGACATCATGATGGGCATGGGGACCATGGAGATCATGTCGATGGCGACTTCGGACGCGACGATCGTGGACCCGGGGGACGCGGGCCTGGAGGACGCGACCAAGGCGACTTGGGGGCGACACTGGCGGCCGATGATTCCCTCGGTTATGACGTTCGCCGCGGAGACCGACGCGCCGCGAAATTGTCGCGTCGTGATGAGTTGAAGCAGGCCGTCGCGCTGCGCGACCAGGTGGAGAAGACGCGTCCGGCAGATTTCGGTCTCGCGGCGGATGGAACGGAGGTACCCGCAGGCAACGTCGCCGATTCCGTCGGCACGACACTGCCTCAGGAAAAGCCGGGAACCGGTCGACGCGGCGATGCGCAGGGGGACATGCCTCGCGCCATGCGTGAACGCTTGGATCGCAGGAGTCGACAGATCGCCGACGGTGGTCCCGCAGCCAACGGGTCGGCAGGCGAGCTTCCCGGCGGGAATCGTCCGGCTGGGGTGGAGGGTCCGCAGCGGGAGGCCATCGTGCCAGGCGGCGACGCTCGTCCCGCAGTCAATGCGCCCGCGGGGGATGTGTCGAACGTGGCGGGGCCGGCCGTGAATCCGCCCGCCGCGAACCCACCCGGCGAAGCGGGGGATCGTGCGAACGGGGCGGTGGACGCCGCGGCTTCCGAGGTCGTATCGTCGAATCGAGGAAGCTCCGAGCCCAACGCGGTTCCGGTGACCAGCGGTCCGACCAATCCGGCCGGAGCCGACTCGGGAGCAACTCCCGCCGTGGTGCGAACGGAGGAGGCTCGACCGGAGGTCTCGGGACCTGCGACTGCAGGGCCCGAGTTGACGGGGCCGGCGCGCAATGAACCGGTCCCGGCGCGTGAAGCGCGAGGTGCGGTGGAAGGCGCGGTCACGGCGGAACCGTCGCGGTCCGGCGTCACGGAGCAGCCGAACGGAAATCCGGGCGGCGCTGCAACTGGAGCTGCCCTTGGTGCCGCGACGGGTGCGGTTGCGGGGCCGGAAGTGCTGGCTCCGGGCGCGGAGATTCCGCGGAACGATAGGGCCGGCCGCGGGCCGGGCGCGCGGGAGGTCCTGCCGGGGCGTGACGCGAATCGGGGCGTCTTGGAGGGAGACCGTGGTTCGGGACGTGGGCGACGCGGCGGGGGTGCGGATGGGGTGGGTGTTGCGGCGCCGAGAGCGGTCGACGGCGGCTCCGTCGCTCAGCCGCCGGTCCTGCCAGGGCCTGCCGCGCAAGGCCCCGCCATGCAGGCTCCCGTTGTTCGCGAGCCGTCGGTGGAAGGGCCAGTGACCTCGGTTCCCGGTCCCGCTGCGGGACTCCCGGCAGGCAAGCCGGGCGCGTCCGCCGTGGAACGTCGGGCCGGTCGCAGGTTCAACGAATCGTTCTCCGAGGGAGGCTCGGCCGTCTCTCCGCGAGGCCGAGGCGCCGGTCGCGGCTTCGGGGGCGAGGGCATGGCTCCCGGTGGACGTGGTATCGAAGCGGCGGGGCCGCAGGGACCCGTGGGAGCCTCACCGGCACCGACGCTGGTTCCTCAGGGCCCTTCGACGTTGGGGCAGATGGAGCGATCGCGTCCGCGCCAGGAGATGGGGCGTCCGCGCGAATTTCCTGCGCCCGCAGGTCGCCCGGGAGCGGGCCGCAACCGAGGCTTCTCCGAGGGGTCGCCGATGCAGGTCGCTCCTCCCTCTCGTCCCGGCAATTCGATCCGCAGCTACCAGCCAAGTCCCGCGATCGGCGGCTCGGGCCGTGACTTCGGGGGACGCGGCGGTGGGGCCGCCGCCGTGAACCGCTATAGCTCGGGAGGCGGTGGCGTCCGTTCCGGAAGCGGTGCGGCGCGGGCTGCCGTGGGCTCGGCCGGCGGGAGCATGCGTGGCATGGGTGGCGGAAGCATGAAGAGCTACGGCGGCGGCCGGTCGGGTGGCGGTGGCCGCTCGGGCGGTGGTGGAGGCGGCGGTCGCTCCGGCGGCGGTGGTGGCGG
>JBIIEC010000595.1:0-2987 GCA_044238045.1 Pirellulaceae bacterium | reverse complement strand
CTTCCGACGTGCCATCGAACCTGCCCACCGGCGCATCGCCGGGCGGGACTGCCTTCCCGGAGTCGTTGAAGCTCGGCAAGCGGTACACGCGCGCCGTGGGACCGCGGCTGCGCAAACTGCTGCATGTACTGTTCGCCATCCTGGCGCTGCTGGGCGCCAACTCGTGTTACCTGGCGAGCATCACGTTCATGGGGTGGCTGCGAGGCGAGACGTACGAGAACCACTTCTACGAATACATGTTCCTCGGGCACTTGGCGTTGGGGCTGTTGTTGATCGTGCCGTTCTTGGTGTTCGGCGTGCTGCACATGATCGCTTCGCGGCATCGCCGGAACCGTCGCGCGATTCGCGTCGGGTATGCGCTTTTCGGCGTGGCGATCGGCGTGCTGGTGACGGGGCTGCTGCTGATGCGGGTCGGATCCCTGGACCTGCGGCAGCCGATGGCTCGTTCGCTGGTCTACTGGGCGCATGTGGCACTGCCGCTGGTCGCCGGCTGGCTCTACTGGCTCCATCGCCTCGTCGGTTCCCGCATCAAGTGGCGCCTGGGGCTGGCGTACGCGGCGGCGACTGCGGCTGCCGTGCTGTTGATGGTCGCCATGCACTCGCAGGATCCGCGGCAATGGTACGCGGTCGGGCCGGAGTCGGGTGCGAAGTACTTCGAGCCGTCGCTGGCTCGAACGTCCTCCGGGCAGTTCGTCAGCGCCGAGAACATGATGAACAACGACTACTGTCGCGACTGCCATGCGGACGTGCATGCCGGCTGGCTGAACAGCGCCCACCACTTCAGTTCGTTCAACAATCCCGCCTATCTGGCCAGCGTGAACGAGACGCGGAAAGTGGCGATGGAACGCGACGGTAACGTGCAGGCTTCGCGCTGGTGCGCGGGCTGCCACGACCCGGTGCCGTTCTTCACGGGAGCGTTCGACGACCCGAAGTTCGACATGATCAAGCATCCGACTTCGCAGGCGGGCATCACCTGCACGGCCTGCCACGCCATCACGAACGTCAACAGCACGCGCGGCAACGCGGACTACACAATCGAGGAACCGCTGCACTATCCGTTCGCCTTTTCGGAGAATCCGCTGCTGCGCTGGGTGAACCACCAGCTGGTGAAAGCGAAGCCGGCCTTCCACAAGAAGACGTTCCTCAAGCCGTTCCATAAGTCGGCCGAGTTCTGCTCGACGTGCCACAAGGTGAGCCTGCCGTTCGCGCTGAACAACTACAAGGAGTTCCTCCGCGGGCAGAACCATTACGATCCGTACCTGCTGAGCGGCGTTTCGGGGCATGGGGCCCGGAGCTTCTACTATCCGCCCGAGGCCAAGACGAACTGTTCGCAGTGCCACATGCCGCTGAAGGAGTCGGACGATTTCGCGGCCGCTTACTTTGATGGCGCGAAGCAGTTGAGCGTGCACGACCATCTGTTCCCGGCTGCCAATACGGGGCTGGCCTGGATGCGCGGGGACGAGGAGACGATCAAGGCGCACCAGCAGTTCCTGCAGGGGATTCTTCGCGTGGACCTGTTTGGCGTGCGGGAGGGAGGCGAGATCGACGGGCCGCTCGTCGCGCCCCTTCGCCCCCAGGTGCCGACGCTCAAGCCCGGCGGCAAGTACCTGTTTGAAGCGGTCGTCCGCACGCTGAAGATGGGCCACTTCTTCACCCAAGGAACCGTCGACTCCAACGAGGTCTGGTTGGAGGTGACGGTGACGAGTGGCGACCGGGTGATTGGACGCAATGGCGCGATGGATCCGGCTCGCGGCAACGAAGTCGACCGCTACGCGCATTTCATGAATGTGTTCATGCTGGACAAGGACGGCAATCGCATCAATCGCCGCAATCCGCAGGATATCTTCACGCCGCTGTACAACCACCAGATACCGCCCGGAGCTGGCCAGACGGCGCACTATGAGATGACGCTGCCGGAGGACCTGTCGGCGCCGGTGACGGTGGAGGTCAAACTGCAGTATCGCAAGTTCGATCAGGAATACATGGACTATGTCGGCAAGGAGACCGAGAAGCTGGGACGACCCGTGCGCGGGCACAAGCCGGGCGAGTCGTACGTCAACGAACTGCCGGTGACGACCATGGCCGTGGATCGCGTCACGTTCCCGGTGGAGGGGATCGCGGAGAAGGCCGAGAACGGGAAGCTCGAATTCCCGGAGTGGCAGCGCTGGAACGACTACGGAATCGGCCTGCTGCTGAAGGGCAAGGCGGAGTTGCGTCAGGCGGAAGAGGCGTTCGTGGCGGTGGAAAAGCTGGGGCGGTTCGACGGTCCGATGAACCTGGCCCGCGTCTACCTGGCCGAGGGACGGCTGGATGACGCGGTCGCCGCGCTGAATCGCGCCGAAGCGTACCGCGACACGGAGGGCTTCCCGCGCTGGACTTGGGCGTGGCTTGCGGGCGACGTCGCGCGGCAGCAAGGGTTTCTGGAAGAGGCCGAGAAGAGCCTGCGCAGCGTACTGGAGGATCGCACGCCGGAGATGGACCGGCGTCGGTTTGATTTCAGCATGGACTACGAGGTGCTGAACCTGCACGGTCAGGTGCTGTTCGACCTGGGGCGGCAGTTGCAGCGCATCGAGAACGCGCGGCGGGAGCAGCCGACGGCGACGCGGCCGGTGATGCAGTCGGCGGAGCAGTCGGCTGGTGCCGAGACTCCGCACGCTGGGACTCCGCACACCGGGACTCCGCACGCTGGGCCGCCAGCGTCCTATCCGCCGGCGGTTTCCGCGGGCGAGGACGCCGCAAGCATCCCGACCGAAGCCAGTACGTCGCGCGACTACTTTTTGCAGGCGATTGGCCAGTTCCGCAAGACGCTGCAGCTGGACTCCGAGAACGTGACCGCGCACTACAACCTGCAGCTGCTGTATGCGGAGCTGGGGGACAAGGCGAAGTCGGACGAGCATGCGGCGCTCCACCAGACCTACAAGCCGGACGACAACGCGCAGGGGCGCGCGGTGCGGCTGGCTCGCGAAAAATACCCGGCGGCGAACCTG
>JBIIEC010000594.1:0-2989 GCA_044238045.1 Pirellulaceae bacterium | reverse complement strand
GCGCCATCCGCTTCTGCCAGGTCGACAGCTGTCGCCTGGGAGGACTCAATGAAGTGCTGGCCGTGATGCTGATGGCCCGGAAGTGCGGCGTGCCTGTTTGCCCGCACGGGGGCGGGGTGGGGCTCTGTGAGCACATCCAGCACCTGAGCATCTTCGACTACGTGGCCATCTCCGGGGAACTCGACGACCGCTGGTGCGAGTATGTGGATCATCTGCACGAGCACTTCGTGCATCCCGTGGTCATGGACGGCGGCCGCTACCGCGTGCCCGAGTCGCCCGGCTATGGCGTCCAGTTGAAAGCGGACTCGATCGGCCGCTATAAATACCCCGACGGCGAGTACTGGCAATCCGTAAAGTGAGCATGAATCGATGATGCATTCGCACGAACCCGCGCCGGCGAACTCCAACGACCGATCGTATCGCTGGTGGAAGGACCTGAATGGATACCACTGGTTCGTGCTGGCAGTGGCTGCCTTGGGGTGGCTCTTTGACTGCCTCGACCAGCAGCTCTTCATCCTCGCGCGACCGGCGGCGATGAGTGAACTGCTGAGCCACATCAAGGACCCGGCGCAACATGCGCAGGCGGTCGCCCGCTACGGCGACATCTCGACCAGCGTCTTCATCGCCGGCTGGGCCACGGGTGGCTTGATCTTCGGCATGCTGGGCGACCGCATCGGTCGCGCCAAGACGATGCTGATGACGATCCTGATCTATTCGCTGTGCACAGGCCTGAGCGCCCTGTCTGTCAGCGTGTACGACTTCGCGTTCTACCGTTTCCTGACGGGCCTGGGCGTGGGCGGTGAGTTCGCGGTGGGGGTGGCGCTGGTGGCGGAGGTGATGCCGTCGGCCGCGCGGCCCCACGCCCTGGGGCTGCTGCAGGCCTTCTCCGCCGTCGGCAACATCAGTGCCGCGCTGATCAACATGGGACTGGGCCTCGCCGAAGGGGAGGGGTATGTGCAGAGTCCGTGGCGGATCATGTTCTGCATTGGTGCGCTGCCGGCGCTGTTGAGCCTGGTCATCCGCCGGCGGCTCAAGGAACCCGAAGTGTGGCAGAAGAAGTCGCATGAAGGAGTGGTCGGTCGCCAGCTGGGGTCCTACGGCGAGCTGTTCAGCCATCCAACTTGGCGACGGCATGCGATCTTCGGACTGCTGTTGGCCTGTTCGGGCGTGATCGGCCTGTGGGCCGTCGGTTTCTACACGCCCGACCTGATCCGACAGGTGCAGACGAAGCCGGTTACGGAAAGCGTCTACGCGGCGCTGACGCAGGAGGCCAAGGCGGCTGGCGACAGCCAGCGGGTGGCGCATCTGGATACGCTGCTCGCGGCTTTCCGGGTGAACAAGGCACCGGAGCTGACACCGGAGATGCAGGAGGCAAAGACGCTGGTGGACCGTCGCGTCAAAGGGCGGCTGGCGATCTACGCCGGCCTGACCTCGATCGCAATCAACGCGGGCGCGTTCCTGGGCATGTTCGGATTTGGCGGCGTGTCGCAGCGGCTGGGCCGCAAGCCCACGTTCGCGATGGCACTGCTGGCCGCTTTCGTGAGCACCGTGATGGTCTTCTGGAAACTGACCGAGGTGTGGCAGATCTTCGTCATGGTCCCCATCATGGGCTTCTGCCAGCTGTCGCTCTTCGCCGGCTATGCGATCTACTTCCCGGAACTCTTTCCCACGCACCTGCGTTCCACCGGGACAAGCTTCTGCTACAACGTCGGCCGCTTTGTCGCCGCGTTCGGCCCGCTGGTCAAGATGTGGCTCAACCAGGTGTTTGCGAGCCAAGCCGAGCCACTGCGCTACGCCGGCATGACGATGTGCAGCGTGTTTCTCATCGGCCTGTTGGTGCTGCCGTTCCTGCCGGAGACACGCGGCAAGCCGCTGCCGGAGTGACCGGCGGGGGAGAATCGCGAAGAGGCTGGGTCCTGCGCGGGCCTCGCGGAGACTTGAAGTGCCGCGGGTCGGCGGGTGTCCGCGCGGCCTGCGGCCCATCGGCAAGTACCCTGCTGACGCTATTTGGGCAGCGGCGTCATTCGGGCAGCGGCAGCAGTTCCATGCCGTTGCGTGTGGAGGCCGCTCGCCAGACCTGCAGGTCGACATCGTTGCTGATGGAACGCGTCGAGCCGTCCATGAGGGCGACGTTCACGAGGCCCACGTGGTGGCTGCGGGCGGTGATGGCGGCATAGGTCACCGCCGTGTCGGACTTGCCTTCCTGCATGTTCGTCCAGTCGATGCTGAACTTGGCGGCGCGGGAGGGAGACACGGCCTGATTCGGCGTGAAGGTAGTGGTGAACCCGATCTGATGGGCACGGCCGTCGACCCACTCCGTGTGGCCCGTGTTCTGTTCCCGCAGTTCGCCGTACTTGGCCTGTCCGGCAGGCAGGGCCTCGGCATTGGCCGGAATGGGCATTTCGCCTTTCACGGCCGCATTGCGTTCGTACGGCGTGTAGGCCTTCACCTCGGCCACGCAGAGGGTCTTGCTGAGTCCATCCTTGAAGTGCTTGGCCTTGAGCCAGCTTTCCGGAAAGAACGCGCCCTCACCGCCGCGACGGGCCGCCGGATCCCAGACCTTCCAGACGCCCAGGTTCACGGCGTAGTTGAGCGGATAGTGGATGGGCACCTGATTTTCAAGCCGCAATACGTCGTTCGTTTCCGAGGGGCACAGGTAGGCGTTGACTCGGTAAGCCGCAATGGGGGTTCCTCCGCTGGTGGTCACCGAGGCATAAGGCCGAGCGTAGTCGATCTGTTCGCCGAGCACGTCTTCCTCGAGATAGCTCAGTAGTTGAGCCTGAGCCGACCAGCCGCCCTCGCCCGCTCGCGAGGCGGGGAACGAGCCGCGTGCGCTCTCGAAATTCTGGATGGCCATGGCTACCTGTCGGATGTTGTTGACGCAGGAGATGCGGCGAGCGGCCTCACGAGCGGCGTTCACGGCCGGCAGCAGCAGCAGCACCAAGATCGCGATGATCGCGATCACGACCAGCAGCTCGACCAAAGTAAA
>JBIIEC010000593.1:0-2992 GCA_044238045.1 Pirellulaceae bacterium | reverse complement strand
GCCTCATCTCGGGGAGAACTGGACCTGTTCGTCGGAAACGTTGGCGTCCCCAACGACGCACCTCTTTCCTTTGGGTACACTCCCGCCGGCCGCTCCGTCGACCGCGTTCTCTCCATCCGCAATACGGGGCAGGGGACTCTGCAGCTTCAATCCCTTGACGCCTCCGGACTTCCCGCCGGCTTTAAACTGATCAACAGCCTGCCCCTGGGACCGCTGGCCCCGGGGCGAACGGCCTCCCTGCGGATCCGACTCAATTCGCCAGCCGCCGGAAACCAGTCGGGCCAGATCCGCCTCACCTCCAACGACGCCGACGAAGGGCAGTTGGTTCTGCGACTGGAGGGAACGGTTACGCCTGGTCCGATCGTCGTCGACGATGCCGACGCGGCTTTCCAAGCCAGCGGCGTCTGGAATCCGCTGCGCACCGGTCGAGGTCGCAACACGCTGGTGGCGGCGGCGGGCGGCGGTGAAACAACCGCCAGTTGGAACTTTCCAGGCCTGCTGCCGGGACAGTACCGCGTCTACGCCACCTGGTCCGCCAGCCCCCTGCTGGCAACCGACGCGTCCTTCACGCTGCTTTCCGAACAGCAGGTCCTTGGCTCGGTGCAAGTCAATCAGGAGCAGCCGCCCGCTGGCTTCTCCGCCGGCGGCTCCCCCTGGTCCTCGCTGACCACCGTGAACCTGACAGGCAACCAGCTGACCGTGCGACTGACGAACGCCGCCAACGATCGAGTGGCCGCCGACGCGATCCGCGTAGAATGGGCTGGACCCGCGGCGGAAAACGGACTGCTTCACAAGACCAACCTTGCCGAGGGCGCGACGCGCATTCCCGATCGACTGGTCGCGGCAGCTTTCGCCCGGCGGGCCGGAGAAACGCATCGCGGAGCCGCCCCCGACGAGGTGATTCGGTGGAGCAATACCTCGCCCGTGCAGGCATTCAACAGCTCCCCGCGCTCAGTCGCCAACAGCCGAGCAGGCGAGATGTGCCTGAACTTCGTGATGTCCCCCGCATCGGATCAGAGACTCACCGACCGCGCACCCCGCGTTCGCGACCATCTCACGGTCAACGACCAGATCATGCTGGAGGGAGCCCCCATCGAGGGCCTGACGCTCGACCGGGCAATCCTTGATCCGATGGACTGGCTCGCGCTGCCACACGACGGACTGCCGCAGTCCTGATCGATCGTCGGGCCTTCCCCAGCCGCGGGCGTTGCAGCCCGGGACGCTCAGGAGATCGCTTGGTCCCCGGCCTTGCCGCGCGACTGAATGAAACTGAGCGCGTTGCGACCCAGCCACTTCATCCAACCGGGAAACGCCGGCCGCAGCAGGAGGATCAGCACCAACGCGGCGATTCCCCAGTAGACCAGCGTCTGGGTGGTCTTCAGGACGCTGAAGAGCAGGATCGCGCCGAGCGCCACCATCTGCACCAGCGACATCCATCGCAGCGAATCCACCTTCCGCTCCAGGCGTTCCAAGTCTTGCCGCAATGAATCTGAATCCATGTCGAGTCCCATCACCAAGCGGTCCTGTGACACTTTGCCGGACGCAGGCCCGCGGGTCGACAAAAGTCCGCGCAGCAGACCCGCCAGGCTCCGGCGGGCATTCTACCAGATCACTGGCGCGAACGCGATTCTCCCGCCCGACGACACGAAGCCGGACCGGCCGCGAAACTCGCGTTTTCACCGCTCCACGCCGCTTCCAGACCGACGCGCGCTAGCGCGGCGCCAGGCGTTCCAGTTCCATTCCGGTCACCGACGCCAGTTCGGCCATGCGGCCCGAGAAAAAGTGGTTCGCTCCGGGGATCAGCTTCCAGCCCGGCCCCGCATTCGACCACTCCACCTGCGACACCTCGCGTTCGACGTCCAGAAAGGCTGCGGAAGCGTGCGTCAGCTCGTCCTCTCCGTAGATGAAGGTCAGCGGCTGACGGATCTGGTGCGCAAAGCGCAGGAAGTTGTAACGCTCCCGCGGTCCGTACTTGTCCACAAACGTGGCGGCCGAGAGCACCAGCGGAAAGGGAAAGGAGGCCTCGAACAGCATCTGGGGCCGCCCGGCGGCCACCAGTCGCTCCGCCTCCGCCAGCGACTGCAGGAGCTTCTCCCGGTCGGCATGCTCCAGAAATCGCGAGTACGACAGACGCGGCGGTGAGATGGCCACGAGACAAGCGACTTCCGGAGAGGGCTGTCGCGCCTGCGAATAGAGCGACTTCAGCGCGCCGAGGCTGTGTCCGACGAGAGCCACCTGCCGGTAGCCACGATGAAGCAGGAAACTGGACCAGGCTTCCAGGTCGTAGCGGCAGTCGTCCACGATCTCGTAGGCCGCTCCCTGCAGCCGTCCCCCCTGGGCGGTCGAGGCCGTGCTGATCCCGTCGTGCCCTCGCGTGTTGGGACGCAAGACCGCCATGCCGCGCTGCAGCAGCTCCAGCGTGAGGGTGTGCATCAGCGTCGAGCCATAGAAGTTCGCGCCCACCCCCGGCAACAGCATCACCGCATCCACTGCGGTGCGACGGTCGACGCCACCCCAGGCCGGCTGCAACGCTCCCTCCAGGCGAACCCCGTCCGCCGTCCGAGTACGCACGAGCTCCACCCACATAAGCGTTCTTCCCCTGCGACTCGACGCATCGGTCGCCAGCGATTGTCGCCGCCGGCTACTCTTGAAAGCCCACGACGTAGCGGCCGTCGGAACGCCGCGTCACATGCCGTACCAACAACTTCAGGAACCCCCCGGCGTACATCAGCTCAATCGCTTCGCCCACTCGGAAGATGCCCGCTTCATCCACCACAATCGCCAGTCCGCCCAGCGATTCGTCCGTAACCTCCACCACGCCCTCCGATTCCTGGGGGTGGAGCACCACGGCGTAGTCCGTCCCCGACTCCTTGCGGAATCGCAACGTCTCCCGCCGCTCCCCCGGATAGGGCGGGGAAAAGAGCGTGAAGGAGTTCACCGCGTCGTATTCACGATCCTGCGTCGTCATCCATGATTCTCCCATGTCGAAAAG
>JBIIEC010000006.1:0-35166 GCA_044238045.1 Pirellulaceae bacterium | reverse complement strand
ACGGATGTTTTGAACATACAGGCCAGCAGCATCCATGCGGCGAGCACGGAGCGTCGCGGGAGACGCGGCGCCGGAGCGCCCGTGTGCGATGGAGGAGCTGCGTGGAGCATAACGCTGGCCGAGATCAAGGGTCCCGATTCCGAGTGTCGTCAAAGGCGTGCTTGCTTGTCCCCGCGTCCCGAGAGGCAGCGAGCGTCCAACAGGCCCCAGGGTCGCAACCGCCGAGACTCGGAGACCCAGCCTGAACCTCGTTGGGAAAGCGAAGCCCGGTCGGCCGCGGCGATTGGCCTCCAGTAGACCAGATGCAGCGAGTGAGCCGATGAGCAAATGTTATCACGCGGCCAGCGAACGAGCTTGGTTTCGACACGACCCCTGTCGTGCGCCCCGCGCTCGGAGACATTAACGCACGTAGAGATTCGCCAGATCCACGGGGCCCTCGGACTGGATCACCAGGCGGCCGCGGCCGGCGGGGATCGTCAGGAAGGTGGGCGAACCGTTCGCGGTAAGCCGCATTTGGCCGTCGACTCGCGTGGCCTCCAGCCGGTTCCAATCGCCGGTCGGTTGCAGGTCCTTTGCAAACGTCGCATCGTCCTGCGGCTGAATTCGCAGGGCTTTGCCGCTGCCAGGCAAGGCCAGTTCCAGGCCGCGCGAAGCTTCGCCAAAGCGAAAGTCCATGACGAATCCGGAGAGCTCGTAGTCGGTCGTCGACTCAAGCCGTGAGGCTTCCCGCGTCACCGACCCATCGAATCGCAGCACCCAGTCTTCGGGCTTCCACGCAGCTCCGCCCTGGTCGGTCGGTTTCCAGCCGCGCAGGTCGAGTCCGGAGTAGAGGCTGCGAAAGCCGCGGTCCTGGGTGGCGATGCGTTCGGGAGCGACGGGCGTGTCGGGGCGTTCGCGGAGCCACAAACCACGATACTGGACGACCCCGCCCTCCGATTCGATGCAGATATACCCTTTGCTTGGATTGGACTGACGACCTTCGGTCACTACCTTGCCGTTGACGGCCAGTTGGATGTTGCCATCCTGGCAGACGATTCGGTAGTGGTTCCACTGCGGACTAGGGAGGGCGCGTTCCTCGGAGGGAAAGGCGCGGTTGCCGCCACGTCCATTCACGGGCTCCATCGTGGCGCCGTGGATCGGGAAGATGTCGCCATGGGTCGTGTGTCCGGGACCGCTGCCGTAGCCATGGTCCAGCACCTGGACTTCGACACTGCGGTGGAACGGCACGCCGCGCGCGGTGATGTCGTCAGCCCAGACGAAGATGCCCGCATTGCCGCCCGGCACCATGTGCCGCCACTCCACCTCCAGCTCGAAGTTCTGGTACATCCGCTCGGTGCGGATTTCGCCCGTGGGTTTGCCCGAGCAGACCAGCATCCCGTCCTGGATGCTCCAGGTATCGGCGGGCGTATTCACCAGCACCCAGCCGTCCAGATTGCGTCCGTTGAACAGGGCCACGCCCACGCGGTCGCCAGCGGGCGGCTCGGCATGCACATGGGCCGGATCGTGGAACAGCGACGCGGAGCAGGCCGTCGCTCCCAGGAGCATTCCAGCATCGGCGAGGAAGTGACGGCGGGTGCGCATGGGGGGAATCCAGTCGTGCGAGGGAAGGGACGCGAATCGCGGCGCGACCGCCACGCATCGCGGACTGCCAGTGTATCGCGCCACCGAACGGCTGTCCGGTACGTTAGCGAGGGAATCCCCGGGCTACTCGTCCTGTCCCTGCGCGCCACGCTTGCCTTTTTCGTAGGCGCCTGTCTGCATGGCGAGCGTGAAGTCGGCGGTGGTGAATTCGTGGTCGCCGTTGAAGTCGCCCTGGGCCCAGCCCGAGTTGGCGGGGATCTGGTCCTCGTACTGGCCGGTGGCGAAAATTCCCACGGCGTCGATGCTGTCGAACGAGCCGTCGAGGTTGGCGTCGCCGAAGTAGGTCTGCATCACGACCTCCACCCACACGCGGCGGTCTTCGTCGCTGACGATGCCGTCGCGGCTGATGTCGAACTGCTGGTTGTCCGACTTCTCACGGACCGCTTCGGAGAGCAGGTCGATGTCCTGGGCGTCCCATGCGCCGCTGGCGTCGAAATCGCCGGAGTACGGGCCTGCGAAATAGGACCAGAACCGCAGGTCGCGGGCGTCGACGAGGCCGTCGCGGTTCAGGTCGAGGCGAGATTCGGACGTGGGCTTGGCGAGCAGGCGCGTGAGCTGTTGGAAGTCGTCGCGAGTGGTGCGTCCATCCTGGTTCACGTCGAAACGATTCACGGGGCCGAGCGTTTTGAGGAGGCTTTCGTTCCAGGCGCGCGTCTTGCGATCCAAGAGGCCGCTGCCGCCCGCGAACTCCCAAGCGAGCCACGGCATGCGGTGTGCCTCGGCGGCGCGGGCCACGGTTGCCGTCCATCGCGCGCGGGCCTCGGCGGGAGCCTGGGCGGAGACGCCGAAGGCGCCGAGCACGATCGGCGTCTGGTGTGCGTCGGACCAGTCCCGTGCCGCTTGGAAGTCGAGGGCGACCTGTCGCTCCTCCGCGTCGGACGCCGGCCATGCACGGCCGAGCCACTGGCTGCTGTTCTCGACTCGTTCCTCGCCCTGCCGCGTGAATTCACGCGGCGTGTCGTAGTGGATGGTCGCGACCAGCCAAGGATCGTCCGGCAGTTGCAGGGACGCCAGCGCGGCGACGGAGTATTGGTCCGCGGGGCCGATGATCACCGGTCGCGTGGCGTTGGTCGCGCGGATTTCGCGCAACACATCGGCGAGCAGCGAGTTCCAGAGCGGCGCATCGAGCCCGCCGCCCGGCTGACTGAGCGGCTCGAAGTACACATCGGCCGGTTGTGTCTGGTAGCGCGCGGCGATCTGCTGCCAGATGGCCAGGAAGCGTTCACGCTGCGCCGCGGGATCGCGCAGCAGTTCCTCGTCGGGGTGCAGCGCGAGGATCACGGCCAGATGGTGTCGGTGGCTCTGCTGCAGCACCCAGTCGACCCGCGCCAACAGCTCCGCCTCGATCGCGAACGGCGCGTCCCCGGCCGCCTGCGCCGACCAGCGGATCGGCACTCGCACCGACTGGAATCCGGCCTGGGCGATTCGCTGGAAGTCGGCGTCCTCCAGGGTCACGCCCCAGTCACCCTCCCGGGGCGCGTCCAGCGCGCTGGCCAAGTTGATGCCGCCGCCGAGCCGCGCAGCATGGTCCAAGACAGTCACACCCGCCTGCTCACCCGGTGGCTCCGCGGCTCCCGGCCGGGAATCCACGTAACCGAGGCAGAGCAGCAGCGGCAACAAGAGACGCACGCGTCGCATGGGGAGATCCTTCGCGGCAAAGCCGGCCTGGAATTCGGCGGCCGGAGAAAGGGACCGCCCGAATTGTACACGCGCGTTCCCCCTGCCGCGCGGAAAGAATGCCTGACCCGGCCGATGGGTCTAGTGCGTGGCGGCAAGGACCTGGGGGAGCAGGTAGATCTTGTTCTTGCCCAGGCGACCGCCATAGTTGCCGGCGGAGATGCGGAGCAGTCCGGGATGGTCGACGCTGGCGGCGAGGGCGGCCTGCGTCGCCTGTTCAATGGCCGCCTGGTCGCGGCCGTTCATGATGATCTCCATCACCGAACCCACCCCCGGCGGCAACTGGCAGTCGGCTTCCGGCACCTCGCGCAGCAGCGGACAGTACTTCTCGTAGGTACTGGCGATCGAGAACCGGTAACGGCTGCCCGCCTTGGAACCGCTGCCGGCGATTCCGCCCGGAAAGGTCGTGATCACCCCCGGCACCTGCTCCACCGCTCGTACGCCGGCCATCGCGGCATCCAGGGCCGCATCCACCGTTTCGCCGAAGTACCACAGGTTACCGCCCATCAGACCGTCGGCGTATCCCAGGCGTCGGTCGAGCACGAATTCGCCGCCCAGCGTCGGGATCCACCACATTTTGCGGCCGTGTCGCTCGATCCGCCGCTGGAATCCGTCGCCGAAGTAGGCCACTTTCCGGCCCATCTGGAAATAGGTTTCCGAGTCGACCAAGTTGAAGCAGGCGGCGGTGGGACAGGTGAGTACGTTTTGGCTGATGCGCACCAGGGCCGCCCGTTCGAGCGCCGCCACGCGATGCTTGAGGAACCGCGGCACATGCAGCTGGACGATCGCTCCCGGCCGACCATCGGGCGTCTCGAACGATTCGTCGCCGCCCGGTCCCACGAACCGGTCCAACCCCGCCTCGCAGTCGCACAAGATGGTACTCGAAGCGTTCCCCACCGCAGCGTGGACCGCGTGCTGCACCCAGGTGCGGTCGCGGGCCGTGATCAGGAACTCGACGTACAAGCTGCGAAAGGCTTCCGCGTAGGTATCGTCGATGATCGCCGCCATGGCAGGGATCCCTCCTCCAGAGAAACGAGCAAGAAACAGCGATTTTCCATGGGGTCGGGACGCGTGCCCGACTCGACCCACTTCCACCGCCTGAGACCACCTTTATACCCAGATGTGCCGCGCCCCACTAGCGGCCCCCATTCAACCGTCCATGGCCAGCCCAGGTAACGGACACCGTTTGCCGCGTCCGGTCGCAGCGGTTCGCCATGCCGTCCCGGCTGTCCCGCCCGCAGCCGGGGGACTACCATGAGAGGTCCAGTGCAGCCTCCCAGGATCTCCAGACCCATCGCCTCGGCACCGAGGAGCAGACCCCATGTCCAGCCATGCACCCGCCGGCCGGCGACTGACCGTGCCCGAGTTTGTCGCCATGAAGGGACAGGCGCGGAAGATCACGATGCTCACCGCCTACGACTACCACACTGCGGCGCTGCTGGACGAGTGCGGCATCGAGGCGATTCTGGTCGGCGACAGCCTGTCCATGGTCGTGCAAGGCCACGACACGACGCTGCCGGTAACGCTGGAGGAGATGATCTACCACGCGGAAATGGTGGGACGCGCGGTACGTCGGGCTCTGGTGGTTGTCGACATGCCGTTCCCCAGCTACCACATGGGAGTCTACAAAGCCGTGGAGAGCGCGGGGGAGATCCTGAAGCGTACCGGCTGCCAGGCGGTGAAGCTGGAGGGCGGGGCCGGACAGGCGGAGGTCATCGCGGGCCTCGTCGGAGCCGGCATTCCCGTCATGGCCCACGTAGGGCTCCGGCCGCAAAGCATCCACCAGCTGGGCGGTTACAAAGTGCAACGCGACTTCGAGCAACTGCAGCAGGACGCCAACGCGGCGGCGGAGGCCGGAGCGTTCGCGATCGTGCTGGAATGCATCCCCTCGTCGATGGCCCAGCAGCTCACGGCCCAACTGTCGATCCCCACGATCGGCATTGGAGCGGGTGTCGACTGCGACGGCCAGGTGCTGGTCTACCAAGACCTGCTGGGCCTCACCCCCGGTCGCCTGCCACGCCACGTCCGCCCCTACGCCCAGCTTCGCCAGCAGATCGAACAGGCCGTGACTCGCTATCGCGACGACGTCCGCGCGGGCACCTTTCCCGGCCCCGAGCAGAGCTTTCAGTAAGATCAGCGTCGTGTCGTGGCAGTTTCTTCGCGTTGCCGTCGTAGTCGGCATACGCCGTGTGCCTAAATGTTGTGGCGTATTCGCGTGACGCCGCGTGGTTGGCGCGTGCTTGGCGGTTTGGCAGTACAGGTTTGCACACGGTGTATGCAGACTGCACTCCAGCTTGCCTACCCCATCCGCTTGGCGATTTCGTTGTAAGCCGCCAGGCCGCTGACGATGCCGTAGAAGATCGCGCACAGCACCAGCGCAACGCGGCGCCACATGGGCGGTCGCAGTTCCACGGGCAGCAGCGTTGTGTTGACGATCAGGATCTGGATGCTGGCCGGCACGAGCACGAATGATGCGACGGAGGCGAGGATAATGAACAGTTCCATCGCCGACGCCATGTTGACGATCACGAAGCCGATGAGCGTGAAGAAGATCAGCAGTGCGTAGTAGATCCGGCCCGCGTTGACTGAGCGCGTCTCGCGCAGCCGACTGCTGGCGACCCAGACGATGTCGGTGATGGTCCGCACGAGGATATCCGTGTTGCCGAGGTGCGTGGAGAAGAGGATCCAGAATCCGTTCAGCAGTCCGAGGTACCAGAAGCCCGTCCAGAAGTTCTTGGCCAGGTACTCGGCCTGGAACGCGCCGGCGGCCGGGCCTTTCAGGTCCAGCGAGGCGTCCATGATGTTGGAGGCCAGGTTGACGTTCAGGTACATGCCGATGAAGCAGCCGAGGCCCCAGAGCCAGGCCTGGTCGAGGACGACATATTTCCACCAAGTGCGCCAGCGGCTCATGTTCTGTTCATTCACGGGGAAGACGACGCCGGTGTGTGACAGTTCAATCTTCTGCCCGCCGATTGCGCTGGCGATGGCACCCACATGCTTGCCCATCCCCATGCCCTTGTCGCGCACCCAGTTGGAGATGGTCAGGTTGCCGATGCCGCCCGATCCGGCGGTGGCGGCCAGGGCGGCCAGCAGCACCCAGTCCATGCCTTGCGGGATGTAGCCGAAGTTCGCGAAGCCGCGCAGGGTCTTCGCTGAATGCTCGACGGGCACATACGCGATATTCACGAACAGCAGGAACGTGAAGATGTAGGCCACCATGGCCCAGGACAGGCGTTCCAGCATCTTCTCGATCGTCCCGCCGCAGGAGAGCAGCAGGAAGCCGGCGATGAGGACGCCGTAGGTGATGTAGATCAGGGTCGGGTCGTCGGCCGGCTCCGGCAGATGGCCCTGGAAGGTGGTGAAGATGATTGTCGCGCACGCCTTACCGAGCGCGGGTACGCCCAGTTGGGCGGCGGTGAGCACGATGAAGAACGTGCCCCAGAACGTGGAACCGGGACGCAGTCGCATGATGCCGCTGTAGATGGGCTCGCCCGTGTACAACGTGTAGCGGATCGACTCGAGGTTGAAGATCACCTGCAGGATGATGCCGACTGTCGCGATCCACATGATGCCCGCGCCGTACTTGGCGGCCATCGCGGGACCCACCAGCCACTCGCCGCCGCCGATCGAAGTCGCCAGCAGGATCGCGCCGGGCCCGATCACATGCAGGATGTTGCGCGTGTTGAACGGCAGCGGTTCGGGAAGCTCCGCAGTTCCCCAGCGTGGTAGTTGCGACATGGTTTGCTTGCTCGTCCTGGTTCGAAGAGAGTGGTTCGGAGGGAAATGGTTCGGAGGGAAAATTGGTCGGAGGCTTTGGGGGGTGGTGAGTGGCTGTTCGGTGGTCGTGGCGAGCAGGTTCGGGCTGGACAGCATACCCGCGCGGCGGCAGCCTGTGTTCGCGGCCTGCGCGTCGCCGGGCAGGAATCAGGGTTGGGACTTCGAGTCGCCTGGGGGGGCGCCGCCATGCGGGAAACGGCTGGCCGGGGGCGAAAGCCCTTCCTGGGTCTCTTCACGCAGCAGGTTGCGAGCCAGATGGCTGTGGTGGCGGCCGTAGCCGAAGTAGATCACCAGGCCCACGGCCAGCCATCCGCCGAGTCGCCACCAGTTCTCCAGCGGCAGCGAGAACATCAGCAGCAGGCAGGTGAGGATGCCGAGTACGGGAAACACCGGACCGAACGGCACGCGAAACGGACGCGGTGCGTCGGGAGCGACATGCCGCATGACCAGCACCGCGCCGCAGACGATCACGAACGCCAGCAGCGTCCCGATGCTCACCAGGTCCGCCAGCACGTCCAGCGGCAGCAGCGATCCCAGCAGGCCCACGACCAGTCCGGTGAGCAGCGTCGATTTCCAGGGCGTGCGATAGTGAGGATGCACCGCGCCGAAGAAGGAGATCGGCAACAGGCCATCGCGGGCCATCGCCAGCAGCACGCGCGGCTGGCTGAGCATCGTGACGAGCAGCACGGAGGTGATGCCGGTGATCGCGCCGAGTGACACGAACGCCTGGATCCAGGTCTGACCCACATGGCCGAACGCTGCAGAGACGGGCGCGTGGCGGTCGATCTGGTCGTAAGGAACCATGCCGGTGAGGACGGCGGTCACGCCGATGTAGAGCGCCGTGCAGACGACCAGCGAACCGATGATGCCGAACGGCACGTCGCGACGCGGGTTCCGCGCCTCCTCGGCATGCGTCGACACCGCGTCGAATCCGATGTACGCGAAGAAGATGATCGCCGCGCCCGCCATCATGCCCAGTGGCTCCCCCCGCGTACTGGTCGTGCCCAGTATCGGTTGGCCAAAAAAGCTGATGCCCGAATAGCCGTACGGCGCGAAGGGAGTCCAGTTGGCCGGGTTGATGTAGCAGGCGCCGACCACGATCACCAGCAGCACCACGGCGACCTTGATGACGACCATCAGCGTATTGAAACGCGCGCTCGCGCGAATGCCTCGGATCAGCACCCAGGTCAGCAATCCGGTGATGAGCAATGCGGGCAGGTCGATCCAACTGCCCGTGGTCACGAACCGGCCCTGCTCCCCATTGAACTCGAACGGCGCGTTGCGGATCGACTCCGGCAGCATCAGCGGCTTGCCACCGACTCGCACCACGCCCAGCAGGTCTTGGAAGTATTTGGACCACCCCTGCGCGACCGCCGCCGAACTCACGGCATACTCCAGCACCAGGTCCCAGCCGATGATCCACGCCATCAGCTCGCCCAGCGTCGTGTAGGCGTAGGTGTAGGCAGAACCGGCAATGGGCACCATCGACGCGAACTCGGCATAGCAGAACGCAGCGAATCCGCAGGCGATACCGGCCACGATGAAGGACAGCATCAGCGACGGACCAGCCTTCGTGGCCGCCGCCTCCCCCACCATCACGAAGATGCCTGCGCCGATCGTGGCACCCACGCCCAGCGACACCAGCTGCCACGGTCCCAGCACGCGATGCAGCCGGTCATCGCCCTCGATCTCCCGATCCACGGCGGCGAGCGGTTTCTTGGCAAAGTACTGGTTTCGAGCCATGTGGTGGAAGAATCCGGTTCGGGAAGAACGGTCGTGTTGGCGAGGTGCAGGGCAGGGACAACCAGTCGGGCGGCAACAGGGAAGGTGGCCCAGCAGGTACAGCGACGCGTCAATATACCCACAGCCGCTGGCCCGGGCCAAGCAACTTCAAACGGCTCCCCGCCCTCTTCGTTTGCGTGACCTTGCCGGATGTTTCGACCCGCGAGACTTCGCCCCTGCGCGCCGCCGTCGCCGCCGCCACGCGTCAGCCCCCGCGGGCCGGTCGATTGGCGACCCTCGGTCGATGGGCTAAGATCGGCTCCGTGGCGAGGACATGCGGCGAGAGGAGGCAGGCGTTGAATACGAACGGTGGTGAGGCGACGAACGGGGTGTCGGAGGAGGAGCTGGTTGCTGGCCGGCTGTGGTCTGGCCAGCGGCTGACGCGGCTGCGCGATGAGCGTCTGGAGGCGACGGGTCAGTTCCTGGTCTCGCAATGGGAGGAACTCGCCCCGTGGCTCGCCGAACAGCGGGCCACGCGCGTCTTTGTCGTGCTGGATCGACAGGCCTTGCCGCCGGACCTTCCGGTCGAAGCGATCGCCGGCCTGATGCCAGGGGTCGCCCTGGAGGTCTTCGATCGCATCGCTCCGAATCCACCGCTGGAGCTGGCGGAGGAAGCGGCGGCGGCGGCGCGGCGACAGGGGGCGGAACTGGTGCTGGGCTTCGGAGGCGGATCGAGTCTGGATCTGGCGAAGCTGGTGGCGCTCGGTGCGTCGGAGGTTGGCGATGCGGATGGCGCGAGCTGGTCGGAGGTGGTGCGCGCGGGGCGATCGCTGGAGGCTTTCCGGCCACGGCCGCTGGCGGCGATTCCCACAACGGCGGGATCCGGCAGCGAAGCGACCCATTTCGCCGTGACCTACGTTGGCGGCGCGAAACGCTCGGTCGTGCATCCTGGCATGCGTCCCGCCGCCGTGGTGCTGGACGAACGCCTGGTGGCCGGCATGCCGCGACCGCTGGCCGCCGTCAGTGGGCTGGATGCCCTCGCGCAGGCACTCGAATCGATGTGGGCCGTGGGAGCGAACGATGCGTCACGATGTGACAGCTTGTTGGCAGCGTCGCTGATGATGCCGGTGCTGGAGCGAAGCGTCCTGGCGCCGCGCGGCGGTGCGCGGCGGTTCATGCAGTGGGGATCCCATGTGGCTGGTCAGGCCATCAACGTCAGCAAGACGACGGCCGCGCACGCCCTGTCATACGCGCTCACGAAGCGATACCAGATCCCGCACGGGCTTGCCGTGGCGCTGACGTTGGGGCATGTGGCCGCTTGGAACGCCGGCGTGACCGACGACGATTGCCTCGATCCGGCCGGTCCTGATGCCGTTCGCCAACGCGTGGCTGCCGCCTGTCGTTGGTTGGGGGTGGAGCCGGCGGAGATGCCCGGCCGCATGGTCGCGTTGTTGAGGACCCTGGAACTGCCCGCCAGCCTCGATGAAGCTGCTGTGCCAGCCGCCGACCTGCCCGACCTAGCCGCCGCCGTCGATCCGGTGCGACTGGACAACAACCCGCGCCGTTTCACGGCCGACGATCTCGAATCGCTTCTCCGCCACGCCTGAACTCGTGTCGCCAGGGGATTCGCGTAGCGAGCGTCCACCCAGCGATGGGTTCAAGACGAAACTGGCCAGCTGGGCAGTGAACGATCTCCGAACCTTGAAGCGTTCTTTCGCGAAGTGGAAAAGAGCCGAAGAAACGCGTTCGATCGTGCCGAACGGCCTTCGCGCGGGATGCCGGCTTTTTGTGGCAACGCTCGCCGGATGCGACGACGAGGTGTAGACTGTTAGGGTCCAGCGCGCGGGGTCGCGGGGATTGGGCAGAGTCGAACGCCGGGTAAAGTCGAGGATCGGGCTGTGCTCTCTGGAATCTCCGTGATGTGCTTTGCCGCGAGTTACGCGGTGGTGCTGGGGCTGGAGGTGTCGCGGCTGTTCTTTCGGCTGGTCGCGAGGACTCCGCTGCGCATCGGCTTCACGGTGGCCGGCCTGTTCGCAAACCTTGTCTACCTGGGCTTCCGCTTTCGGAACCTGCGCGCCGACGGCCTTCCGCTGCTGAACTGGTACACGGGCTGCTTGGCGTTGGCGGCCTTGCTGGTGCTGGTCTACCTGCTGGGCCTGCGTCGGCGACGCCGTTCCACGGCCGGGCTCGTGCTGCTTCCCGCCAGCCTGGTGCTGATCGGCATGGCGCACGCCTTCCCCGATTCACTCGCCAGCGTCGCCGTCTGGGGTGTCTTGCATGGCGTCTCGCTGGGCGTCGGCATGGCCCTGGTCGCCATGGGCTTCGCGACCGGACTGTTGTATCTCTATCAGTCCTGGCGGTTAAAGCGTCACCGGGTGATGGTGGCGAACCCCATCTGGCTGCCTAGTCTCGAGCAGTTGCAGCGTTCGAACGAGCGGTTCCTGCTGGCTTCCCTGGGCCTGCTGGGATTCGGCCTCCTGTCAGGCATCGGCTTGAACATCCGGCGTGCGCAGGACCAAGGCATTCCCTGGTCAGACCCGGTGGTGTTGGCGTCTCTCGTCTGGCTGGTATGGCTGTTGGCGGTGGCCATCTTCAGCGGCGTCTATCGTCCGGCTCGGGAGGGTCGCAAGGTGGCCTACCTGACGCTGGGCAGTTTTATCTTCGTCACGCTCGTCCTGGGAATCATGGGCGTGGTTCCTTCCAAGCATGGAGCGGCGCCGAGCGATCCGGCGGTGTCGGCTTCCCGCGAAGCTGCACCGGGTGACGCAACAGAGATCGAACGATTGGAATCTGCGACGGCGGAGTCGAGTGGACCGATGGCATCGTCCGAAGCCAGTGCATCGAGCGCGGGGAGGTCGGGCGAATGAAGTTGCAACTGGTTGGCTGCAGCCATCACACGACGCAGGTGGAGTTGCGGGAGCGGCTGGCGTTCACGCGCGACCAGGTGCCACAGGCCCTGGCCCGTCTCCGCACGCACTTCCCGAACACCGAAGCGGTCCTGCTCTCGACCTGCAACCGCGTGGAACTGTACACGGCGTCGGATGACACCGACTTGTCACCGACAAGCGAGCAGATCGTGGAGTTCCTGGCGGAGTTCCATGGGTTGACCGCCTCGGATATCGCGGGCAGCCTGTTCATGCGGAATCGCGAAGAAGCGATCAGGCACCTCTTCCGCGTGGCCGCCAGCCTCGACAGCATGGTGATGGGCGAAGCGCAGATCCTGTCGCAGGTGAAGGAGGCATACCAGCTGGCGAGCGACGGGGAGTTCACCGGGCCGCTGACGCACGCCGCCTTCCAGCATGCCATCCGCGTCGCGCGTCGCGTGGCGTCCGAGACGCAGATCCACCAGCGCCGCGTCAGCATTCCCAGCGTGGCCGTCGCCGATTTCGCCCGGCAGATTTTCGAGCGGTTCGACGACAAGCGGATCCTGGTGATCGGCGCGGGCGAGATGGCCCGCGAGACGCTTCGCTACCTGACCGACGCCGGCGCGCGGCACGTCGTCATCGTGAATCGAAACCTGGAACGCGCGCAGCAACTGGCCGCCGAGTTTGGCGGCCGCATCGCTCCGTGGGAACAGCTGCGCGACCGGCTCGTCGAAGCCGACCTCGTGCTCAGCACCACCGGCGCCCGTGAGCCCATCTTGACGCTGGACGCCTTTCGCGAAATCCACGCCGCCCGCTACCAGCGCACCCTCTTCATGCTCGACCTCGCCGTGCCCCGCGACATCGAGCCCGCGATTGGGGACTGCCTCGGCGTCTACCTCTACTCGATCGACGACCTGCAGCAGGCCTGCGAAACCAATCGCCGCGAACGCGAGAAGGAATGGCCCAAGGCCCAGCGGATCATCGACGTCGAGACCGAACGCTTCTTCGCCGACTGGAGCCACCGCGTCACCGGGCCCGCCATTCGCCAGCTGCGGGAGACCACCGAACAGCTCAAGCAGGCCGAACTGCAACGGCTCTTCAACAAGCTCGGCAACATCGACCAGGGCGTCTCCGATGAGATCCGCATGAGCTTCGACCGCCTGGTCAACAAGCTCCTCCACCCGCCGCTCGAATCGCTGCGCGACGAAGCCCAGCGAGGGTCGCACCACAGCCTTCTCGAGGCGCTCAAGCGACTGTTCCAGCTCAAGGATTGAGCGGAGCGGATCCACACGGCCGGTTTTTTTCTTGCAATCGGCCTTCGGCTCGCCTAGCCTGATCGCGTTTTGCGAACAGGTAGAGGCGATCCTTGGGGCCGCGTTGGCCGCACGGATTTCCGGCACGAGGCGTTTCTTCACGCCTGCGATCGTGTCGGGACTGGTTCATCCAGTGGAAGCACGCAGTGCGATTCTTTTCAGAGAGGTCATCATGCGACGATTCATTTGGTCCCTCGCCTTGGTAGCTGCCTTGGTGTTGAGTTCCCGGGGCACGGCCCAAGCCCAGGTCAAGAAGGTGCTGATGTTCTGCGACGTGAATGCGGCGTGGCACCAGGATTCGGAAGTGGCGTTGGCCGACTACCTTGAGACGGTAGGCTACTCAGTTACGATCCAGCACATCGGCGATATGAACCAGGACGGTGAAGCTCAGAAGGCCCTGGCCAAGCAGCACGATGTCGTCTACCTCGGCGACTCCATCGGCTCCGTCACGGTCTCCCAGGGCGACTTCGAAGGCTCCGAGTTCTTTCTCGGAGCGCTCGACGTTCCCATCATCTCGCAAGAAGCGTACATGTTCGACGAGGGGCTGTTCGCCGGGCGCGACCGCTTCACCGATTTCGGGGACACCTTCCAGGCGCTGGAGGAAGGAGTGCTCGGCGCATTCGAGCAGGCGAAGATCGCTGCCGAAGGCCATCCGATGGCCGCCGGACTCGTGGGGAACGTAAATGTCTACACCGATCCTTACGGCTACAATTTTGGCTACCTGCCGTCCATGGGCAAAGGCGCGAAGGCGATCACGACCGTTCCCGGCAAGCCGGAATACGCGACACTCTTTCTCTACGAGAAGGGATCCGAGCTGTATGGCGGAACGCGCGCGGCGGGCATGCGGATCGGCATGTTCATTGGACAGAATGTGGCGCGGGAGGAGTTCGGGGGCGATGGGACCAACAATCGTTTCGACCGTCTCACCGCCGATGGACGCAAACTGGTCAAGGCCGCGTTTGACTACGCCACAGGCAAGCTGGCTGCGGTCGCAGGCGACTTCGACGGCGATGGCCAGCTGACCGCCAAGGACATCGACCTGCTGTCGACCGAAGCGCGCAAAGGCACCAACTCGGCATCGTTCGATTTGAACAATGACAAGCTGGTTAACAACGGCGATCGCGAAGTGTGGGTCAATTCGCTGCGCAAGACCTACTTCGGTGACTCCAATCTCGACGGGCAGTTCAACAGTACCGACTTCGTCTCCGTCTTCCAGTCCGGCCAGTACGAAGACGCGACCGCGGGCAATTCGACCTGGGCTACGGGCGATTGGAACGGCGACGCCGAGTTCAGCAGCTCGGACTTCGTCACGGCGTTCCAAGCGGGTGGCTACGAAGCCGGTCCGCGCGCGGCCGTATCGGCGGTGCCGGAACCGGCCACCGGCGTGCTGATGCTGCTCGGCGCACTGCCGCTGATGCGCCGTCGCCGCTAGACGCGACGAGGCAAGAAGTCGAAGCGAGAGCCGCTCGGCGTGGATGGCCGGGCGGCCGGAAAGGAAATCGCTGGGTGGCGCGCGGCCTGGACGGCTGGCCACGCTTCGGAAAGAGGGATGCCGTCTAGCGAATGCGCAGGAGCGTCCGGGGGGCCGGTGTCGCGGCGGGCGCGGCGACCGGGGCTGCACGGCGGGTGGCTTCCACGGCACCTCGCTGCGTGGCGGTCGATTCGCCGGCGAGATCCTTGCTCGTCACGCGTGCCTGCGGCCACGCCTCCAGACGTTGGAGCAGCGCCGCAGCGTCCATGGCCACGACCATCCAGTGGCTCCCTTCTGCATCGACATAGAAGGTATCCTTCGTGTCGAGGCCTTCCTGTGGAAGGGATCTCGCCAAGTCGTCCGCCAGACCCTCGGCCAGTTGCTGGAGCAGCGCGTCCCGCTGTTCCGACTCGACCTCGACCTCCACAAGAGTCAGCCCGACGTCGGACGCGACCTGGCCCGCCTCGTCCGCCGCCAGCTCCCCCGCCGGATCAGGTGCTGCCATGGCGGCGGCTGCCGACGCGGGCGCGGCAGGTGTCAGACCGCCGTCACCTGCCTTCTTCATCTTTGCCTTGTCGGGCGGACCGGCGGCTGCAGCCGCCACTTCGGCCGGCGCATCGGACGCAGCCGCTGCAGCGACAGGCGGCGCATCCGCAGCCGCAGCAGCGATGGCCGGCGCATCCGCAGCCGGCAGGGCTTCGCGACTCGGCGTCGCGAGTGGTTGTTCCCGTTCCAGCGCGGATCGTGAGTGGTCGCCTGCGTTGACGTCTTCGCTGCGTCGATCGGCGGACTTCGTATCACGCAAGGTCGCTTCTTCTCGGCGCGCATTCCCTAGGGCAGGCGACTGGCTCACCTGGGTGTCCTGCTCGCCCCGTGGCGAAACCAGCAGGGCGACGGCTGCCGCGGTCGCGAGGGTCGCGAGCACGTACGCCCAGCGGCGGCGTGAATTGTGGGCGGGTTTCCCCGCATGCCGCGCCGCGGGCTCGCGCTTCAATGATTCCAGTAGTCGTTCGGATGCTTCGCGGGGCAATTCCGCGCGGGGCAGCGCGCGCAGTTCCTGGCCGACGGCCCGCAGCGTTTCCAGCCGCGCCCGCGCCGAAGCGTCCCGCGCCAACCACGCCTCCACCTGCGCGCGATCGGCATCGCTCAGTTCGCCGTCAAGGAACGCACTCAGCCAGTCGTCGGGTAGTGGGGTTGGAGAGTTGGTCATGGAAGAGCCTCACGGGAGGGAAGTCGCCCAGGGTGGCGAAGTCCGATAGCCGGGCAGTGTACGATGGGGATCTAGGTGGGGAACGGTGAGCGCGTGTCGGCCGATCGGTCGGGCGGTCGATCCGCCAGCAATCGATCGAGGTGTTCGCGCAGCTGCAGGCGAGCGCGGTGCAGGCGACTGCGGACGGTGCCGGGCGGCAGCTCCAGCGCGTCGGCGATCTGGCGATAGTCGTAGCCCTCCAGCTCGCGCAGCACGAGGATCGAACGCTGTTCGTCGGGCAGTTGGTCGAGTGCCCGGTGCACCAGCTGCACCCGCTCCTGACGCTCCATTTCGGCCTCCGGCGGCTCCCGCCTGTCGACCACATCCGGGTTGGGCAACGCATCCAGCGAAACGACTCGCCGTTGTCGCCGGCGCTGGGAATACAATAGATTGAAGGCGATGCGGTAGAGCCAGGTGGAAAAACTCGCCCGCGCCTCGAAGCTGCCGAGCCGCCGGTAGGCCTGCAGGAAGGCCTCCTGCGTCACCTCCTCGGCGTCCTCGCGGCTGCGACTGGCTTGGAACAGCGAGTTGAACAGACGGTCCTGATAGCGCAGCACCAGCAGTCGATACGCATCCGCATCGCCCGCCAATGTTCGCTCTATGGCCGACCAGTCCTCGTCCGTCACCGATGCCTCCCCACACTCCTTGGACGCGAACGACTCCGCCTGGGTTCCCGGGAAAAGGCAAGAATCAGACAGGGCCAGGTTGCCTTCAAGTGTCGCCGATCCGAGGCTGGCTCGCGATATACATCCACAGCAGGCTCATGGCGATGGCCAGCCCGACACTGATGGCCTCGGACATCGTCAGCGAAGCCAGCAACGCCTGCTCGTCGATGCGGATCCGCTCCTCCATGAATCGCGTGATCGCGTACAGAGTCAGCAGCAGGGCGATGACCTGGCCGTGTCGCTGGCGGAACGGGTAGAACGCCAAGGCCACTCCGCACAGGATCAGTCCGTTCAGGGCGCTATACAGCTGGGCGGGGTGCACGGGCAGCGAACGCGCCGGCAGGGAGCTGTCGCTGGCGCGGACCTGACGGCCGTCGGCCAGTGACAGTTGCGGCAGGGACGGGCTGCTTCGCAGCAGCTCGCGCGTGCCCGCCAGGCCCCGGGCCGGCTGGCCGTTGATGGCCAGGATCGTATCGCCTATGCGCAGCCCTGCGGCCGCGAAGGCGCCGGAAGGCAACACCTCGGCGACAGTCGCCTCCCCCTGTTCGTTTGCAACCAGACGCAGGCCGTAGAGGGTTCCGGACTCTTTCTGCGATTCGTACGGAGGACTATCCTGCGGAAAGGTGACGGCCCACGGCAGATGCGCGGGACCTCCGAAGCAGCAGCCGTTGAGCAGGCAGCCGACGCGGCCGAGCGCCAGTCCGAGGGCCATGCTGGGCGCGATGAGGTCGGCGAGTGGCAGCGGGTGGATGCGATACTTCCAGCAGAACACCAGGAAGGTGAGCGCGGCGCCGATCAGCGAGCCATACACGATCAGGCCGCCCTTGTCGACGCTGAACAGGTTGACCAGCGTCTCGCGCAGCGTGGGGCCGCGCAGCAGGTGCCAGTACTGGAAGATGAACAGCAGCCGCGCGCCGACGATGCCACCGATGACGATATAGAAGGCCAGCGCGAGGATGACTTCCGGATCGAGTCCCGCACGGCGCGCGCGCCACGCGGCGAGACTCACTCCCGAAACGACACCCAGCAGCAGCATCATGCCGTAGCCGCGGATGGGAATCCCTTCGACCGCCGCGACCGGAGGAAACACGTTCGAGCCCGCCGGGATCGGCTCCACGACATTCGGCAGCACCCAGACGAGCACGACCGACACCAGGGCCATCACCATCAGCTGGCTGCTGCATTCCTCATTCCATCCCGCCTTTCGCCAGGCGCGCACCAGCAATGCGCCGGCCACCAGCAGCCAGAGGACCACGGCCCAGCCCATGCCAAACACCGGCAGGCCCGCAATCTCGTTCGGAATGTACAGCAGCGTGCGCAACATCGGCCCGTTCCCTGGGTGTTTGACCTCGCCCTGCCTTCATGATGGCAGAATTTCGGGCGCGATGTCAAAGCCAGTGGACGGCCGCGGGCTTGACTAGCTTCCGCATGCAACCTCCGCTACGATGCGAAGGCCGTCCCGCCCCGCCGTCCGCCTTACCGCCTGCCCGCCTCGCCGCCATACCGGGTGGTTGGCCCGACGGACGAAAAGTGCCCCAAGTTCGGGGTGAAAGCGGACCGGAGCGTGGCAATCCGGTTCGTCGCGCCCGTTCCGCGCGGAGGCCCGCCCCGCGCAGGCCCGGTTTGCCTGCCCTTGCCAGATGTCTGCCCTCACCCGATTGAAGACCGATGCCGCAGCCGTATCCACCATCGCGATCCGTGACCGAGGCGGTTCACCTGCCTCGGCGGCGTGATGTGCTTCGCGCGGGAAGCCTCGGGTTGCTTGGCCTGACGCTTCCGGAGCTGCTCGCCGGCCGCGCTCGCGCACAGACCCTGCCCGCGCGATCCGTGGGCGGGACCTTTGGCCGTGCCAAGGCCTGCATCCTGCTCTTCATGTGGGGCGGCCCGGCCCAGCAAGATACCTGGGACATGAAGCCGAATGCGCCGGCGGAGATACGCGGCGAGTTCAAGCCGATCGCGACGCGTGTGCCCGGCATTCAGATCTGCGAGCACTTTCCGCAGTTGTCACAGCACACGGACAAGCTGGCCATCGTGCGGTCGATGACACACAACAACGGCGACCATACCTCGGCCACCCACTTCCTGTTGACGGGCCAGGCACCGCCGCGTTCGGTCGATCGACAGCAGCAGTGGCCGCATATCGGCTCCGTACTCGCGCGACTCGGAAGAGCGACCGGCGAACTGCCACCGTTCGTCTCCATGCGCCCGAAACTCGACAACGAAGTGCCGCGGTTCGTCGAACAGAGCCAGGGCCAGTTCGCCGGTTGGCTCGGACCGCTCTACGATCCCATGACGATCGACCACGATCCGCATCGGCCCGACTACCAGGTGGGAGAGTTGACGATCCGACCGGAACTTTCCGTCGCGCGCATCGCCGATCGGCTGCAACTGGCCGCGGACCTCGACCGGCAGGCGCGTGTGCCGGCGGAGGTCTTCAGGTCGTGGGACCAGAACAGCCGCCGCGCCTACGACCTGCTGACCGCGTCGTCCCAGAAACGCGGTGCCTTCGCGCTGGACGAGGAACCGCTGGCCGTGCGAGAACGTTACGGCATGAACCCGCACGGGCAGTCGGTGCTGCAGGCGCGTCGCCTGATCGAGCGCGAGGTCCCGTTGGTGACCGTGTTCTGGCCAAACGATGGAATCAAGAACGTCAGCGTATACTGGGACACCCACAGCCGCAACTTCGTGGACCTCCGTGAACGCCTCATGCCCGTCGCCGACCAGGCGTTTTCAGCACTGCTCGAGGACCTCCAGGAACGCGGGTTGCTGGACGAAACGCTAGTCGTGTGGACTGGCGAGTTCGGTCGCACGCCGCGCATCGGGCAGGTCAGCAGCGACGCGGGCGCGGGTCGCGACGGCCGCGACCATTGGCCGAACTGCTTTACCAGTGTGCTGGCCGGCGGGGGTATCGGCGGCGGTCAGGTCTACGGTTCGTCCGATGCGCACGCCGCTTACCCGCGCGAACGTGCAACGACCCCGGCCGACCTCATCGCCACGGTCTACCATGCACTGGGAGTGCCAGCCGAGCAGACGCTGCCCGATGTGAATGGCCGGCCTCATTTTGTGCGCCCCGGCCAGGCGATCGACGAACTGTTCGGCTGACGACTGGTGCGTGGAGGCGGGAAAAGCGCGCGGGCCAAGCCCGGGTTGCCGTCCGTAGCGGTAGGGACGCGGAATATCCACTGTGAAGTCCAAGGAGTGACCATGCGGGAAGCGAACGAATCAACGCGAGGCCAGGCGAATGGCCAGGCGAACGGCGATGAGACTCGGCAAGTTGCCCAGCGCGCGGGGCAGGCTTTGTCGCCGCGCTGCAGTCGCCGCACGGCGCTGCGGGCCGGCGCGGCTATCGCCAGCGGCCTGGTCGTCGCTGGCGAGGCGCATCGGGTCGGGGCCGACGCGAAGTCGGAGGGCTTCATCGACGCCCATGTGCACGTCTGGACGCCCGACCTGCAGCGGTATCCACTGGCGTCAGGATACCGGCGGGAGGACATGCGACCCGCGAGCTTCACGCCCGAGGAATTGATGACGCACGCTGCGCCCTGCGGCGTTGATCGCGTCGTGCTGATCCAGATGAGCTACTACCAGTACGATAACCGCTACATGCTGGATGTGATCACCAAGGAACCGCGCGTCTATCGGGGCGTGGCCATCGTGGATCCGGCGGATCGGCCGGCGGAACGGATGCGGGAGTTGGCGAAGCACGGCGTGCGCGGTTTCCGCATCCAGCCCGACGGGAAGACACCCGATCGCTGGCTGGACACGGACGCGATGCGGGCGATGTGGAAATGCGGCGGCGACGAGGGCCTGGCCATGTGCCACCTGATCGACGCCTCCTTCCTGCCCTCCGTCGATCGCATGTGCCGACAGTTTCCTCGCACTCCGGTGGTGATCGACCACTTCGCGCGCATCGGCGTTGATGGACAGATGCGCGCGGCCGATCTCGACAACCTCTGCCGGCTCGTGGAGCATCCGCAGGTTACCGTCAAGACTTCGGCGTTTTACGCGCTGGGCAAGAAGTGCGAGCCGTACCAGGATCTGGGCCCGATGATCGAGCGACTGCTGCGCACCTTCGGCGCCGAACGGCTGATGTGGGCCAGCGACTGCCCGTTCCAGGTCGATCCGGGCCACAGCTACCGCGCGTCGATCGACCTGCTGCGCGAGGGGCTGGGCTTCCTGACGCAGGAGGATCGCGAATGGCTGCTCCGCAAGACGGCCGCGCGGGTCTTTTTCAGCTGAAGCTGCCGGGAGCGCACGATGCGACACAAGCGTTCGAGCCGGTGGACGCGCCGGCAGGTGATGGCGGGGAGTATCGCGGCCCTCGGCTTGGGCATCGCCGCGTTACGGACGTCGACCGATGCGACCGAGCACGCGGCCGGGCCAGGCGACGGCGCGGGGAAGGACAACCCATTCACGCGCGTTCGCTCGAAGAAGGGTCTGCAGGTCCAGATGATCGACGATGCCGTCACGCTCGGCGTGCAGCACGCGGGCTTGAACGTGAACCTCAGCGAACTGGTCGCGCCGGAAGGCGTAGGCAGCGCGGGCGAGCTGGCGAATACGCTGGAACATCGGTATGCGGGCGAAGTCTACCGGTTTCGCCGGGACGTGCTGGAGCGACACGACGCGCTGATCCGGCCGCTCTCCGAACGCGGTGTGCTGGTCTACCTGATCCTGCTGGTCTACGAGCATCCGGATGCGTCGGTGAACCGCCGCATGCTGCACCCGGCTTACGATCGCGCGGCGCCCAATCATCTGGGCGCGTTCAACACGGTGACGCCCGAGGGCCGGCGCTGGCTGGCAGCCGCCATCGACCTGCTCGCGCAACGCTACGCGGGCGGGAATTCGCCCCACGGTTGTGTCGCGGGGTACATCGTGGGCAACGAAGTCAACTCGCACTGGTTCTGGAGCAACCGGGGTCGCGTGGCGATGCCGGAGTTCGCGCGTGACTATGAACAGGCGGTGCGAATCACGCAGGGAAGCGTGCGCGGGCATTCGACGTGGGCGCGGGTCTATGTGTCGCTCGAACACCACTGGAACATGCGTTATGAGGGAGGGGATGAGCAGCAGAGCTTCGCGGGTCGGCCATTCTTGGAGGAGTTCGCGCGGCTGGCACGCGCGGGCGGCGACTACGACTGGCATGTTGCCTTCCACCCCTATCCCGAGAATCTGTTCGAGCCGCGGTTCTGGAACGATCGCTCGGCGACCGACGCCGATGATACGCCGCGCATCACCTTTCGCAACCTACCCGTGCTGACGCGGTTCCTGGGACGTGAGGAGCTGCGACATGAGGGGCTTCCGCGGCGCGTGATCCTCAGCGAGCAGGGATTTCATACGCCGGACGGACCCGACGGCGAAAGCGTGCAGGCGGCCGCCTATTGTTACGCTTACCGGCTGGTTCGCGACGAACCGGGCATCGACGCTTTCATCCTGCATCGCCATGTCGATCATGCGCAGGAAGGCGGTCTGCGGCTGGGCCTCTGGACGAACCAGGCTGGCAGTGTAGCGACGCCTGACCGAAGGAAGAAGATCCACGAGTGTTTCCGCGCCGCGGATACGGTCGACGAGGGGCCCGCGTTCGAATTCGCGCTGCCGATCGTGGGCCTCCGCGACTGGCCGGCCGAGGCCTTGTCGCCGAAACGTTAGTGGGGTCCTGGATTAAGCGAGGGGACGCATGGAATCGCGTGAACTGGACGTGGTGCTGTACGGCGCGACTGGTTTCGTGGGACGGCAGACCGTGGCCTACTTCGCCCGCCATGCGCCGGATACGCTTCGCTGGGCGGTGGCGGGCCGGGACGCGTCGCGACTGCGAGAGGTGCTGTCGGAGGAAGGATGCGAGTCGACGCCGGTGCTGGCGGCGGAAGGCGGCGACGCGCGGGCGCTCGAGGCGTTGGCGGCGCGGACGCGCGTCGTGCTGAGCACCGCAGGGCCGTTCATGCGGTACGGCAGCGCGCTGGTCGCCGCATGCGTCGAGCGGCGCACGCACTACGTGGATATCACCGGCGAGACGCCCTGGGTGCGCGACCTGATCGACCGGCACCACGCGCAGGCTGCTGCGGACGGTACGCGTATCGTTCCGTGCTGCGGATTCGATTCGGTGCCGGCCGACCTGGGCGTCTGGCTGGTCGTGCAACACCTGCGGGAGCAGCGAGGCATCGAATGTGGTCCGCTGGACAGTTGCTATCGCGTTTCAGGAGGCCTCAACGGCGGCACGATGGCGACGGTCTTTCTGCTGCACGAGACAGGCCAGATCCGCCGCGTGGCGGACCCGTTCCTGCTCAATGAGGGCCCGGCACCGGACGAGCAGGTGCGGGCCGCCAGCCTCGATCCGCGCAGTGCGACGTACCATCCCCTGTTCCAGGCTTGGACCGCTCCCTTCTTCATGGGGCCGATCAATACCCGCGTCGTGCGCCGCTCGGCTTCGCTGGCCGCGAGCTGGGGGGAGGGCTACGGGAAGCGATTCGCCTACCGTGAATACCTGTCGTTGGGTCGTCGCGGCAGGTCGGCAACGGCGCGAGCGCTGGCGATCACGGAGGAGAGCCTGCAGTGGATGATGGACATGCGTCTGACGCGGGCGCTGTTGCGGTGGATCGTGCCGAAGCCAGGAAAGGGACCCTCGCGACAGGTGATGGACCGGGGCTGGTATCGCTGCGATCTCGCGGGAACACTGCCAAGCGGCGAAGTCGTCCGGTGTCGCGTCGCCGACTCCGGCGATCCCGGAAATCGCGCCACGACCCGGCTCGTCTGCGAATCGGCGCTGGCGATTGCCTTGCAGGAGGAGAGCCTGCCGGGCGGCCCGACGCGTGGCGGAGTGCTCACGCCCGCGACGGCCCTGGGCCAAGTGCTGGTCGAACGCCTGCGAGCGGCCGGCGTGACGCTGGAGGTCGCCGTGCACGCCGCGGCAAACCCGGCATGATACGCTCGGTGGCCCTCCCGCAGTCCCCCGTCCGCCACGGTCGTCTCATCGCCCATGTCTCCGGTCGCAAATGATTGACATGCGTTGGTCAGCGGCCTATCCTGACGCCCTTCGCGCAGGAAAACGGCTCGGCAACCGCGCAGCGGTACGGCGTGGACTGGAAGGAAAGCGCGGATTTCAAGCGACCGGACGCGAGTGCGTGCGGCGCAAGGAGCTGCGGGGGAATTGAGGCGTGCGTCGATGATCCGGCGCGGGGAGCAGGGAATGTTTCGGGTTGGAGTGACGCGTGATTTTCTCAAGGCCGACGGCACGAACGGATTCGGCGATGTCGGCTTGGAGATGTTCGACGAAGCCGGGATCGCCTGGGAGTACCTGCCGCAGTTTTCTACCGAGATCGAGCCGGAGGCGGCGCAGCAGTACGATGGCCTGTTTGTGCTTGGCCCGCGGGTGACCGCGCGTACGCTGGGCGAGTCGCCGCGGCTGAAGATCGTGGCCCGCATGGGCGTAGGCTACGACACGATCGACGTGCCGGCCTGTACCGCGCAGGGCGTGCTGCTGACGATCACACCCGATGGCGTGCGCCGCCCCGTGGCCGCCGCCGCGCTCACGCTGGTGCTCGCGCTGACCCATCGACTGTGGATCAAGGACCGACTGACACGAACGGGTCGCTGGAGTGATCGGCTGGACTACACGGGAATAGGCACGACGGGTGCCACGCTGGGCATCATCGGCTACGGCAATATCGGCGCCGACCTCGCGCGACTGGCGACGCCGCTCGACATGCGGATCCTGGCCGCCGATCCGTTCGCGTCGGAGCAGCAATGTCGCGAGCAGGGCGTGACGCTGGTGGAGGTCGATGAGCTGGTCGCGGAGAGCGACTATGTGGTGGTCTGCTGCGCACTGAACGAGTCGACGTACCATCTGGTCGATGCGCGTCGGATCGGCATGATGAAGCGGCGGTCGTTCCTGGTGAACGTGGCTCGCGGGCCCATTGTCGACCAAGCGGCGCTCTACGAGGCCCTGCGCGAGGGACGCATCCTGGGCGCGGGCCTGGATGTGTTCGAGAAGGAGCCGATCGATCCGCAGGACCCTCTGCTGCAACTGGAAAACGTGATCGTGGCCCCGCACTCGCTGGCATGGACCGACGAGTGCTTCCGGGGCATGGGGCGCGGGGCCGTTACCAGCCTTGTGCAGGTGGCGCGGGGCGAAACGCCTCGATACATAGTGAACCGCGATGCGATGAAGCATCCGCGCTGGACCAGGTCCTGAGCGCCGCGAAGCTCGGTCCGGCCGAAGAACCGGCATGATTGCGATCGGCCGTGGGGGCCGATCAATCTCGCGCCAAGGCGACGGCAGCTCGTTTCTGGAAGCGGGCAAGAAAGGCGGACATCATGGGCGATCTTTCGTTTGCGATGATTGGAGCCGGTTTCTGGGCGCAGTACCAGCTGGCCGCTTGGCAGCAGGTTCCCGGCGCGCGGTGTGTCGCCGTGTGCGACCAGGACCAAGCCAAGGCCGCGCGCCTCGCCGAACAATACCGGGTTCCCCGCAGCTACTCCGACGCGGCGACCATGATGAAGCAGGAGTCGCTCGACTTCGTCGACATCGTCACCAGCATCCCCGGCCATGTGCCGATGATCGAGCTGGCGATCTCCCACCAGCTGCCGTCCATCTGCCAGAAGCCGCTGGACGCCAGTCGGGAAGCGTGTGAGCGCGTGGTCCGCAAGGCGCAGAAGGCCAAGGTGCCGCTGCTGGTCCACGAGAACTGGCGCTGGCAGGCTCCCCTGCGCCGCGTGAAGGAGGTGCTTGAGTCCGGAGCGATCGGCCAACCGTTTCGCGCGCGGATCGACATGATCTCCGGGTTCGACGTCTACGCGAACCAGCCCAACCTGCGCACCGACGAACGCTTCATCCTTGCCGACATGGGATGTCACCTGCTGGACCTGGCCCGTTGTTATTTCGGGGACATCGAGACCGTCTATTGTCGAACGCAGCGCGTGCATCCCGACATCCGTGGCGAGGATGTGGCGACGATCCTGCTGGGCATGATTTCCGGGCAGTCGGTCATGGTCAACATGGCCTACGCGGAGACGCCGCTGGAGAAGGAGTGCTTTCCCGAGACTTTGGTCTTCATCGAAGGCGAGCGAGGCAGCATCGAGACGACGCCGGGGTGCTGGGTGCATGTGACAACGGCCGAGGGAACGCATCGGTCACGCGTCCTGCCGCAGCGGTCCGTCTGGGTCGACCCCGAGTATGCCGTCGCCCAGGCCAGCATGGTGCCGTGCATCCGCAACCTGTTGGCCGCGCTGCGGCATGAGGGCGAGGCGGAAACGCATGGCAAGGACAACCTCAAGACGATGCAGGCCGTCTTTGCTGCGTACGATTCCGCCGCCAGCGGACAGCCGATTCGCATGGTGACTTAGACGAATCGGCCGCACGTTCATCCCTCCAAACGTTGCGGATGCTAAATTGAGGGGCCTCGGCGTCTTCCATCCGCGAAGATCCGCAGGGCTCACTCCTTCGCAGGCCACTCTTTTTCCAGGGACCGTTCGCTCGTGCAATCCATTGAATCTATTTCGGTGCTGGGCATTGGCCAGATGGGAGCCGCCGCCGCTGTCTGTTTGTCGCGAGCCGGCTTTGCAGTGCAACTCTGGGCGCGCGACGCCCGCAAACTGGATGCCGTGCCCGGGAAGCTGGCCGCCATGGTGGCGTTTCTTGACGAGCATTTCGAGCCGCCCGCCGGTCCGACTCGGGAAGTGGCCCTGACCGACCGTTTGGACGACGTGCAGCGCGACGCCGATTTCGTGCTGGAGTGCGTGGCTGAGGACATGGACCAGAAGGTGGACCTGATGACGAAGCTTCGTCCGCTGGCGGAGCGCGGAGCGATCATCGCGTCGTGCACCAGCGGCTTGAGCATTACGGAGATGGGCGATCGCAGCGGCCTGGCGACAAGGCTGGTGGGAGCCCATTTCTGGAACCCGCCGCACCTGATGCCGCTGGTCGAGGTCGTGAGCACCGACAAGCTGGACGCGGGCATCGTGGAGACGACCTGCTCGCTGCTACGCGCCGCCGGCAAAGTGCCGGTGGTCTGCAAGGATGTGCTGGGCTTCATCGGCAATCGCCTGCAGCATGCGATGTGGCGGGAAGCCCTGTCGCTCGTCCAACGCGGCATCTGCACGGCCGAGGACGTCGACCTCGTGGCCCGCCTGACCTTTGCGCTCCGGCTGCCTGCGCTGGGACCCTGCGCGAACGCCGACCTCGTCGGCATCCCGCTCGTCAGCCAGATTCAGTCGTATCTCATGCAAGATCTCGATCGCACCGCTGGCACGATGCCAATTATCCAGGAGCATCTCGACCAAGGTCGGCTCGGCATGCGAACCGGCCAAGGCCTGCTCGACTGGTCGAACCGCGACCCCGATGCCATGGTCGCGCTGCGGGATCGTCAGATCGTGCGGCAGTTGAAGTTCCTGGCGGAGAATGGAGCACTCGCGGACGACTGAAGACGGCGTGATGTCGAGGGAGGGCATGCCGCCTACAGAAGGCATCCTCGTAGTCAGCACATGCCGCGTGCTGGGAACTCAGGCCCCGTCATTCCCAGATCGTGGCGCCTATATAGCGATCGCTCTTGGGCTGGTCGTGCAGGTAGTAGATGGTCACGATCTGTCCGTCGGACCGCTGGACGCTGCGCGGGTAGCCGATGTCGCGGCCGCCGGCCTCCCGCAGCAGCAGTTCGGGGCCCCAGTGCTCGCCTCGTTCGTCGGCCAGGCGGGCGTGGATGCCGTAGGGCGGAGCACGATGGCCGTAGGTCAGGCAGACGCGTCCATCCGCCAGCGTGATCAGGCTGGCCGGGTTCCCTTCGCCCAGATCCGGTGCGGGAATGCCCGCTTCACGCCACGTCGCGCCCAGGTCGGTCGATCGGTAGAGCGCGATCCAACTGCGATCGCCTTCGCGACAGCGGATTGCGGTCAGCAGGTCGCCGTTCTTGAGACGCGTGGTCGAAGGCATGATGGCGTAGCCAGCCGGTTCCTCGCCGATCCAACTGGTGAACTGCCAGGTGCGGCCTCCATCGTCGGTGCGTGACAGGAAGGGACGACCTTCGCGCTGGTTGGCTTTCGATGCCGTGAGGAACAGCAGGCAAGTCTGGGCATCGAGCACCAGGTAGTCGGTGCGCGCGGCGACACCGTGGCTTTCCAACTGCGGAATGCGGAAGGGTCCGAGCCAGTGATGGCCACGGTCGGTGGAATAGTAGAATCTCGAGGGGCCCAGGTGCACGTCCGTCATCCGCAGGGTCATGGCGAAGTCGGGATGCGTGAAGGGAAGGGAGCCGGGCGAGTCGCTCCAGGGACGCTCCGTCAGGCCCGGCGGCGTCTTGCCGTGCAGGGACTTGCCGACAGGGATGAGCGATCCCTCCTGGGCCGGGAACTCCAGTGACCACGTTTCGCCGCCGTCGAGGCTGCGTGCCAGCAGGTGCTCCTCGGGTGCATCGCGATCGATGGCATGACGCTCGGGCCCCAGGTCGCGGAAAGTGCCGCGGCTGAAACCGACCAGGATCTCGTTGCCCCAACTCCAGATGCCATGGTTGGCGGGCCAGCCGCCGAATCGGCCGGGTTCGGAATAGACCACGACATGCCGCAGCCGTCCGGGGCTCGCCAAGCGTTCGTCTCCGCGAGCGGTCGGGATCTTCGTCGCCCCCAGGGTCGACAGCAGCAGGAGGGCAAGGCCGAGGAGGTCGCGACGGGCCACGACATGGTGGAGGCAGCGGCGCGTGCAGCGGGATGGAGCCCATGGGTGCGTCATGCGACTTCCTGCGTGGATGGAGTGCCGGCGTTATCCGGGGATGGTATCGAGCGGGCTGCGGCAGCGTACCATTCGCTGCACGGGCGGGCCAGACACAAACACTCGCCGGAGATCATGCGTCACGGTTCGTGGACGAAGGCCGCGTGTTGCGGCGCGCAGTCGACGCAGTCGACGCAGGAGACGCGGCCGGGTCACAGGCGATGATGGGTGAGGCAGGTCGCGGTGTGCGGGGCGGCGGCGGCGGCTATAATGAGCCTGCGGGCGGAGGCAGCTGGAAGCGCCCGGCCTCAGGTGAAAAGGTGTGAGCGAAAGGGTATCGACATGCAAATGCACAAGAGCCGATGGTCGTGGTTGGGCGTGACCCTGACGGCGCTGATGACGCTGCCCATGGTTGTAGGGGCCGAACCCGCCCCAACGTCCCAGGATACGCGGACTCGGACGGTCGCCGATCCCGCGGCGGAAACGCCCTCCAAGGATGCGTCGACTGAGGACGCGTCGACTGAGGACGCGTCGAAGGGTGAGTCGGGAACGGCGGCGTCCAAGTCCGCGAAGTCGAAGCAGAAGTCGAGGCAGAAGCCCAAGCAAAAGCCCAAGCAAAAGGATGTCCAGATGCCGGAATATAACGAACTGACGCCTGCCGAGGCGCGTGTGATCCTTCGCAAGGGTACGGAGCGTCCGTTTGTCGGCGAGTATACCGACCTGAAGGATGCCGGCACGTTCATCTGCCGCCAGTGTAATGCGGCCCTCTATCAGAGCGACGATAAGTTTGAGAGCCACTGCGGCTGGCCCAGCTTCGACGACGAAATCCCGGGTGCTGTCGAGCGGCATATCGACGCGGATGGAGAACGGACCGAGATCGTCTGCAAGAATTGCGGCGGCCACCTCGGCCATGTGTTCTTCGGCGAAGGATTCACACGCAAGAATACTCGCCACTGCGTAAACTCGATCTCGATGCGATTTGTTCCCGACGGCAAGCCGCTGCCGGATGTGATCCGCAAGGAAGAGAAGCAAGATAAAGACGAGAAGTAGTCACGCGGGCTCGGTGTCGCTCGATTCGACTCCCGGGAAGTCTTGCACGGGGGCAACGCAGTCAGTGAACGCACGGATGCCGAGGTGGCACACGAGGAGTGAGTGATGGCGAAGCCCGGCAAGGAGATGGATCGAGGCGGGGGGCGACCACCGGAAGGATCGGCGGCGCGGGACGCGGGCAAGGCGCATGGGGGTGCGGCCGGAAAAGTGTCCAAGCCGGTTGGCGACGCGAAGCCGGAGCACGACGCGTTCCAGCCGTATGTGCCGTCCGACGACGAGTCGGTGCGTGAGTTTACCTGGCCTGCTGTCGTCGCCGGCTCGCTGCTGGGCATTGTCTTCGCCGCCTCCTCGCTCTATCTCGTGTTGAAGGTCGGCATGACGGTCAGCGCGTCGATCCCGATCGCGGTGTTGTCGATCAGCCTATTCCGCGGCTTCAGTCGGATAATGCGGATGCGCGGGGCGACGATCCTCGAGAATAACATGGTCCAGACCGTGGGATCGGCGGGGGAGTCGATCGCGTTTGGCGTTGGCGTGACGATGCCAGCTCTGATGCTGCTGGGCTACGAACTGGATGTCTGGCGCGTGATGACCGTGGGCGTGCTGGGCGGGCTGCTGGGCATCCTAATGATGATCCCGCTGCGGCGAGCGTTCATCGTGAAGCAGCATGGCAAGCTGCCTTATCCGGAGGGCACTGCCTGCGCGGAAGTGCTGGTGGCGGGCGAGCGTGGCGGTTCGTCGGCGATCACCGTCTTCAGCGGTTTCTTTCTCGCGTTCGCCTACAAACTGCTGACGAATCCGTTGTCGATCTTCCACGACGTGGCGAACTGGAACCTCTTTCGCGTCAACGCGGCAGGCCAGACCGTGGGGCTGCACAAGGGTGTGGTGGGTGGCGAGTTCACGCCGGAACTGCTGGGCGTAGGATACATCATCGGGCCGCGCATCGGCGGCATCACCTTCGCCGGCGGAGTGCTCGCGTACCTCGTGATCGCTCCCGCGATTGCCCTCTTCGGCGAAAACCTCGAGCAGCCGCTCTACCCCTCGCAGTCGGTGCTGATTCGCGACATGGACGAGTCGGCGCTGCGAAGCTTTTACATTCTGTATATTGGCGCGGGAGCGGTGGCCGCGGGGGGCGTTATCAGCATGGCCCGCTCGCTACCGGTGATTGGTGGAGCGATTCGAGCTGGGGTCGCCGACATTCTGCGAATGGGCCGTGCTGCGACGGCCGATCCCGGTGCGAAGGATGGCACTCCGGATGGCGCAACGCGGCGGACGGATCGCGATATCTCCATGGCCTACGTGCTGGGCGGCGCCCTGCTGTTGGTCACGCTGCTGACGGTGCTGCCGAAGGTCGGGCTGGGGTTGAGCTGGTTTGGACTCACGGCCGCGCTGCTGGTGCTGGGCTTCGGCTTTCTGTTTGTGACCGTGTCTTCGCGACTGACTGGCGAGATCGGTTCTTCCTCCAATCCGATCTCCGGCATGACGGTCGCGACGCTGCTGCTGACCTGCCTGATCTTCCTGCTCCTGAACCAGGTGGACCGGACGGCCATGCTGCTGGCGCTGACGATCGCTGCCGTGGTCTGCGTGGCCTCATCCAATGGCGGCACGACCGCCCAGGATCTGAAGACGGGCTATCTGGTCGGAGCGACTCCGAAGCTGCAGCAGTACGGCATCCTGATCGGCGCGCTGACTTCGGCTCTGGTGCTGGGAGGCACGTTGCTGGTGCTGAACCGGGCGGGAACGCACTATACGAACCTGCCGGAGAACCTGCCCCCTTACCGCGTGCCGGATGTGACGCAGTTGACGGAGACGGAACGACCGGGCCGTCCGCACTCGGACGACACCAGCGAATACAAGGTGCTGCACGCGACCGAAGGGCAGTTTCCGAGCGTGCCGCCGGGCAAGTACCTCGTCGACGATTCGGGCGTTATCCGTTACGTTGTCGATCCGGCGATCAACGGTCGGTTCAAGTATCTTGATCCCGATGCGCAGCGCATTGCGGAGGCGAAGACGGATGCTGAGCGCGCGGCGGCGTTGGCCTCCGCAACCCCGCTGCCCAAATACGACGCACCAAAGACCAAGCTCATGGCGTTCATCATCGACGGCATCCTGAACCAGAAACTGCCGTGGTCGCTGGTGCTGATCGGAGTGTTGGCCGCGGTGACGATGGAGCTGGCGGGCGTAGCCTCGCTGCCCTTCGCCGTCGGCATCTACCTGCCGATCCAGACGTCGTTTCCCATCTTTCTGGGAGGCTTGGTGCGCTGGCTGGCCGATCGGCGGAACACGGGCAGTGAGTCCGATTCGAGTCCGGGGGTGTTGTTGAGTTCGGGGCTGATTGCCGGAGGAGCGTTGGCGGGCGTGCTGGCCGCGTCGCTGCGGCTGGCACCGGACGAGTGGGGCTGGATGGACAAGCTAAACCTGGGGCCGGCCGTCGACCGCTGGTTCGCTGATTTCGGCAGTCGTTCGCTGGGAATGGATCCGGGGTTCAGCCTGTCGGCCAGTCGCTGGCCGACGATGATTGCATTCGGAATTCTGGCCTTGGTACTGATCGTGGTGGCTGTGCGCCGGCCTGGCGGAGCAGCCGCGGTCGAGGAAGCATGATCGTATCGCCGGCGGTGGATACTCGCTTACGAAGAGAGGATGGCAGCATGATTCACGATTTAATCCGAGGGGAACGCTTCCGATCGGCGGCGCGGAGCGCGCTGTTGGGGCTGGGCGTATGGATGGGGATGGCCACGATGGGGACAGTGATCCACGGTGACGAGGGAATGTGGCTCTACAACCAGGTGCCGAAGGCCCTGCTCAAGGAGCGGCACGGCTTTGAGCCGTCCGACGCGTGGCTCGACCACCTGCGGCTCTCCAGCGTCCGCTTCAACAGTGGCGGATCGGGTTCGTTCGTCTCGTCGCGCGGCCTGGTGATGACCAACCATCACGTCGGTGCCGACGACCTCGCCAAGCTCAGCACGCCCGAGCGTAACCTGCTCCGGGATGGTTTCCACGCGCAAACGCAGGCGGAGGAGATTCCGTGTGTCGACCTGGAATTGAACGTGCTGGTGAAGATCACGGACGTCACCGACCAGGTCAACGCCGCGGTGACGCCGCAGATGGACAGCGCCGAGGCGCAGAAGGCGCGTCGCGCGGTGATGAATACGATCGAGAAGGACTCGCGCGAGAGTTCAGGCCTCCGCAGTGACGTGGTGACGCTGTACCAGGGCGGCCAGTACCACCTGTACCAGTTCCGTCGCTACACGGACGTGCGCCTCGTGTTCGCTCCCGAGCATGACATCGCTTTCTTCGGCGGCGATCCGGACAATTTCGAATACCCTCGCTACTGCCTGGACGTCTGTTTCTTCCGCGTTTATGAAAACGGCGAGCCGGCGAAGATCGAGCATCACCTGGCGTGGAGTGACACGGGGGTGCGGGATGGGGAGCTGATTTTCGTCTCGGGCCACCCGGGGCGGACCAGCCGATCGCTGACGGTGTCGCACCTGGAGATGATGCGCGACATCACGATGCCCCAGCAGCTGGATAACCTCCGGCGGCGCGAAGTGCTGCTGTCGACGTTCGGGGAACGGAGTCTGGAGAACGCGCGGCGGGCACAGGACGAACTGTTCGGCATCCAGAACAGTCGCAAGGCACGCCTGGGCGGGCTCGCGGGACTGCAGGACCCGCAGGTCATGCAGCGAAAACGCGAGGCCGAGAACGCGTTGCGGAAGCAGGTGGCGGACAGCCCGACGCTGGCCGCCGCGGCCGGGTCCGCTTGGTCCGACGTCGACAAGACACTGGACATCCTCAAGGGAATGCGCGTCCAGTACAACCTGTTCGAAGTGGGAGCGGCATTCAACACGCAACTGTTCGGCATCGCACGCACCCTGGTGCGATTGGCCGAGGAAGACCAGAAACCGAATGCGGAACGATTGCGGGAGTTCGGTGAAGCGGGTCGCGAATCGCTGGAGCAGAGTCTCTTTTCGGCGGCGCCGATCTATGCCGACTTGGAGACGGTGAAGCTGGCCGATTCGCTGAGCTTGTTGGTGGAGCAGGCGGGACAGGGGCATCCGCTGGTGGCATCCGTGCTGGCCGGCAAGTCGCCTCGGCAGCGCGCGGCCGAACTGGTGGCCGGCTGCCGGCTGGCCGACGTGGCGGAACGGAAGCGGATCGCCGAGGGCGGCAAGGCCGCGCTGGCCGCTTCCCAGGATCCCATGATCCAGCTGGCGCAGTCCGTCGATGCCTACGCCCGTGAACTGCGGACGAAGTTCGAGCAGCAGGTCGACGAACCGCAGCGACAGGCATATGCGAAGATCGCCCGCGCGCGATTCGACTCCTATGGCACAAGTGTCTATCCCGATGCCACGTTCACGCTGCGACTAGCCTTTGGCGTGGTCAAAGGCATCCGCGACGCGACGGGTGACGTCCCGCCGTGGACGACGATGGCCGGCGCGTTCGAGCACGCCGAAGCCCATGCGAGCAAGGAGCCGTTTCGACTGCCCGCGCGGTGGGAGCAGCGCAAGGGCAACCTGCGCGGCGAGACGCCGTTTAATTTCATCAGCACGGCCGACATCATCGGCGGCAACTCCGGCAGTCCGGTCGTGAACCAGCGCGGCGAACTGGTCGGCATCATCTTCGACGGCAACCTGCCGTCGCTCGTGCTCGACTTCGCCTACTCGGATGATGAAGCGCGAGCGCTATCCGTCGACTCCCGCGCGATCCGCGAAAGCCTTCGCTCCATCTACGACGCGGCCGCGCTGGCCGATGAGCTAGGCAAGTAACCGCCACAAGACGGACGACTCCGGGCCGCCGGTTGACGAGCGGCCCGGTCGTGCCATGATGGGCAGGAGATGCGGCGCGGTTACTGCGCCGCGCCACTGGATGCCGGCAACTTGGCTTCGAGAGCGCCGAGCTGCTCCTCGAGCACGGATTTGACGTCGTCATACGTCGAGCCCTTGGCATTCGCGTCATGGAAACCATCGTGGATCTTCATCAACGCATCCATCAGTCCGCTCGACGCGGTCTTGATCGCGGCGACGTCGGCCTCGGGCAGCTTGTCCTTGGCAGCGACTTCCGGAACCTGTTCGAGGATTTCGGCCAGTTCGTGCAGTGCATCGTCGCAGTCATCGGGCTTGCCGGCGGCAAATGCATCCTTGACGGTGGTCAGGTGCGTCTTGATCTGCGTGACGGCGTCGGCCAAGCTGGCCGGAGCCGCATGTTCGTGATCATGGTCATGCGATTCCGTGGCCGTACCGCCCGAGGTGGCGGCGGGTGGCGACTGGGAACCACAACCGCTGGCCAGTGCGGCCAGGCAGGCGAAGCAGGCGGCGAGATGACGGTAGGCCATGGGATGACAACTCCTTTTGGGTAAGAGATGGAAGTAGCGACCCCAATTCTAAGGAGGTTCGGTCGGATGAGGAAATAGGGGAGGAGCGCGGGCGTCCCGCCCGCAAGGAGTGCCGTTAGCCCTAGGTCTGACGAGTTGGCATTGTGTCTCGGCAAGGGCAGGATTCTAACGCTGCCGATGGGAGCGCGGGCGTCCCGCCCGCAGGGAGTGCCGTTGACCCCAGGGTCTGACGAGTTGGCATTGTGTCTCGGCAAGGGCAGGATTCTAACGCTGCCGGTGCGGGCGGGGACGCCCGCGCTCCGCAAGGAGTGCCGTTGACCCTAGGTCTGACGAGTTGGCATTGCTTCTCGGCAAGGGCAGGATTCTAACGCTGCCGATGGGAGCGCGGGCGTCTCGCCCGCAAGGAGTGCCGTTGACCCCAGGGTCTGACGAGTTGGCATTGTGTCTCGGCAAGGGCAGGATTCTAACGCTGCCGGTGCGGGCGGGGACGCCCGCGCTCCGCAGGGAGTGCCGTTGACCCTAGGTCTGACGAGTTGGCATTGTGTCTCGGCAAGGGCAGGATTCTAACGCTGCCGGTGCGGGCGGGGACGCCCGCGCTCCATCAGTCGGCCAGGAAGCCGTGGTAACGACCCATGTAGTAGGGCAGCAGGAAGACCGTGCCGCTGGCCAGTTCATGGCCAGAACCGTTGGTGTCGAGGTGCCAGGGGTCGGTGTTGTAATGGGCG
>JBIIEC010000592.1:0-2997 GCA_044238045.1 Pirellulaceae bacterium | reverse complement strand
GGCTTCCGTGGCCGTGCAGGTCCAATCGCTGGCCAACGCCGACTGGTTTAGCTTCTGCGCGAACGAAGGCCGCGCGTACACGTTGGACGTGCTGAACAACGATTTCTTTCGCCGCGGCTACACGGGACCCGGCCGGATCACGGGACTGCTGGATGTGCCGGCCGACGCGGGCATCTCGATCCAAGCCGATGGCGGCTCGCTGCGCTACGTGCCGACCTCCGACGTGCCGGTGAGTTTCCGGTATGTTGTCGATGGCAAGTACGAGGCGTCGGTCACCACGAGCGTGCAGCAGCATCTCCAAGGGGACCAGTGGGTGGTCGACCAGAACTCGACCGGTTCGGTGATCGACCCGCGCGCGAACGATTTCCAAGTGCCCGGCGGCTGGGTCGGCGCGTGTTCCTCGTCGGGCTATCTCGGCAAGCGGTTGATCACCTCCGTGGGCGCCAGTGAGAAGGGCGGCCAGGTGTCGGTGACGGAAGATGGTCGCGGCGTTCGTTACGCGCCGCCTGCGGATTTTCATGGCGTCGACCAGTTCACCTACACGGTTGACGGCTTCCTCCGAGCCACGGTGTCGGTGCAGGTCGTGCGCCGCGTGAGTGACGATCGGTTCCGCGTCGCGCCCGGGGCATCCGAGAAACTGCCGGTCCTGGTCAACGACCTCTTCGGCAAGGACTATCGCGGCGCCCAGAAGATCACCGGCGTGACGGCGTCGCAAGCCGGTGCGGAGGTGCGCGTGGGGCCTGATGGCCAGTCGCTGCTCTACCGCGCGGCGGCCGGCTTCACCGGGACGGACAAGCTGGTCTACACCGTGGATGGCCAGTTGAAGGCGGAGGTGCAGGTTGAAGTCCGCGCGGACGAATCGCCGCTGCACCCGAAGTTCGCTTCGCTGTCGGCCTACCAGGAGTTTCTCCTTGCCGACGCGCTGGAACGCTACGCCTCCCGGTTCGGCCAGCCCTCCGGGCAGTTCTGGTGGGGCATGGAAAACGGAATGTTCGATACGGCCGCTCCCAGCGCCGACACGCAGCGGAACCATTCCGAAACGAACGTGCAGGTGGCCGGCGTGGACGAGGGGGATATTGTTGAGTTCGATTCGGACTACATCTACACACTGACCGGCGGCCAGTTGGTGATCGTGCGGGCGTGGCCCGGCGAACAGGCGGCGGTCGTGTCGCGAACTCCGATCGAAGGCGAGTTGCTGGCGGAGTTCCTCAAGGGCGATCGGCTGACGGTGATTTCACGCATGGCCGACATCACGGAGGTCCCCGCGCTGCCGGGGATCGACACGCCGGTGGTCCGGGCGGAGGGCGAGGACATCAGCGCCGTCACGGCCATCGCGCCGCTCGATATCCTGCCCGGTGGACGCCTGCCGTTCCTGCCGTGGACGCCACCCGAATACAAGACGATCGTCACGGTGCTCGACGTTTCCGACCGAGCGAACCCAAAGCTCGTGCAGAAGACGGTCCTGGAAGGAAACTTCGTGGAGTCGCGGGCCATCGGCGATTTCGTCTATGTGGCCCTGTCGAACCAGGCGACTCCGCCGGAACCGCTGGTGATTCGCGATCCGATGCCGGAGGATGCGAAGGACAAACCGTGGCTCTGGCCCGCGGGCGTGTACGAAACGAAGGACCAGTACGTCGCACGCGTGCAGGCGGACTTGGGCCGGTTCGTCGATGACACGTTGCCGAACTATGTCAGCTACGGCGCGGATGGAGCCATCGCGCGGGCGGGACTGGTGCATGAGCCCGAGGATGTGTACCAGCCGCTTTCCGACGAGGCGGGAGCGATCGTCTCGCTGGTGTCGCTCAACATCGCCGGCAACGAACCGGGACTGGCGGGAACTTCGGGCGTCTACACCAGTGGTGCTTCGCAGGTGTATGCGTCGCTGGAGCATTTCTATGTGTTCGAGCAGGCGCAGGAGGCAGAGGCGGGAGCGGTCACGCGGATCCTGCAGTTCGATTGGAACCGGGAGACCGGAGTCGCGCAGTTCGCCGCATCCGGGCAGGTGACCGGCACGATGCTGAATCAGTTTTCGGCGGACGAACTGAACGGCCACCTCCGCATCGCGACGACCGTAAGCCATCGCGGGGCGGGCACATGGGGTGGGTCGACCGAGAACGACCTGTTCGTCCTGCGGGAGGACGGGGGACTGCTAGAACCGGTCGGGGCGCTTAAGAACCTGGCCGTGGGCGAAACCACCCGGTCGGTGCGATTCCTCGGCGACAAGGCCTTCTTGGTCACGTTCCGCAACGTCGATCCGCTGTTCGCGCTCGACCTGGCCGACCCCGAGGCGCCGCGCGTGCTGGGGCACCTGACGCTGCCTGGATTTTCCAGCTACGTGCAGGTGATCGATCCGACGCACCTGCTGACGGTCGGCAAGAACACGCCGGCGGGAGCGTGGGGGCCGACGCAGGTATCGCTGTTCGACGTGAGCAACCTTGCGCGGCCGAGGTTGGTGGATGAGTATACGTTCGAGCGGTTTTCGCAGAGCGAGTCGGAGACCGACCACCATGCGTTCGGCTACTTCGCGCGGCATGGCCTTCTGGCCATTCCGACCACGCGGTCGTACGTGCAGCGTCGTGACGAGGATGGCGACGGATACGCCGAGAAGCGTGAGTGGTTGACGGAGTATGAACTGCAGGTGCTGAGTGTCGACGCCACGGCGGCGCCGGGGTCGAACCTGGGCTTGGCCCGCGTCGGCGAGGTGACGCACGACTCGCCGGTGCGGCGCAGCGGCTACATCGGAGACTACCTGTATTCCGTGGCCGAGGATTCGATCCATGCCATGAAGGTGGACCAGCCCGGTGTGCCGGTCGCGACGGTGGCGGATCTGCGTCCCGACGGCGCTCCGACACCGGTCGACCCGCCCGAGATCCAGCCGTTCCAAGCGTTCCTCTCGGCGGCGGCCGGCGACCTCAATGCCCGGCTTGGCAAGTCATCCGGGTATGCGTTGCCCGTGGCCACCGAATCGTCGGCCACAGGCCTGATGACGGTGCTTCG
>JBIIEC010000207.1:0-10181 GCA_044238045.1 Pirellulaceae bacterium | reverse complement strand
GGACCAGGCGTTTCATCCGGCGGGACGCAACAAACGCACCGTCTGGTCGATCCCGCTCTCGAAGTTCCGCGGCGCCCACTTCGCCGTGTTCCCCGAATCGCTGGTGACCCACTGTATCCTGGCCGGCTGCCCCGCAGGCGGCCTGGTGTTGGATCCATTTCTCGGCAGCGGCACCACCGCCGTCGTCGCCCGCCGCCTCCAGCGACGCTATGCAGGCATTGACTGCAATGCGGAATACTGCGAGATGGCCCGCCAGCGGCTCAAGCCGGAGTGACCGGGGGCGGTGTTTTTTGAAACCACCGAGAGCACCAAGAGCACGGCGGTTCCCATCGGCCTCCGTACTCTTGGTGCTTTCCGTGGTAAAAAAATGAAGAGTCCCCGAGCGGAACCTTTCGCACCCGGCCTGCCTGCTCTGAATTTCTGATTGCCCGGCCCGTCTTCTTCCGCTACAGTCCGCCGCCCGCGTTGGCGGACTGTTCCCGGAATAGGAGGCTTGACCATGCTGACTCCCGTGCTGGCCGACATGGCCTCGCTGCTGAAGGTGCTGGACCGATTGGGACTCTACGGGCTCAAGGCCCGGATCGACGCGTTCCTGGTGAAGAGCGGACCTGAGCTGTTCACCAACTGCCTCGCCGCGGCCGCGATCTTCTACTTTGGGAAGATGGCCGCCAAGATGGCGGAGCGCGTGCTGTGGGGCGTGCTGAGCCGCGCGGAGATCGACGAGACGCTCGCACGCTTCGTCTGCCGCATGACCTACGCCTTCGTGCTCTGTGCCGCCGCGCTGGCATCTTTGGACCGCGTGGGTGTCAACACCACGTCACTCACCGCCGTCCTCGCGGCCGCGGGCCTCGCCATCGGCATGGCCCTGCAAGGGTCTCTCTCGAACTTCGCCGCCGGAGTGCTCATCATCCTGTTCCGGCCCTTCAAGGTAGGCGACTCGATCGAAGCGGCCGGCACCAAGGGGATTGTCGAGGAGATCAACGTCTTCAGCACGATGCTCCGCACGCCGGACAACATCGAGATCGTCGTGCCCAACAGCGCGATCACCAGCGGGAACATCACGAACTACAGTTCCAAGCCCACGCGACGCGTCGACATGGTTGTCGGCTGTGGATACAACGACGACCTGCAGGCCGTGAAGCGATTCCTCGAGGAGCTCGTGAAGTCCGATCCGCAGGTGATGCAGGATCCGGTGCCGGTTGTGGCCGTGCACGAACTGGCCGACCATAGCGTGAATTTCGTGGTGCGTCCCTGGGTGCGCAACTGCGACTACTGGGACGTGCGGTGGCGTTTGACCGAGAAGATCAAGCTGGGATTTGACGAGCACGGGTTCACGATTCCGTTTCCGCAGCGCGACGTGCACGTGTACTCGATGGGCGAGCCGGAAGCTCCGGCCGCCTCGGACGCCTCGCCGGTTGCGGGCAAGCTCTCGATGCCCTCGCTGGTCGGCCAGATCTTCCGTTCCGAGGACGACGGACTGCAGCGGCCCCGTCGCGCGGCTTAGAGGTTGCTCGCCACGTCTTCCATGCTTGGGCGGGCAACTGTCCCCTTCGTCAGCCGACCAGTTCGTCCAGTCGCTGCAGCGGGAAGTGGAACTTGCCGAGCTTCCCGCCGTAGTTGCCAGCGCTGATGGCGACGATCTGTTCACCGGCGGCGGCCTTCAGGCCCGCCCGCATCGCGCGGGCGACCGCTGGCACGTCGGTGCCGTCGATGACGATCTCCATCGCGTAGCACGCGTCGGGATGCAGTCGGCTTTCCACGCGAGAACGCAGCGTCGGGCAGAAGCTGTCGGCCGTGGAGGCGGGCAGGCCCTTGTAGCGCGAACCGACCTTGCTGCCGCTGCGAGCGACTCCGCCCGGAAACGGCAGGATCACGCCCGGCACTTCACGAATGGCCGCGACCGCGCGACGCACGGCCGCCGACACGGCCGCCAGCGTTCGTCCCTGCACGATCAGGTTGCCGCCTCCCACGCCTTTCGCCGCGCCCAACTGATCCTCCACCAGGAACTCGCCATCCATCACCGGGATGCGCCAGTAACGCCGCCCCTCCAGCCGCTTGCTCTTCTGGTATCCATCGCCGAAAAAGCGAATCGACTTGCCGAGCGGGATCTTCTTCTCGGTGTCAAACAGTCCGTTGAAGACGGCCGTTGTCGGGCAGGTCATCAGGCACTGCCCGGTGCGCATCGGCACCGCCTTGGCCAACGCGTCGCGCGTGAAACCAAAGCACAGGACGCTCGCGCCCGGACGGCCATCGGGAGTCGCATCGCTCGACAGCCACTGCTCGATACCCACCTCCAGGTCGCAGGCGATCACGGAGGTGCTGTAGCCGCAGAATTCGCGCAAGCCCGCCTCCAGCCATTCGCCATCCTCCGCCGTGACGACCAGACGCGTGTAGTGCATCCCAAACGCTTCGGCGAAAGTGTCTTCAATCGTCGTGGGGCCGATGTTCAAAGGCTGGGACTCCAGCGGGTCGAATGGGGCGGGGCAGGGGGGTGTGGATGAGGGAGTCGAGCGGCCATCCTGGCGGCGCCAACGCCCGTCCATCGGACTTTAGGTTGTGACAAAGAGCTGCCGCGGAATCAAGTGGGAAGCGTCCGGCCCAATGCCTCGCCATGTCGCGGACACACAGGACATCCGGGGCGCCCCGCGGCATCACGCTGGTTTCGCTCCGGTTTTGCGAGGAACCGGGGCGGTGGCGGCCTGTCGCAGCGAGCCGCGGCACCTCCCGGGGAACGTTTCGATTTCTTATGATGCTCGCATGAACTACTCGGTCCCCGATCCATCGGCCTTGCCGAAACGAGTCGCCATTCTGGGAGGCGGCATCTCGGGGCTCGCCGCTGCGCTGCGACTGGAGACGCTCTGCCCCGAGGCTTCGCTGGTGCTCTTCGAATCCCAGGACCGTCTGGGCGGAATCTTGGGGACGCATCGCGAATCCGGGTACATGGTCGAGCAGGCGGCCGACAACTTCCTCCGCGGCCCCTCCGCTCCGTGGGCCGAGCGGCTGACGGAACGACTGGGACTGGGAGCGATGCTGATTCCGACGGCCGAACGGCATCGCGGCGCGCATGTGGCTTGGCATGGTGAACTCCATCCCGTGCCCGAAGGTTTCCAGCTGATGGCTCCGTCGCGTTTCTCGCCCATCCTGCGGTCGCGATTGCTGAGCCCCTGGGGGAAGCTGCGGTTGTGCTTGGAGCCGTGGATTCGCGAGCCGAAGCAGGCGAAGGAAGAGTCGTTGCGGCAGTTCGCGACGCGGCGATTGGGACGCGAAGCGTTCGAGCGGCTCGTCGAACCGCTCGTGTCGGGAATCTACACGGCCGACCCCGATCGGCTCAGCGTCCAGGCGGCGTTGCCGCAGATGGTGCAGATGGCGCGCGAGCATGGCAGCCTCTACCGCGCCATGCAGCGACGCGAGCGGCAGTCGCGGCAGGCGGGCCAGGATCGCGGCGCGCGCTACAGCCTGTTCATCGCGCCGCGCGACGGGATGTCGTCCTGGATCGCGGCCCTCGCCAGCCAGCTGCGACGCACCGAACTGCGGCTCGCCTCGCCCGTGGAAACGCTGCGGCGCTCGGCCGACGGACGCTGGCTCGTGGCCGGCCCGCCCTCGACGATACCCTCGGCGATGCCCTCGGCAGGAGCGGCGGCGGAGAACGCGTTCGATGCCGTCGTGGTGGCGCTGCCCGTGACGGGAGCGGCTCGCGTGCTGCAGGAAGCGGGCCCCGCCGTGGCCGAATCGCTGAGCCGCATTCCCGCCGCCAGTTCCGCGGTGGTCTGCCTGGGATATCGCGCCGATCAGCTGCGCCGACCCTTGGACGCCTTCGGCTGCGTGATCCCGTCGAGCGAGCATCGCCAGGCGCTCGCCATCAGCTATTCGAGCAACAAATTCCCCGAGCGCGCACCGGCGGGTTCTCACCTGCTGCGCGTCTTCCTCGGCGGATCGCTCCATCCCGGCCTGACGGATGCGCCGGACGAGGAGTTGGAACGCATCGCGCGGGGCGAAGTGGAGCACTGGCTGCACGCTTCCGGTACGCCGCAACTGGTACGCGTCGTGCGCTGGCCGCACGCGATGCCCCAGTATGAACTCGGCCACCTGATGCTGGTCGAAGCGATCGAACGCCAGTTGGCCGGCTTGCCGGGCCTGGCGCTGGCCGGAAACTACCTGCGCGGCGTGGGCGTTCCCCAGTGCGTGCATTCCGGGGAACAGGCGGCCGAAGCCCTGGTCAACGGCCGCCGCTTGTGACGGCGATTCGCCGCTGGTCGAATGCGGTGGAGGCTGGGCGCGTTCCCGCCGTTCGCTCCTGGCTTCCCACGAACAACTCTTCCCACGAACCACGTTTGACGTCGAGGTGGTGCCATCATGATTGTAGGCGTTCCGAAAGAGATCAAACGCGACGAATACCGCGTCGCGATGCTGCCGGTGGGAGTCGAGGAGCTGGTGCGACGCGGCCATCGCGTGCTGGTGGAAGTGGGCGCGGGCGTGGGCTCGGGCCTGGCCGATGAAGACTACATGCGAGCCGGCGCGGAACTGGTCGATGTCGACACCGTGTTCGGCCAGTCGGACATGATCGTGAAGGTGAAGGAGCCGCTGCCCGCCGAGTGGCCGCGCATTCGCCCGGGGCAGGTCCTCTTCACCTACTTCCACTTCGCCGCCAGTCGCGAACTGACCGAGGCGATGGTCGCGAGCGGCGCGACCTGCGTGGCCTACGAGACGTTGCGCGACGACCAGGGCCGACTGCCGCTGCTGACGCCGATGAGTGAAGTGGCGGGGCGGATGAGCATCCAGGAGGGCGCGAAGTACCTTGAGCGTCCGCAGATGGGGCGCGGCATCCTGCTGGGCGGAGTGCCCGGGGTGGCTCCGGCGCACATCACCATCCTGGGCGGCGGCGTCGTTGGCGCGAATGCCGCCCGCATCGCCGCCGGCTTCCAGGCCGACGTCGCCATCCTCGATGTCAACATGGACCGCCTGCGCTACCTGGACGACATCATGCCCGCCAACGTCAACTGCCTCTTCAGCGATCGCCACACAATTCGCGAGCAGCTGCGCTTGGCTGACCTCGTGATCGGCGCCGTGCTGATCCCCGGCGCGAAAGCTCCACGCCTCATCCAGCGCCAGGATCTCGCCCTCATGAAGCAGGGCAGCGTGATCATCGACGTCGCCATCGACCAGGGCGGATCGGTCGAGACGTCGCGTCCCACGACCCACAGCGACCCCACGTTCGTCGAGGAGGGTGTCGTGCACTACTGCGTCACGAACATGCCCGGCGCGGTGGGGCGCACGAGTACCTTCGCGCTCTGCAACGTCACGCTGCCCTGGGCGCTGCGCATCGCCGCGACGGGCATCGAAGCTGCGGCGCGGCAGAGTCGTCCGATCGCCGCCGCCATCAACGTGCACCAGGGACAGGTGACCAACCAGGCCGTCGCCGAGACGTTCGGCATGCCCCTGGCCGATCCGTTCGCCTGATGCCCAGGCGGCCTCTTCGAGGAATCCGCTCGGGGTATCTTCATTCGCAGGAGTCGACGCACGCATGTCCGAATCGAGAACGACCGTTGTCAGCGCGGAATGGCTGGGCGACCGAGAGGGATGCCTGCGGCTGCTGGACCAGACCCGCTTGCCTGTTGAACTGGTGACCATGGATTGTCACACGGTGGAGTCGGTGTTCGAGGCGATCCGGTCGCTGCGCGTGCGGGGCGCTCCGGCCATCGGCATCGCCGCGGCCTACGGCGTCTGCGTCGGCCTCAAGACGCAGGGAGGCGCGAACGCCCGGGAGCGGCTGGACCGCATCGCCGACGAGCTGGCCACGAGCCGGCCGACAGCCGTGAATCTTTTCTACGCGCTGGACCGCATGAAGGCCCGGGCTCGCGCGCTGCCTGCGGACCTGGCCGACGACGCCTTTCGCGATGAACTGCTCCTCGAAGCACGCCGGATCCACGAGGAGGATCGGCAGCTGTGCCACGCGATTGGAGACCACGGCGCGAACCTGCTGGCCGACGGCTGGAACGTGATGACCCACTGCAACGCGGGGGGCCTCGCCACCAGCGAATACGGTACGGCACTCGCCTGCTTCTTCGCCGCCCAGGACCAGGGCAAGCGGCTGCATGTGTATGTCGATGAGACGCGCCCGCTGCTCCAAGGCGCCCGCCTCACCGCCTGGGAACTGCTCCAGCGCCGCATTCCCGCCACCCTCATCTGCGACTCCATGGCGGCCCACGTCATGCGCAAGATCGGAGTGCAGGCCGTGGTGGTGGGCGCGGATCGCATCGCGGCCAATGGCGACACCGCCAACAAGATCGGCACCTACGGCCTGGCCGTGCTCGCCGCCGAACATGGCGTCCCGTTCTACGTCGCCGCCCCCAGCACGACCTTCGACCGGCGACTCCCCGACGGCGATGGGATTCCCATCGAGGAACGGTCGCCGGCCGAAATTACCCAGGGCTTTGGCATGCGAACCGCGCCCGAGGGAATTTCCGTCTATAATCCCGCTTTCGATGTCACGCCCGCCCGGTACATTCGCGGGATCATCACGGAACGCGGAGTGATCCAGCCGGTCACGGCTGGCAAGATCGCCGAAGTCCTGGGCTGATCGCCGCAGACTCCACCGCCGTTGCGCCAAGGAGCGCAGAGGCCTCCGGGGAACGTCCCTCTGTCACGAAGGAACTGATCATGGTACGAGTCGGTGTAGTCGGATTGGGAATGATGGGGCTCACCCATCTGGACGTCTATCGACGCCATCCGAACGCGAAGATTGTCGCGATCTGCGATGCCGATCCCAAACGGCTCGCCGGGCAAGCCCGCGCCGAAGGTAATGTCGAGGGCCAGGCCCTGGCCGGCGTCGAACAGTTGCAGGATGTGCATCGGTTCACGGACATCCACCAGGTCATCGGCAACCCCGAGATCGACCTCGTCGACATCTGCCTGCCCACCGACCTGCATGTGCGCTTCGGCTGCGAAGTGTTGAAGGCCGGCCAGCACCTGATGATCGAGAAGCCGCTGGCGCGGTTCGCAAAGGACGCTGAACAGCTGGTGGACGCGGCGCGGCACGCGAAGGGCATCGCCTTCGTCGGCCACTGCATGCGGTTCTGGCCCGGCTGGACCTGGCTCCGCGATGCCATCCAGGACCAACGCTTCGGCAAGGTCTACTCCGCGAAGTTCCATCGCCTCGTCAACCATCCGGGCGGACCGTTCTACCTGAACGGCGACCGGAGCGGCGGCGCGGCACTCGACCTGCACATCCACGATACCGACTTCGTGCAGTTCTGCTTCGGCATGCCCCAGGCCGTCACGAGCTTCGGCTACTCCAAGATGACCAACCAGCCAGACCATATCTTCACGCACTACCAGTACGCCGACGTGCCGCTGGTAACCGCCGAAGGCAGCTGGGCCATGGCCGATGGCTACACCTTCCGCATGGGCTTCACGGTCAACTTCGAGCGAGCGACGGCCGTCTTCGATCTCACGAAGTCGCCTATGCTCGTCGTCTACGAACCGGGCAAGCCGATGGCCGAGATCGAAGTCGCGTCCGTGATGGGCTACGACCTCGAGATCGACTACATGCTCGATTGCATCCAGAATGGCCACAAGCCGACGACCGTCACGGTCGAGGATGCCTGGAACACGATCCGCATCATTGAAGCGGAAGTGGAGAGCGTGAAGACGGGCCGCACGGTCACGATCGGGTGACGCGTACGGCCCGCAGTTGTTCTCTTGCCGGCTGCTGAACCACGGAGTATTCGGAGAAGCTCCGTGGTTCAGCCTCGCGATCGCTAGGGAGCCACCAGTTCGGTGACGCTGCCGTCCTTCACTTCGGCGATCTTGCCGGTGTAGACGGGCGTCAGCGAGCGATCGATGACTTCCACGATGGCGTCCTTCAAGCGGTCGCCGCAGCAGTCGGATCGGTTGTGCACGACGATCTTGCCGATATCCTGCGTGTCGCCAAGGTCGACGAGCCACCAGGGGTTGGTCTCTTCGTTGGTGTGCGTGACCGATCCCTGCTCGAACTTGCCTTCCACGTTGCCGTCAACGGCGCGATCCGCCACCGCTTCACTGAAGTTGGACGACTGGCTGGCCTTCGCGCCCTTCTGCAACTCCTTGCCGCTCGCCGTCTCGATGATCTGCACTTCCGCCAGCGACAGGGTTCGCTTCTCGCCCTCCAGGCGGATGCGCACATAACGGCCCATCGCCAACGCCTTGGTCGGCGGACTCGGCTCCGCTTCGGCTCCCAGGTTCACATACAGTTCCGGGAGGCTCTCCTTCAGCTTCGCCGCGCCCTCCTTCGTGACCCCCGTCTGCCAGACGTAGAGCTTCTTCAGCTTCTTGAGGTTCTTCAGCTGCTCCAAGCCAGCGTTGGTGACCTTCGTGTCGTAGAGGTTCAGGTATTCCAGGTTCTCGAGGCCCGCGAGATGGGCGAGGCCGGCATCGGTAACCGCCGTTCGCTCCAGATGCAGCTGCGTCAGCGACTTCACTTCCGCCACACTGGCCAACCCCGCGTCCGTGATCTTGGTGCCACGCAGGTTCAGCCAGATCAGCTTCGGGATCTCCTTCAGCTTCACCAGGCTGGCGTCGTTGACCTCCGTGCTCGATAGATGGAACGCCGCTTCCTTCTCATCCGAATCCTTGGCGATCGGACGCACGGTCCCTCCCGCCTTCTCGACTTCGGCGATGGCCGCCGCTTCATCGGCGCGCGACATGCCAGCAAAGGACAAAAGGAACAGGAGGCTGAGGGAGACGATCGATCGTACTTGCATCGTGGATACCTGGAGCAAGGGGTGAAATGAGGTAGGCAGGTCCTGCGGAGAGTCGCCGATTATAGCCGCTGAAGCGGGCAGGAAAAACATCCGGATTCGAGTCGTATGTTTCAAAAGCGATACATCAGCCCGCCCCGGAACGGACTCCACCAACCCAGCTTAGGACAGCCTTTGATCTCGCGCCGGGAGACAGGCGATACGGTTGGAGCCACCGCGACGCGAATCCGGCACCCATGCTCGCCGTGGCGCACAGGTGCGTCAGCCAGGGCACGGGTACCAGCCGCGGTACGCTGGATCCCTGCCCTGGACACAGGCGCTGTGGCGTCACCCCGTCGAGCCCGGAGGATGGTAGAAGAACAGCTCGTAGCAGAAGAGCAAGATTTCCAGCACAATCAGGATCACCACATACCACTCGACGCGCAGCGTGCGTCGCCCTTGCAGCAGGTCGAGCGCCGTGCGAGCCGTCTCGGAGATCAGTTCCATCTTGCGTTCCAGGATCGAATGCCGCTCGCCGATCTCCAAGGCCTCCTCCAGCCGCATGTACAGCGGCTCGAGATGCGGCTGGTCCCAGAGCAGTTCGGGTTTCTCGCGGACTTCGACGCGCCCCACCATCTCCAGTTGATCGCGGAGCGTCGCGCCGATGAACCCCAGCAGCGCCTTGTCCGGCCGGAACCGATGCACACCACGCTCCAGGTCAACCGCGAGCGGCTCCAGGCGGTCGAACGTCTGCGCGGTGGTTCGTTCATAATCGTTCAGCACGACCGACTTGCCGAGCATGATGGCGACCAGCTGCAGGCGAGGCAGATCGACTTCGGACAGATAGAGCAGATCGTCCTCCAGGCGTTCCTTGCCACCCGGCTCGACCTGCACCCACAGCGATTCCGTCTCCAGCGTCGGCTCGGGCTGCAGTATCGCGAGATGGAGGCCCTCCAGAAACTGCCGCTGGCCCGCCTTGTCGACGCCAAAGAAGACGACGACTCCAAAACGAAAGAGGGCGACCACGCCTGGCGCGCCGTCGCAGGCGACGAGCAGTGGAAAGTTCGCCAGGCGTCGTTCGCTGCCGACACGCCGCAGGTCGATGCGGTCACCGACCAGCACAGCCGTCGCCTCGAAGCGTCCGTCTGCGGGCACGCGAACCTCGTTCGCGCCGGTGCTGCTGGTCCGCGCACGGGCGTCCGTCGAGAGGTTGTCACTTGTCGCGACACGGTCGCTCGTGCCGACGCGGGCGTCTGCGGGGATTTCGTTCATGGCTGCCTGCCGCGGCCATCGCTCGCGGCAGGTCTTCACCCCAGATCGCGCCGGGTCCCACCCAGGGTATCCGGAGCGACTACTTCCGCAGCGACTTGACGCCGCCCTCCAGCTTCATTAATCGCACGACCTCTTCGGCGGTCAATGCTTTGTCGAAAATGGCCAGTTCGTCCATGCCGCCGATATACTGGATTC
>JBIIEC010000206.1:0-10219 GCA_044238045.1 Pirellulaceae bacterium | reverse complement strand
ACGGTGAAGGCCGACTGCACGTACGCCACCTGCACGTCGGTAAGGCCCAGCTCGCGCTGCATCGCCGGCATGGTCTTGCCGATGCAGGTACGATCGAGGTACAGGATGAACGTCAGGCCACAGAGAAATCCCAATACGCCATATCGAACTCGTGTCGGCTCGCCATCGTGGGTCATCGCGAATCCCCGGACGCGGGAGGTGACTGGTTTCCCCAGGGCATGGGCATCGACGGTGGAACACGATGATGGTCACGACGCACGTCGCGTGGACGCGCCTGGAACCAAGCGACGAGTCGCGCGAGCTGCCGCACGGCCTCCTCGCAGGCCACGCGGCCCTTCTCCGCCGTCGCCAACTCCGCCTGCCCCATCACGCCCGTCTCGCAGTACGCACTGGTCCATGGCACCCAGGTCGCCGGACCCGCTCCAAAGAGATCCAGCCAGGCGAAATCGCTCGCCTCGTCGTTGAACGTGATGTTGCCGTCACGCACCTCGTCGTGCCGCACCTCGTCGCCATCCAAGTACATATAGACGGAGGTCTCCAGCTCGCAGGCGTGCGAACATCCTCCAGGAAACTTCGACTCCCGCCACTTCGGCAGGAACTCCCGGTCCACCTGCAGCAGGTTCCACCACGACAGCGCGCAGCACTCGGCGTCAGTCTCCAGGTTCGTGCGCCGCGCGGCAAGGTCGAGGCAGGGCATGTTGGAGCCGTGGCCGTTGAGCAGCAGGATCTTCTTGAATCCGTGGTAGGCGAGCGACCGCGTGACGTCCAGCACTTGCGCGATGAAGTGGTCGTAGTTGGTGTTGATCGTGCCGGGGAAGTCCATGACATGCGCGGTGTAGCCGTAGGCCAGGACCGGCAGCACCAGGACTCGTTCAGGAACCAGCCGGCCACATCCCTGGGCCACGCCGACGGGACAGACCAAGTCCACGTCCAGCGGCAGGTGCGGCCCATGCTGCTCGACCGCGCCGCAAGGCACGATGCAGACCTTGCCGAGGTCCACGGCGTCCCGGACTTCAGGCCACGTCAGTTTCTCGTACCGATACTCACGAAGCGCCCGGGAAGACCCTGCCATGCTCGCACCCCTGGAGGAACTCACGAAGTGGAATAGCCCCTCGTCGCCGCTCCACCGCACCACATCGCCGCCATGAAACATTCATGAAGGGGCGGCGAAACTACCATGAAGCACCAGCGAAGCAGCGTCAGGCATCGGCACCTGCGGCTCGCCTGCTCGCGTCGCCCGCATTAGAACTTGTTCAGAACCCTGGACGCCAGCCCCCAAAACTCTTCTTCGGACGACTCGGTGCACCGCGGTTTCGCGCGAGGAGTAGTTCAACGAATTGCATGGGAGAGCGCACCTTCCGTATACTCCTGCGCTCCGGCGAGTCCGCGTCGGTCTTTGGTCCGCCGGCGTCCGTCCGCGCGAACAAGATCATTTTAACCATGAGGTAGCTCCCATGACTCATCGCAAGAATTGGCTTTCCCGTGCCGTGCTTCGCTCCCTGTCACTCTCGGCGCTTTCGCTCTCTGCGCTTTCGCTCGGCTCGATGCCTTGCCAATTACGAGCCGACGACACGACATGGACCGGCGCGACCAGCAACAACTTTTTCGCCGCGGGTAACTGGACGGCGGGTGCGCCGAATACCGTGGACTTCCTGGCGCTCATCGAAGGGGGAGCCAACCTGCCTGCGGTGATTGGCGCGAGCACGCCGGCGACGAGCCTGGGAGCGATCCAGATTGGCCTGTCGTCCGCTGGCGGCAGCGTCCTCCACGAAGGTGGCGACTTGACGATCGACGGCTCGGCACTGAACGCCGAGACGGTCATCGGCGGCTCAGCGGCCGCGAACGCAGCCCTCATCATGAAAGGCAACGCCCGCATCCTGTACGATACGCCGATCGTCTCGGGAGGACAGGGATTTGACACCGACGGCTCGGGCAAGGACTTTGACATTGGCAAGAAGACGCCCGAAGGATTCCTGGGCTCGCTGGAGATGCGTGACAACGCCGCACTCCATATCTCCGACGACCTGAAGATCTCCGACGGCGGTGGCGGACATGGCCTGGTCACTCTGTCCGGTCGCGCCCAGTTGCTGGCCGGCAGCGGTGCCAGCGTCGCCGGGGTCTCGAAGCTGCTCGTGTCGGACGATGCGTTATTCGCCACCGGCAACAGCGCGGCCGTCGGAGATTCGGTCCAGGGACGCACCAACGAAGGCTACCTGACGCTGAGCACGAATCCGGGCGAGGATGCGACGGTCGAAGTGACCGGCAATGGACGCATCTACACGCGCACGCTGCAGCAGCGTGGCAGCACCACGAATGTGACCATCCGTGACCGCGGCCAGTTCCATGTCTTCGATGTCTTCGCCTTCGCGGCACCGTCGGAAGGCAAGAGCACCGTCACAGGATCGGCCCAGGGACCGCAGCGCACCAGCCATCTTTCGCAGGACGCGTCGGCCGACACCACCTTCCGGCTGTTCAACCAGGCCGCCTTCACCGTCGACAGCGACTTGGAAGACTCCAGCTGGTCGGGGCTTGCCATTTCCGGCGGCAACAATCGTGGAGCAAACTCGGCGGGTGGAAGGACGGTGATCGAAGTGCACGACCAGTCGCGTTTCGCCGTCTACCAGGACCTGAATATGACGGTGGGCACGGGGGAGACGGCGGAGTCGACGCTGGTCGTCCGTGGTCCCCAGGCCACCGTGCACATCGGCGGTGAACTGCGTATGGCGATCACGCCCGAAGGCGACGCCAATCCGGGCCACGCGACGCTGCATGCGGTCCTCACCGGCCCCACGCACTCCACGATCTCCGTCGCGGAGGCCGCGTACATCGCCAACGGCGACCTCGTCGTTGCGCTCGACGGCTACACTCCACAAGGTGGCGAAGTGTACCAGTTGCTGACGGCGGGTTCCGTGATCGGCTCAAGCTTCCGTTCCGCGGGCCTGCCGTTGCTGGCCAACGGCCTAAAATGGAACCTCCAGGTCGGCGCGAAGGCCGTGACGCTTCGCGTTTCACTGCCCGGTGACTTCAACAGCAACGGCATCCTCGATGCCGCCGACATCGACCAACTCTCGGTCGAGGTGCGTTCGGGAACCAACCTCATCGCCTACGATTTGAACGGCGATCGGCTGGTCAATGGCGCGGATCGAGACGTCTGGGTCAACAGTCTTCGCAAGACCTACTTTGGCGACGCGAACCTGGATGGCCTGTTCGACAGCGGCGACTTCGTGGTCGTGTTCCAAGCGGGCCAATATGAGGACGCGACACCGGGCAACAGCGGTTGGGCCACGGGCGATTGGAATGGTGACGCCGACTTCGACAGCGGCGACTTCGTCACGGCGTTCCAGGCGGGCGGCTACGAGAAGGGCCCTCGAGCGGCCGTACAGGCGGTGCCCGAACCGACTGCGAGCCTGCTTGCCCTGCCGGGACTCCTGCTGCTCGCCGGCCTCCGTCGCCGCCGCTAAGCCGACGGCAGCCTGGCGTTCCCTGAACCGCCGCATCGGCATTCTCGAACGGCAGCCAGCGCGCGTGGCAGCGAGCGCATCTCGGATGGAACGCGACCGAAAGAACACGCGGCCCCGACACCCTTGCAGGGGCGGGGCCGCGACGCTCTTTCCTGTCCCGGCAGGAAGACTTCCCTACGGCTCGTCACTCCTTACGCCGGCTTACCGCGGTTGAATCTGCAACTCACGCCCCGCCCGCGTCACCAGCTTCGCGAACTCCCGGATGTCGATCGACTCGGCGATGAACCGCACGGAACCATCGCCAAAGACGAAGTTCGCACCGCCGGGATGGAACGCATACGCTTCGGCCGTGCCCTCCGATCCGTAGTAGGGATGGGGGAAGCCGCTGGTGGCGACGTCTTCGCCGTTGGTGCAGTTCACGGCGCACGGACCAACGCTGGTTGTGCCATCGTACGAAGAGCCATCCACGCTGAAGTCGCTGGCGGGTCTGGCCCAGCCGCCAGCGTTGACGCGAGCCGCCGCAAGGTCGCTGTTGATCTTGCGACCACGACGGTACAGGAAAGGCCGGCCCGCCGACTCGGCGTACAGGATCGTCTGCGACAGGCCATCCAGCACGTCCGACATGCTCGGCCGTCCGTTCTTCGTGAGGATTCCGGGCCCCGCTTCATCCACCAGGTTCGCCGCCTTCAGACGCTGATCGACGCCGATCGTTGGTGAATAGTCGGTGATGGCTACCAGATTGCCCGTCCAGGGACTCACCTCCGGCAGACCATCCAGTCGCGTCGGCTCCGGAGAACTCGGGCAGAGAAAGGTCGGAATCGACTGGCTCGTCACCGGAACGTTCGCCGGGTCGCTCCAGTTCTTCTTCTGGTCATACCGGTCATACTTCACCTGCTCCTCGATGTACGGAAGCAGAAAGGTCAGGCCAGCGATGCGAGGCAGGTTGGTCAGCCCCGCGGGACGCACGCTGGAGGGAAGGATTCCGAACGTCGCCTGGAAGGAGCTTGCCGCGATCCCCAGTTGTCGAATGTTGTTCGTGCATTGGGTACGTCGAGCCGCTTCGCGGGCCGAGTTCACGGCGGGCAGGAGCAGGCCGACGAGCACACCGATAATGGCGATCACGACCAGCAATTCCACCAGGGTAAACGCCTGGCGACGGCGGGAGAATCTGGTTGCAGTTGCAGTTGAAGTAGGCATCATGTTCCTCTTTTGTGGGAAGTCGCTTCCTTGATCGGATGGGACAATGGGTCTGAGTGAACGATGAAAATGAAAGGGTCTGCGCGCGGTAGGTGGCAGGATTCCCGGTAGACGCATGGGCGTGTCTCCCGTATTCGCGCCGAGTGGATCGCGTTGCGTGGCGTACGAGCTCGGACTAGCCCTTGATCTTGAGGACTCCTACATCCACGGGCCCATCCGCAACTGTGACCACCGGCAGGTTACTGGTCTCGGGCTTCGCCAGCTTGGGCGGCAGGGCGTTCGGCCCCGGCTCAATGCTCTCCCCCTTCTTCACCAGGGGAAAATGCTGCACGGTGATGACATACTCGCCGGCGATCGCGCCATCCTTTGCGTCGTACGTCGCGACCTGAAAGTTTCCTTCCCGGTCCGTCGTCGCTCGCGCTGGCAGAACCCCCGGAGCGCCGGGGGTCTTGGGATGAAGCACCACCAGCGCGTTCTCCAGCGGCTTGTCCTTGAACAAGACCTGCCCCTTCACGGGGAACACGGTCTGGCGCGGCGTCGACGCCTCTTGGCACCCACAGGCCCAGACCAGCACCAACGCCAAGACGATACGCAACGGCACCGCCCAACCAGCGTCGCCCGCCGTGGCGTGGACTTGCGGCGCGACCAACCGGGAACGTGACGAATCGGACGAAGCTTCCAGACGAGTGTCCACGGTGGCAGGAAGCCCACAGCTCGCGACGCTCCCCGGCGCGACCACCTCGATGCGGTCGCGCAGCTCGCGGACACCCTCCACGCGCCGGCAAGCAGTGACGGCCACCTGTCGGTCGTAGAACGTGGGAACCGTACCGCTCAATTCAACCGCGTCACCTTCGACGTGGACGCGCACGTTCCGCAACGTCGATCGACGTTGAAGCAGCAGGACAGCCTGAACGCAAATTTGCAGGGAGGAATCAGAAGACTTCCGGGACGTAGACTGTTGTGACGGCATGACACCGGATCCTGACGAGTGGAGATGGAACTGAAAAACGGAACTGGGTACTAGAAGTAGATGCGTCAACAACAGCTGGCCATGGGGACCCCTCCGGAAGTTCGGCATGTGGATTACGACCCGCGAGACTCCGATCCAATGCGACAGCATCTTCCTCGCAGTGTCATCTCGCTCATCGAGACGCAACTCGCAACCGCAATGACTGTGCCAATCAATGAGAAACGGAAATTCGCATGGACGCTCAAGGCAATCCGGCGACTCACTGATGAGAGCCGGCCGCCATCCGTGAGATAACACGGGCAGAATCCGTTACGGATGATGGGATGCTGGCAAGTGTCATGGACTCGCCTCGTCGGTCGGAGTCGCACGAGCGGCGCACCGCCGCTACAGGGTCCTGCACCAGAGACGTCTTCACCGCGTCCAACCATCGCAGTTCGGCGCGTGCTACGGCAGCCGGTATGAACGCCCTCCGTACCGGCGGTCCCCAGGGTGGTCTTCCCCGCACCGAGCCAAACCGTCTAGCCCCGCCTCCCCCGCACTCTGACGACCCACTCATCCGTCCAACGGCCTTAACTTCTCGCGTTTCCGCGGAGGCGAATCGTCGACCGGGCGGCGGTCTCGCGGCCGTTGTCCCTAATTCGCCTGCAGTCCTTTAGACTTCGCCGACCCAGGGCGTTACCATACGTCAGGCCAGATCCGGACGGCGGGGGCGCGTCGGGACAACGCCGTGGAGTCGCTTCTGTCGCTCGCCCCCAGCCTAGCAAAGGTCCATGTTCATGCGGTCGGCAGGTCCGGTGCCTCTCGTAAGTCGTCTGGTCGGTTGCGAGGAAAACTCGTTGGTCAGGTCCATAAACTGCATTAACCCTTCGTGGATCGAACGCACCCATGGCGTTTTCCCGAACCACGTCCTGCGACGCCTGGTGCCCCTCACCGTGGTGATGGTCATGGGCCTGCTGGCGGGCCCGGCGCGCGGGGAACTGACCGAGCAGCAGGAACGGATGGCTGGCAACTTCACGACCGCCATCAACAACGCTTCGTCCCTGTTCAAGGAACAGAAGTTCACCGAGGCGGCCGCGGAGTTGACGCGGGCCCAACGGATCCTCGATAGCCTCAGCAAGAAGCCCAGCCCGGAAGTCCTCCAGAAGATCGGCAAGGACTATCGCCGCCTGCAGAAAGCGCACGAACTGCTCGCCAGCAAAGGCGTGCAACTCGACCCCTTGAAGGAGCTCACCATTCCCAAGGTCGATCCGGCGGCCAAGAAGTCGACGGCAGAAGGGGAAGGCGACGCGACTGCCGAGTCTTCCGATTCAGAAGAAGAAGAAGAAGAAGAGCCCAAAGAGGAACGGCGTTCGTCCCGCAATCGGCGCGCGAAACGTGACAAGGACGATGCGGACGCCGATTCGTCCGACGCCGATTCATCCGATGGGGAGACGCGGAAGCGGACCGGTCGGCGGCAGAACGCGAAGGAGAAGGACAAGAAAACGGCGAAGGCCGCTGCGGGCGAAGAGCGTGCGGCGGGTGAACGGTCCGATTCGAGCCCGGTCAGCTTCAACCAGCAGGTCGCCCCACTGCTTGTCCAGCACTGCGGCAAGTGCCACATGGATGCTCAAAAAGGCAAGTACAGTCTCGCCAGCTTCCAGACCATGATGGATACCGGCTCGGTGATTGAAAGCGACGCCGACGGCAGCGAACTGCTGCAGAAGATCGAAGCGGGCGAAATGCCGCCCAGCAAGGACGGCGCGGTGTCAGTGCCCGCCGAGGAGATCCGCCTGATCCGCTCGTGGATCGCACAAGGGGCTCGCTTCGACGGCGACGACCCCGACGCCGACCTCCGCAAGGTCGTGGCGGCGCAAGGCGGTGAAAGCAAGTAACCGCCGTGACGCAGGAAGTGACGCGCCGTGACTTGGAATCCCGGCGCAGTACCTCGCATCCCGCTCGTGACGCAGCATCCGTTCGGGACGCGCCTTCGCGCCGGTCGCCCTTCGCCGACGGCTGTTCTACCATGTCCCGCGGGACCGATCATCCTCCCCTCACGCAGACAGGATCTCGCCTCGATGCACTCGACCAGCCCTTGTGAAGGTTTCCGCAAGCAGCATCTGGTGCCTGCCCTGGCGCGACACGTTATCCCGGCGCTGCTGCTGTTCCTGACGATCGCGTGGGCCGGACAGGCGGAGGAACCATCGGTGCGACTTTGGCCGGGCCGCGCGCCCGGGGAAACGCAGTCGCTGGGCGAGCCCATCGACCAGACGAAGCCCACGGATGACCTGGTCGCCAATCGCCGTGTCATCCGCCTGGGAAATGTGTCCGATCCTGAAATGACGTTCTATCCGGCTCCCGCCGATCGCAACACGGGCACGACGGTCGTCATCTTTCCTGGTGGCGGCTACCACATCCTGGCGATGGACCTCGAAGGCACGGAAGTCGCCGAGTGGCTGAACTCAATCGGCGTCAACGCCTGCGTCGTGCAGTACCGAGTGCCTCGGCGGGCGGAACGCGCGAAGCATGCGGCGCCGCTGGAGGACGCACAGCGTGCGATCGGGCTGGTCCGCGCGAAGGCGGCCGGATGGAAGATCGCGGCCGATCGCATCGGCGTGCTGGGCTTCTCGGCCGGTGGACATCTGGCGGCGGCCGCCAGCACGAATCATGCGGCCCGCAACTACGAACCGCAAGACAACGCCGACCAACTCTCGTGCCGGCCCGACTTCGCGATTCTCATCTATCCGGGCTACCTGCTGGACGAGAAGGACCCGCAACGGGTTGCCGAGGAACTGCCAGTCGCCGCCGATACGCCGCCCACGTTCCTCGTCATGACGCAGGACGACCCCGTCGATGGACGCAACGTGCTGGTCTACGCAGCCTTGCTTCACCAGCACCGGGTGCCTTACGAACTGCACCAGTTCCCCGAGGGCGGACACGGCTACGGCCTGCGACGCAGCCCACATCCGGTCACCACCTGGCCTTCCCTGGCCGCCGACTGGTTGAAACAACGCGGCCTGCTGGAACCTCCGCGGTAAACCCCGCTCCGGTCCCACGACGGCCTCGAATCGCAAGGCCCGGTGCAAGCATGAGTCCAGCCCGCAGGCATGCGAATCTTTTTTCAAGACGACCGATCCGTTTTCGCGTTTCGTTGGTTCAATGTCTGGTCCCGATGTCGAAGAAGCGTCTCGGCGCGTCCCCGCAGGAACGCCGGATGACGCCGACCGGTGCACCCACGGAGAAGGCAGCGCATGGAGACCGCCGGGGCACCCTGTCTGGCACAGATCGGGGACTCCTTTACGGCGACCGAAGGCAGTTCGCCCGCGCACGGCCCTGTTGCGGCTGGCCTCCGCACTCCCTTGCGATTGACGACGTGCAGGGATCGCATCGCCGACGACTGCTTGCAGACTCGGAGTGAAATCAAGTTCGTTCTACCCAGGCCAGACGTGGGAGGGCTGCGGACGATCCTCGAGGCGCGCAGACAGCGGCTGGCCTTTGGCAGCAACGCCCGCGGAGATTGATCTCGCGTTGCGGTCTCCACGGTACGCAGCGTCTGCTGCGACCACTGAACCTTGTCGGCGTGCCGGGCTGACCTCAATGGCTTGGGGGTTGAAGATCAAGTGGCGTCGCCCCCGAAGAAATCCTCGATTCGCTGTGGCGGACGGCGGAATCGGTGGTGCTGGTCGAATACCAACTGGAGCATTTCGCATCGCCCCGCAGTGACATTCGAATGACACTGGACCATGACTCGACGTTCTAGGAACGGTTTTCAAACCATGGGCTTTCGGCACGACTTCCGCGGCGACTGGGCGAACTGGCGATTGTTGAAGTGAAAGGCTCGATCGGCGCGGAGCCTAAACTGCGTGCCATGCTCGGACACTTCGCGACCCGCGCGGGCGGATCTCCGTGGATCGCCAGCCCTGACATTTCCCCCCACACCACGAGCTTGTCACCATCATGAATCTCGCATACACACGCTCAAGGAACTGCCTGTTCAGCCTGCTGGCTATAGGCTTGATGGGCAGTTTGTTGCTCGCCCAGCCCGACGCGCCGCCACCCGGCGGGCCCGGGTTGGGCGGACCCGGCGGGTTTGGCCCGCCCCCGCTGCCTGTGGTCGAAGCGATCGACAAGAACAAGGATGGCACGATCGACGCGCAGGAACTTGCCGAAGCGGCCAGCGCGTTGCGGACACTCGACAGCAACAAGGATGGCAAACTGGACGAGGCCGAGACGCGACCGGCGTTCGATTTTCGTCGGGGAGGTCCGGGGCGCGGGCCGGGGATGCGACGTGAGCCGCGCAAGGTGCTGGAGCGGTTCGATGCCGACAAGGACGGCGTGCTGAACCTGGAGGAGCGGAAACAGGCTCGCGTTTACCTGCGGGAGAACCCGCAGCAGCGCGGCGGCCCGGGCGGGCGAGGTGGCCCCGGTCGAGGCGGGCCAGGTTTTGGTGGTCCAGGTGGCCGGGGTCCAGGAGGCCCAGGAGGCCCAAGTGGTGGCGAAATCGAAGGCCGGCCCGGTCCGCAAGTCTCGCCGACCGACGTCGCGAACCATTCCGACGCCGATCTCTACGACCTGCAGGTGCTGCGAACCTTCTTCCTTGAATTCGAAGAAGCCG
>JBIIEC010000205.1:0-10257 GCA_044238045.1 Pirellulaceae bacterium | reverse complement strand
CGGGGAGAAGGGCGCGGGCAAGACGGCCATGCGTCTGCAGATCACGCGGCACTTGCAGGCGCACAACCGGGAGCATGCCGAGGCGCGGAGTTTCATCATCCAGTATGACGACTTCAATCCGTTCATCGACCGTTTCGTGAACCGTTTGCCCAGCCGTCGCCGTCGCATCGACCGCGCACTGGCCAGCTGGCGGCTCTGGGACCACATGGACGCGATCCTTTCGCTGGGCGTCACCGACCTGGTGAACCGCGTTGTCGGTTCCAGCCAACTGGCCCAGGACGAGGTGCTTGCCCCGGCCGACTGTGCGAAGCTCGACCGCCACCAGAGCCGCGACCTGCTGCTGCTGGCGGCCTGCTACGACCAGTCCACGGAGCAGGCGTTCGTGAAACGCTGGGATGTCCTGCGTCGTCGCCTGGGATTCTGGAACATCAAGGCTCGCCTGCCGCTCTGGTTCGGCGCTGCGGGCACCGCGCTGCTGTCGCTCATCATGCTCGTGATCTTTCTGGGAGCCCGCGACCAGGCGAACTTCCAGAAACTCTGGTCGGACATGCCGCGCGGGTTTTATCCGCTCTGCCTGCTGCTGGTCTGGCTGCCGTGGCTGCTGAAGTGCGCCGCGCGAACGTGGATGGCCTGGGGCATCGCCCGCAGCCTGCGGGTGCTGAACCGACCGATCCAGCCGCTACGCCGCGCGCTGATGGGCCTCCGCGGCTCCGAACTCGCCGGACAACCGATCCCGAACCAGGACCGGACCGACGATCGCTACGAACTGCTGACCAAGTTCCAGGGGATCCTGCAGAGCCTGGGGTATGGCGGCGTCTTCGTGCTGGTCGACCGGGTGGACGAGCCGTACCTGATCAACGGCACGGCGGAGCTGATGAAGGCGCTGATCTGGCCGATGCTGGACAACAAGTTCCTCAAGCATCCGGGGCTGGGCGTCAAGCTACTGCTGCCGGCCGAGCTGAAGTATTTCGTCGAGCGTGAGGATCGGGATTTCAACCAGCGCGCGCGTCTCGACAAACAGAACATGGTGCCTTCGTTGGCCTGGACGGGGGAAGCGCTCTTCGACGTGGCCAACGCGCGTCTGCGTGCCTGCGCGATGACCGGACGAACGCCTTCCATCGGCGACTTCTTCGACGAGTCGATCTCGCACCAGCGGCTGCTCGAGGGGTTCCGCAACCTTCGCGTGCCCCGCCACCTGCACAAGTTCCTCTACCAGCTCCTCGTCTCGCACTGCAACTCCCACACGGACGACCATCCCCAGTGGCGGATCAGCAAGGAGCGTTTCGAATCGGATCTGGCACTCTATGAGCGCGACATGGCGGAGAATCGCCTGTAGGTTGCGGCCGCGCGTCGCCTTGCCCGAGGCGTGACCGCGGGAGGCTCGAACCAGGACCAGGATCCGGCGAGGCACCGATGAATGCGGATTCGCCCTACTCCGTCAATGATTCGGCCATGCTGCAGGAAGCTCGTCGGCGCTGGATGCAGAGGGATTGGGCGGAAGCGTTGGAGCAGTTCGAACGTGCGTGCCTTGCCGAGCCTCGCAATGCGCGGGCGAAGCTGGAGTACGCGCGAGCGTTGGGCCAGCGTTACGAAGTGGACCGGGCCGAAGCGATCCTGGGGGAGCTGTCGGAGGCGACAGCCCGCGCGCCGGAACTCGCGGCCGCCGTGGCTCAAAGTTTTCGCATGATCCATCGTCCCGAGCGGGCGCTCGCCCGGCTGGAAGCCTTGCGTGCGGCCGGTTGTCTCACGCCACCGCTGCTCGGTGAACTGGCCGTGCTGTATGAGCAGTGCCACCGTCTGGAGGAAGCTCGCGAGGCGATCGAGGCCTGCCTGTCGGCGGCCGGCGGGCAGCCGGAACCGTCCCTGGTCCTGGCCAGGATCCTGCGACTGTCGGGGGAGGTACGCGAGGCGAGTCAGCGGCTGGAGTCGCTGCTGGACGGTCCGCCGGTGTCGCCGCAACTGGGCGTGCGGGCTTGGTATGAACTGGCCGCCGCGCGGGATGCGCAGGAGGACTATGCGGGAGCTGTCCAGGCGGTGGAACGCGGCAAAGCGATCCAGCGAACGCTGCCCGAAGCGTTGCGGCTGCGGCAGCGGAACCAAGAAGTCAATCGTTACTTCGCCTCCCTCTACGCGTCCTTGGATCCCGCGATGCGCGATGCATGGAGGCGGATGCTGGAGGATGCGGGCGAGCAGTCGCAGCCGATCGCCCATCTCCTGGGCTTTCCGCGGTCCGGCACCACGCTGCTGGAACAGATGCTCGACGCGCATCCGCGACTGGTGAGTTCTTCGGAGCGACCGGTGTTTGCACGCGAGGTGTTTCCCGCGATGGCCTCCGGTGTCGGCGAGCCGGTGACCGTCGATTCGTTGAACGGACTGTCCGCGGAGACGCTCCGAACGCTTCGCAGCCGTTACCTGCGGATGATGGAAGCGATGCTGGGTGAATCGATCGACGGGCGGATGCACCTGGACAAGAACCCCAACCACACCTGCCTCGCCGTGGGACTCTATCGACTCTTTCCCGAATCAAGGTTCCTCTGCGCGCTGCGCGATCCTCGCGACGTCGTGGTCAGCGCGTACCTGCAGTACTTTCCGCTGACCGAATTCAGTGTGTCCACGCTGACCTGGGAAGGCGCGGCGAACCAGTATGTGACCGACATGGCCTGCGGTGCGAAGATGGAGGCCTGGTTGGGCGACGCCTGGCAGCGGGTGCGGTACGAAGATCTGGTGGCGGACCCGCGACGGACGCTGGAGGGCGTGCTGGCGGGATTGGGACTGGACTGGGAAGCGGCGGTGGACGACTATCGAGAGCGTCGGCGGGGTGCGCTGGTCCACTCCCCCAGTCGTGCCGCCGTGCGGGACACGCTGCATCGGCGTTCGATCGGGCGCTGGCGCCACTACGCGCGCTGGTTGCAGCCGGTTCTCGCCACGCTGCGGTCCGCCTGCGTTGCCTGGGGATACGATCCAGAATAGAACCTGGGCTGGCGGTGCGACGTGCCTCACCCGCGCGCGGATGAGGCGGCAAGAGGCTGCGGAAGGGGAGGGGGCCGATGAACCGACCGAAACGCCGACGACGTAGTGCTCGAGTTGTCCGCGGCGATCGGCCGACGGAGCCGCAGAGTCCCGCGTCCATGGAGGATCTGCGCGGGCTGCGGGAGGCCCGCGCATTCTGGGTGCAGAATCGCTGGCCGGAGGCTCTGCGGAGCTTCCATCGGATCGTCCGCCAGCATCCGGATCACCTGCTGGCGTTGATCGACGCGAGTCGGGTGCTGGGGAGCATGTATCACTATGGTCGCGCCGAGGCGTTGCTCGCGCGAGCCTTGGAACGCGGCGGGGATCGTCCCGAGATCCAGCATCTGGTCGCGCAGTCGCTGCGCCTGATTCGGCGGCCGCGACAGGCGCAGGCCGCCTTCGAGAAGCTTGCGAGGTTGCCGTCGCCGCCCGTCGATGCGCACTTGGAACTGGCGTTGCTGCTGGAACGCCAGGGATGCTGGGGGAAGGCATTGGAGCAGGTCGAGGCGCGGTTGCGGCGACTGGCCGGCGATCCCGAGGGACTGCTGGTCCAGGGACGCCTGCTGCATCGAATGGGTGACACGCCAGCGTCCCAGAGACTCCTGCGTGAAGTGGCAGGCAGCGCGAATGTGCATTGGCTGACGCGTTCCCGCGCCTGCCATGAACTAGCCCGGGTGTGCGACGCGGCCGGCGACTACGATCAGGCGTGGACGGCCCTCGGTCGCGGCAAGTCCCTGCTGGTTCCCCATGCCCAGCCCGCGCGCCTGCATCGCGATCGCGTGCTGCCGAACCTCGATCGACTGGCTGGTGAAGCGGTCGCGAGTCGCTGGACGCGCGAACGGGCTTGCCGCGCGGGCGACACATTCGACGGTGACGCCTTGGAAAACGCTCCCGCGCGGCCGACGGTCTTGCTGACAGGCCTGCCCCGCACCGGCTCGACCCTGCTGGAACAGATCCTCGCCACGCACTCCCGTGTGGCGGCGGGCGACGAGTGGGATGTGTTTCCACGCCTCGTGCTGCAGCGTCTGCTGGGCCCCGTTGGCCTGGATAGGATTACCTGGCCGATGCTCGAGACACTGCCCGAATCGCGTCGACGCCGTCTGGCGCAACTTTACCGCGATCGACTCGCCGCGGGCCTCGGCACCTCGATCGAGGACCGGGTGGTCGTGGATAAGAATCCATCGCTGCTGCCGCTGGTTCCCCTCTACAAGCGACTGCTGCCGGACAGCCGCGTCCTGGTCACCCTTCGCGACCCCCGCGATACGCTGGTCAGCAACCTGATGACCTGCTTCTCGCTGAACGATTTCAGCGTCGACTTCCTGTCACTGCCCGACGCCGTCGCGCGAACGGTCCACGATTTCGAGCTGGGATGCGTGCTTCGCGACTGGCTCGGCAACGACTGGCTGGAGTGTCGTTACGAGTCGCTGGTGGCGGATGTGCGCGGGACGCTCGCGCCGATCCTGGCAGCCTGCGGCCTGGAGTGGGAGGACGCGATGGCACGCCACCATGCCGTCGACGGCCGCCCACCCGTTTTCGCGCCCACTGGCGATCGGGCAAGCCAGCCGCCAGACCGCTCCGCCGTCGGACGCTGGGTTCACTATCGTGAACACCTGCAGGCCTTTCTGGAGCCGCTGCATCGCCTGTCCGAGCGACTAGGGTATCCTGCTTCGTGATCGAACCGCGAGGATCGTGCGAAGGAATGGTGGATTCGTCTGGATTGACCGGAAGTTGCTTGAGCAATGCCGAGGCGATCGCTACGATGCGGCCGACCGGCGGAACATTGTTGCGAGTGACTTTTGAGGAGCCATGCGATGCGCGTCACGAATCTTGCGGAAATGGTGGCGAAGAAACTTGGACGTGCGGTGACGAAGGCAGCGGCCTCTTCGGGGCCGGCGATCCTCGCCGGTGGACTTTTCTTCGCCGGCAGCGCCAGCGGAGAAGTGCTGTTCTCGGAGAACTTCGAGTCGCTCAAGCTGAAGGAAGCACAGTCCAACAGCGAAGAACTCACGTTGGGCGACGTCTGGACGGACGAGCTGCCGAAGGGCTGGAGTCGTGACAACAAAGACACGCCCCTTCCGGACCCCGACAATCCGGACGTGGGACCCGAGGAATTCTACGGTTTCACGTTCGTCGACAAGGCCTGGTGGATCGCGACGGCTGGCGACCAAGATCGCAGCTTGTTCACGCTGGGACAGGGAACGGTCATGGTGGCCGACGCCGATGAGTATGACGACCAGGACAAGGTCGATGGCCGAGGACTCAATGAGAACGGCAACGTCGACGTTCCAGGGTCTATGAACGTCTTCGTGACGACCTCTCCCATCAATCTCGTGGGCTACGACAAGGCCAGCGCGCGACTGTCGTTCGATTCGAGTTTCCGTCCCTACGACCTGACCGCGGGACTGGTGGACGTGTCGTTCGACAACGGCACGACGTGGAAGAACCTGCTGACGCTGGACCTGGATGCCTTCGGTGGCGTCAACAGTTCACTGGAGCGGGCGGACGAGAACGTGCGGTTGAACATGGGGGCTCCCGCCAACGCGACTTCCGCGCAGGTCCGTTTCGGGCTCGTGGATGCCGGCAACGACTGGTGGTGGGCAGTGGACAACATCGTGGTGACCGCGGACGCCACCGGCAAGCCGGGTGACTTCAACGGCGATGGACTGCTGTCTGCCGCCGATATCGATGCCCTGTCCGCCGAAGTGCGCCAGGGAACCAATGCGGTGAAGTTCGATGTGACCGGGGACAAGCTGGTGAACCAGCAGGACCGCGAGACCTGGGTGAATTCGCTGAAGAAGACCTATTTTGGCGATGCCGATCTGGACGGTGTGTTTGTCTCGTCGGACTTCGTCCAGGTGTTCGCGGCCGGCCAGTACGAGGATGGAGTGGCGAAGAACAGCACCTGGGGCACGGGTGACTGGAGCGGAGACTCGGAGTTCGACAGCAGTGACTTCGTGGTCGCCTTCCAGGCCGGCGGTTATGAGGCCGGCCCTCGAGCGGCCGTGGCGGCGGTTCCGGAGCCGTCGACCGGACTGCTGGCCCTGTTCGCCGCGGGATGCGCAGGATGGTTCGGGCGTCGCCGTCGTCGCTCGTAGTCGCGCTTGCCCCATCCGCATGACAGCACACGCCTGCCGTGACCTTCCCGGTCACGGCAACTTCTCTTGACGCTGCGGGTCGTTCCTGCCACACTCGCCAGCCTTATGCTTTGAGGCATAGGGCTCGGGCGAGGGCCCGATCTCGAGAACACCACCGGAACGGAGACCGGTACGATGCGCGTGCGATCAGGGATGCTTGTGTGGGGATGTGTGACGCTGCTGGCCTGGCAGGTGGGCTGCGGCGGTTCGTCGGAAAAACCGGCTGCGACTCCGGAGGCCCCCACGGCTCCGCCCGCGGCAACGCCTGACTCCAATTCCACGTCCGGCAAAGCCGCCGCTCCCGTCAACACGCTGCGGTTCGCCCAGCCGGATGAGACCGTCCGGCAGTTTCTCACCGCGCTCAAGTCGGGCGATCAGCCGCGGGCCACGTCGATGCTGAGCGTCAAGGCGCAGCAGGAGATGGCCCGCACCGAAGCGTCCATTCGTCCGCCGGGAAGCAACACCGCGGTGTTCGCCGTCTCGGCTGTCGAATACGTTGGCGCCGACCAGTCCGGAGCCCAGGTCTTGAGCACCTGGACCGACCAGGAATCGGCTGGCAAGGCCACGCATGAGATCGTCTGGCTGCTCCGCAAGGAAACCGCCGGCTGGGCGATCGCGGGCATGGCCACGACCGTCTTCGAAGACCAGCCGCCGTTGATCCTCAACTTCGAGGATCCGCTCGAAGCGCAGCGGAAGCGGACGGAAGTCGACGCTGAAATCGCCCGGCGTCAGACGCCCGGGGATGCAACGCCGGACGCTGCCAAGACCCGCTAAGTTCGGTTCGGCACACGCTGTTTGCCGAACGCGACAGGTGAAAGTAGTCGGCACGCGGTGTGTGCCGAACGCGCCTGCGGACGCACCGCCGGACGGTGCTAAGACTCGCTGAGCTTGGTTCGGCACTCGGTGTGTGTGCCGACTACGCCTGGGGACGCGGCCGAGACCCGCCGGGCGGGCGCCGGCAATCGAGTCCACCCGTGCTTGAATCACTGCGTCAGCACGAATGCGTGAGAGGCTCTCCGTGCCATCGCTCGGTCACGCCCGTGAGCTTGGTGATTCTCGACCGACACTTCTCCTCGCGCCTTGCCGTGTCAGTCCGCGTGTTCGTTCCCCCGCTACTCGATAACGCGGCGGTCCCGCTCCTTCCTGCAGCGTGGCTGGAGCGAAGGCGTATCAGGGACCGTGGGTGCGAACGGTCTGCAGGCGCGTGAACTCGCCACTTGTTCGCTCGAAGAGGCCCATCATGGCCTGGCCGTGCTCTCGACTCGTCGCGCGGGACTGGTCCTATTCGACGTCGGTCAGGTCGCGTTCGCTGATGACCGTGAAGCCCTTGCTCGCCAGGGTATCCAAGGCGATGTCCGTGTTGTCGACCATGAGGGCAACGACAGGACGGCCGTGAGGCCGCATCAGCAGCGGATAGGCCTGCACGATGTTGACTTCGGACTGCAGCAGCGCGGTGCAGACCTGCAGGAGCGGTTGGGGCCCCTCGGGCAGTTCGACGGCCACCAGGTCCGTCTCGATCAACGCCAGCCCGGCTCGTTCGAGGATCTCTCGCCCCTGTTCGGGATGGCTCAGCAGAAAACGCACGAAGGCGCACTCGGTTGAGTCGTGGATCGAGAGGGCGACGATGTGCACCTTGCTGCCTTCGAAACGGCGGACCACATCCAGCAGCTGGCCGACGCGATTCTCAAGAAACACCGTGAACTGGCGGATGCACGGATAGTCACGACCGCGGGCGGTCCCCAGGTTGCCAATGGTTCCTTCACCGGTGCTCATGTCCGCGTTGCTACTCCAAACGAGGGGATTTTGCCGGCCCGGCAGCGTCTTCCAACGAGCCTTGGGCCATCCAGCGGGGCCCTGGGGCACCTAGCGGGAACGATAGGCCATGAGTTCCCGGTGGTCAACACCGACCGGGGACCGCGTAGATTCGACGGGGATTCGCTGGGAAAGCGGAGACGCTTACGAGGTGCGGGCGGAGCGATCGGTCGACTCGTCGGCCAGCGTGGGTGGACCCGACAGCACGCCCAGCACGAAGAACGCGATGGTGCCGTAGAGCGCCGAGGTCAGCACGAGCGAGATGACCAGACACTCGGTGAAGTAGTCGCGCATCAGCACCAGGGCCGGCGGTTCAGCGCTGCGAGGCACGCGACGCTGGACGGGCGCTTGCGGGGCATCCCGGGCCACATCGTCGCGAAACTCCTGCCAGTCGCTGCGGGCCGCATCGACGCCGTAGGTGCTCGCCGACCAGTCGCGGGCCTGCCGCAGTCCCAGGAAGACCGCCACCATCAGGACCGCATAGAGGACCAGAGCGATGCGACGCGGGGTGCGGGAGGTCGAGGCGGGTGCGGCGGTCATGCGGCGGTCTTTGCGGAGTGAGGTCGAGGTCGAGGCGGCGGGCTGCCGAGTGGCGAAGTCTCCCGGGCAGGAGAACTCCCGGACATGGGCGGCCCAATGGCTTCGCGAGAAATTGTAGTCCAGCGATCGCCCTTCGATCAGCCGGTGATGGGGCGTTGCCGGGGATTTCGGCCACGCGGAACCCTCCGGGCGACAGGTCCGTGTGGCGCGGGCGCCGGGCCTTTCCACGTGCTGGCTCAGCACCGCCATGCCGACGCTAGCAACGGCGTGACAGATTCGTGTTCGCGCCGTGGAACGAATGTATTAAGGTGCTCGTCGTGGCGTCCCGCCGCCGCCCATGCAAGGAAGTGTTGGTTGTTAACGAAACAGGAGTTCGTCCCGTGAAGCTCATCTCCATTTCCATCGAGCGATTCGGAGCCCGGTCGAATCTGCACCTGGAAAACCTGTCCGCGCACCTGAACGTGGTCTATGGCCCGAACGGTTCGGGCAAGTCAACGATCACGCAGTTCGTGCGCTGGATGCTGTTCGGCAGCGAGGATGCCGGCAGCCAGCGGTACCTGGTGGCGGGCGATCATCGGGTGGGGGGGATGTTGCAGATCGAGGACGGACACGGCCGGCGCAAGACGCTGGCTCGACACCTGCAGCACACGCACCAGGACTACGTGCGCGTCATCGGTTCCGACGGCGAGGAAGGGTATGCCTTCGACGCGCGGCGACTGACGGGCCTCGACCTGCCGGCTTGGCAGCACGTGTTCAGTTTCGGCTTTGACCAGCCGCCGGTGGTGGAGCAGTTGCTGCGAGCCGCGCAAGGCAACTCGTTCACGGTCACATTCGATGAAAATCAGTTGCAGCGACTGCGGGAGATGCTGCAGCGCCTGGAGGAGATGCGGCGCGGCGATTCCTGGTCGGCGGGCGATGACCATGCCTATGCTGCGCTTGCCGAACGTCGTCGGCAGTTGCGGGCCGAACTGGATGCCTGCGAACGACGACGGGTGGAGCAGTTACGGGAGCGGGACCGCGAGCTGGAAACGCTGCTGGCGGAGATCGCGAGCGAGCAACGGCGGCTGCAGGAAGCGCGGGACGTGTTGCAGCGCACGGAGTCGTACCTGGCGGCGCGAGCGCGGGAGGCCGACCAGGCGGCCGTGGCGGCTGCGTCGCAGCGCGAACGCTGGCTGGCTTCCCGTCGCGAGGAACTCGCCAAGCTCGACGAACAGATCCAGCAGTGGCACCAGATGCTGGGTCGGATTCGCCAGCGACACGAAATGCTGCAAGCGCAGCTGGCCCACGGCAGTCCCGTCGCCGCGGTGGCCGGACGGCTCGACGAAGCCGACCTACGCGCGGCCCTGCTTTCGCTGGGCCATGCCCTGAACGATATCGACGAAGATCTCCGCAATGGAGGCGTGCATCGCACGTCCACCGACGCGTCCCCCGAACGATTGCGGCGGGCAGACCAGCTCGCGGAAGGTTGCGACGCGACGGGACGAGCGGACTACTATCGCGAGATCCTTTCCGCTGCCTGGCAGTCGATGCGCGACGATGTCCACCGACTCTGTCGCGAGCTGCAGAACCAGCAGGAGCACGCGCAGTACGCCGAGCAGGCGCGGGAGCTGGATCATCTGCGGCGGTGTGACGCCGAGTTGTCATCGTTGATCGAGTCGCTGGATCGTCGCCGGGTTTCGCTGCGTTCGACGCCCGAACTGCTGCTGCGTCCCGGGAGTCGAACGGCTCCGCAGTCCTTCGAGGGGCCACTTTCCTTGGACGG
>JBIIEC010000204.1:0-10269 GCA_044238045.1 Pirellulaceae bacterium | reverse complement strand
GAATGCCAGACAGCAGTTGGTTGATCTTGAAACGCGTCGCCAGCAAGCCGGTCACCAGTCCGGCCAACATGCCCGCCAGCGCCGCCAGCAGCGTCGACAACGCCGGGTTGTAACCCTTGACCAACAGCGAAGCGGCCACCGACGCGCCCAGCGTCAGCGAACCCTCGGCGGTGATGTCCGCGAAGGAGAAGATGCGGAAACTGATCAGCACTCCCAACGCCAGGATCGCCAGGATCAGTCCGACCGTCCAAGCTCCAATCAACAGGCTCATCGTATCTCCCCCCAACTCACGCCAAGCTCATCGCCCGGCTGTTCCACTCGCGCCGCACGCGCCGCACGCCCCACTCGCCCTGCACGACTCGTCTCTCGCTCGTCATCCACCGACTCGCCGCCACGGGCGACGCCGGCCTTGCGCTATCCACCTGTTGCCGCCATGCTGCTGCCCCAAGGCGAATCCACCCGGCGAATGCCCTGTTCCCGCGTCAGGCCGCCCTGTTGCCGCATCAGGCCCCATCGACGGCCAGACGCACGGGGGCGAACCAGACGGCACCGCGGGTGAAGTGGGATTCGTTGTAGCCCGACGGCCGTCGATCGTCATAAAGCAGGTGCACGACCGCTTCCGGTTGCGACCGCTGGAACATGCCCTGCAAGGTATCCGCCAGGTCGAGGTTGCCCGCCGCCAGCGTCTCATAGGGAAACACGGCCGCGTGCAGGTGGCCCACCAACCGCCCCTCGGGATCCAGCGGCCGCAGGAACTCCTCGTGCCCCGCCGGACAGGTGCGGCCCATCACTCCAGCCACCAGCACCGTCGTCTCGCGATGAATCGGATCGGCGCTGAACGCCAAGCGACGCCGGATGCCGGGGAACGAAAACAGGTTCTCCCCCGTGCCCAGTTTCGATCGCGGCGGCGACTCGCGGAGCGTCGCGCCGATCAACCCCTCGCACTCCGCCAGCATCACAAACCCCAGCAGCGGCGATCGCGTCGGATCGCTCTGCAACACCCGCTCGGCCACCTCATGCAGGCCCACCTCTTCGCAGCCATCGGCCAGTTCAAAACGCAGGAAGTGCGAGAACTGCCCGCGAGCTTCCAAGCCGTACAGCATCTGGACGCTCGGCACCAGCCCCCCAGTCGGCAGCAGGTAGTCCGGCACGCGCGATCCATCGCCGGGCTGCGAAATCGTCACGCCCAGCGCGCTGATGAACTCACCAAACCGATCCTGGCAATCGGCATACTGGTTGCCCAAAGCGCCCAGGCCCAGTCCCAGTACGCTCTTGCCCACCTCCACCCGCACGCAGTCGCGTTCGTGGAAACCACACGAGGGCAGCAGCGCCGGCCGACCAATCAGACGCCCCGTCAACTCGTGGCTGCCCAGCGGATGCACCACGCCTCGCAGGCGGGCGTCTTCAAAGGCCTCGCCCCGTTGCACCGGGTCGGCCGCCTTCGGCTCCACCAGCAGCATCTTGAGGATCCCCGTCATCTGCAGGACGTTCTCGATCTCCGCCGGTGGCTTCGCGACGGCGAAACGTCCATTCAGCTTCTTTAGCTGGTTGAAGGCCGTCAGCAGCACGCGAATACCAGCCGAACTGAGGAACGTCAGGCCGGACATGTCGAGCACCACCTGGCTCGCCCCCGAACGGATCAACTCCTGCAGCGTCGAATCGACCACCGCGCCGCCCGAAGCATCCAGCATGCCCGTCGGGCTCATGGTGTAGACATCGCCCGATCGGCTCGTTTCAATATGCATGGTCCCAAGACCTCAAGCGATTCCCGGGTTCAAAGAGCCACCCGCCTGTCGGAAGCGAAAACGCCGATTGTAGCCGTCCACCCCCTGAACGCAACCTAAGCGCCCCCGCAAGAAAAACTCCTTCTGCCCGAAAGCCCACCTTCCATGCCGTCCCTTATTCGCCACCTCGCCGCTCCCACGCTGCTCATCGCAGCCCTGTCGGCGTTGCTGCTGTCCCTGGACCGCATAGAGAATCGCAAGCCCAGTCCGGGAGCGGCCAGCCTGGTGCGGCTGGCCATCGCACAGACCAGCAGCAATCCGGTGATGGACGACAGCGTGCGCGGCATCCTCAAGACGCTGGCCGACCGCGGCTTCCGCGAGGGCCAGAACCTCGAGGTGTCACGCTTCACGCCCGAGAATGACATCTCCACGGGCAACACGATCGGCACGCAGATGGCCAACGGCAACTATGATCTGCTCGTCACCTGCGGCACGCAGATGCTGCAGGCGGTCGCCAACGCCAACCGGGGCCCGAAGAAGCGTCACATCTTCACGCTGGTAACCGATCCGGTGACGGCCGGCGTGGGAGTCCAGCGCGAACCGCTGGCCCACCCGGACTATATGGTCGGCTACAGCACGAAGGAACCGGTAAAGCGGGCTCTGGAGGTGCTGAAGGCCGCAAATCCAGGGGCGCGCCGCATCGGCGCGGCCTACAACGCGGGGGAGGTCAACGCGACGATCGTGATGGAGGACGCGCGGAAGTTCTCCAAGGAACTGGGTCTGGAACTGATCGAAGTCTCCGTCGACAACACATCGGGCGTCGCTGAAGCGATCGCGTCGCTGATCTCCCGCGACATCGACGCCCTCTTCGCCGGCGCGGACGTCACCGTCTTCACCGCCATGCCCACCGTACTGGACGTCACCCGCCGCGCCGGGATCGGCGTCATCTCCGTGAACCCCGGCCACATCGGCGACGGCGTCCTCATCGAAGTCGGTGCCGACTACTATCAGGTGGGCGAGATCACCGGAAAGCTCGTGGCCGACGTGCTGCAGGGCCAAAGCATCCGCGAAGTGGAATGGAAGAACATGGTCCCCGAAGTGGTCACGATCAACCCGGCGGCCGCCAGCGGACTCAAGGGCCAGTGGAACTTCAAACACCCGAGCCTTGCCCAGGCCATCGTCTACCAGCCAACCCCCGCCCCGCCAGCCACCGAACCGGCCACCGAACCGGCCACCGAACCGGCGGGGCCCGACCAGCGCTGACGCATGGCGACGCTTGCCGTGTTGGATTAGGATACGGGCCTTCCAATGCTTCCAGGCTGCGCGGCAGGCTCCCAGGCTGCGCGGCCGGGCCCGCGCGGCCCCGATTGCACATTCCAGCTCGTGCGACGCCCCGACCCCGAACGTACCGGAGTGCCTTTCATGGCTTTCGTCCTTCGCCACCTGTTCGGTCCCCTGCTGCTGCTTGTCGCCCTCTCGACCCTCCTGCTCCTGATGGACAGCGCGGGCCGCGGCGATCGCGACATGCCGCACGTCGCCGTCGTGCAGACCAGCTCCAACCCCGTGATGGAGGAAGGCGTGAGCGGCATCTTGCGGGGACTCGCCAAGCACGGCTTCGTGGACGGCAAGAACCTGCGCGTGACGCGATTCAACGCCGAGAACGACATCTCGACCGCCAACATGATCGGCACCCAGATCGCCAACGATCGATACGACCTCGTGCTGACGGCCGGTACGCAGATGCTGCAGGCGGTCGCCAACGCCAACAAGACGCGGCAGGCCAAGCATATCTTCTGCCTGGTCACCGACCCGGTCGCGTCGGGCGTGGGCATCGGGCCGGAACCGCTCAACCATCCAGCCCATCTCGTGGGCTACGGTTCCAAGCCGCCCGTGCGCCGCGGCTTCGACCTGCTGCTCGCCATGAACCCGAATGCCCGCCGCATCGGCGTCGCCTTCAACCCGGCCGAAATCAACTCGGTCGTCACCGTGGAGACCGCACGCGTCGAGGCCAAGAACCTGGGCCTGGAACTGATCGAAGTGGCCGTCGACAACTCATCGGCCGTCGCCGAAGCCGTCGCCTCGCTGCTGGCCCGCGACCTCGATGCGTTCTTTGTCGGTGGCGACGTGACCGTGATCACCGCCTTCGACGCCGTCGTTCAGGTGACGGGCCGGGGCCGCGTGCCCGTCTTCAGCGTCGTGCCCGGCTACGTGAAGCGCGGCGTCTTCTTTGAAGTCGGCGCCGACTACGTGGCGGTCGGTGAACTCGCCGGCGACCTCGGCGGCCAGGTGCTCCAAGGCCGCAAGATCTCCGAGATCGAGTGGAAGAACATGATCCCGGAAGTGATCAACGTGAACCCGCACTTGGCGTCGAAGTTCAAGGGAACCTGGAAGTTCGACTCGCCGCTCCTCAAGACGGCCCACCTGCAGGAACCCGAGGAGCAGGCAGCCGCCAGCGGCGCGGCGGGCAAGTAGCACGGACCAGCCCGCCATCTCGGTCGCACTCCGCGACGAGCCCGTCAGAACTGGACGCGCACCATCGTGAAGTCGTCGTCCAGTCCCACGCTGCCGCGCGTCCCGACGCTCTGCAGGAACCAGTCGTTCGGCGCGTCCGGTTTGTCGCGGTGCGTTAACAGGTACTTCTCCAGCTTGTCGACATCCAGCATCGAGCCATCCGGCTGGATGATCTCGTAGCAGCCGTCGCTGAACACATACAGCTGCGCGGCCTCCGGCACCTGCCGCGAATGGGTCATGTAGTCGATATCCTCGAAGGCACCGATCACCATGCCCGGCGCACCAAGCCGTTCGGACTTGCCCTCGCCCTCACCGCTCAACAGCAGCGCCGCCGGATGACCGGCCACCGCGAACTTCAACTCCCGCGTGGCCCGGTTGTAGACACCGTACCACAGCGTGAAGTACATGTTGTTCTGCTTCTCCATCGGGAACATGTTGTTCAGCGCCGAAAGCACCGCGCCGGGATCGGTCAGGTCCTGGACGGGCATCGAACCGGTGCGGATCACGTTGATGGCCGACGCCGACAGCAACGACGCACCCACCCCGTGCCCGCACACGTCCAGCACATAGATCGCCAGGTGCTGCTCGTCCAGCCAGTGGTAGCCGAACGAGTCGCCGCCGAGTTCCGAGCACGACTGGTAGTGCCAGGTCACGCCCACCGGCGACTCCAGCGGTTCCGGGAAGATCGACCGCACATACTCCGACGCGTCGTGCAGTTCGCGCGACAGCCGGTTCTGCGTCACCTGGATCTCCTGCAGGTACTTCTGCTCGGCGTCCCGCAGCGATTTCTTTTCGAGGCAGGCATTGATCCGCGCCCGCAGCAGCGTCGGATTGAACGGCTTCGGCAGGTAGTCCTCCGCCCCTGCCTCGATGCAACGGATCACGCTTTCGAGTTCATCGAGGGCCGAGATCATGATCACCGGCACGTGGCGCAAGCGGTCGTCCTTCTTCATGGCCTGCAGCGTCTCGTAGCCGTCCAGCCGCGGCATCATCACGTCCAGCAGCACCAGGTCGAACGGTTCGCCGGCGAGGATGTCGAGCGCATCGCGACCGTCCACGGCCGTCTTGGCGGTGAGGCCCCGGCGCTCCAGGCGTTTGGCAAGCATGTCGCGGTTCATCGAGTTGTCGTCGACCACCAGCACATGCCCGGCGTGTACCGAAGCGACTTCGGGCGTGTGCTCGTCCGTCGTCAACTGCTGGTATCCGGGATCGACCGCCGCGGACGGCTCCGCGCCTGCACTGGCGCTCGCTGCACTGGCGCTCGCTGCACTTGCGCTCGCTGCACCCTGGCCGCTGGCCGCACTGGCGCTCGCCGCAGCCGCCTGCGAAGGTTTATTCATGCCAGGCGCGGACGGATTCAGGTGTACGTTGATCAGTTCCAGCATCCGCCGCGCGGCCTGCTGGATCTTCCGCAGGTCGGAGACGGCTTCGTCCTGCCCCGCCGCCGCCGCGTCCTCCTCCAGCATCTCGCCATAACCGATGATCTGGTTGATGGGCGTGCGGAAGTCGTGGCGTACATGCGACCAATGGTCTTCGCTGGCAGCGGACGATCCGCCGTTTCCGGAACCTTCGCTTGAACTGCTCATGAACCGCTACCTGGCAAGAAGGAGGTGATTTTTTCCAGCAGACGCGGCAGGTCCACCGGCTTCGTATCGTACTGGTCGCAGCCGGCCGCGAGACACTTCTCGCGATCGCCGGCCATCGCATGCGCCGTCAGGCCGATCACGGGAATGCCCTTCGTCGCGTCGTCCGCCTTCAACTCGCGCGTCGCATCCCAACCGTCCTTCACCGGCAAGCTCATGTCCATCAGGATCAGGTCCGGCATCTCGGCCCGCGCCTTGTCGACGCCTTCCTGGCCATCCACCGCGATAATCACGGTGTAGCCCTTCCGCTCCAGTCGCCGCGACAGCATGTCACGGTTCATTTCGTTGTCTTCCACCAGCAGGATTCTTGCCATCGCAGGTCACCCATTCGCCAAAAGAACAAAAACGACCACCGCGTCTCGCCAGGCCATCCGACCCGACCACCCGACGCTCCCACTCGCCACTCTTCCGCATTCCCATGCCGCGCACCGGCTTTCCGGGCACGGCATCCATTCACCGGTTGTTCCCTAATTCCCCGCGGCCGGCTTGGACGTGGAGATCGGCACGTGCGTGCGCAGCTGCCGCAGCAGCTCCTCGCGCCCCGTGGCCGCCTTTTCCAGCACCATCGTCACCTGTCCGTTCAGGATGCTGCGGTCCGCATCCGTCAAGTCCATCGCCGTCAAGACGATGACCGGCGTGTCAGCGAACCGCTTGATCTTGCGTAGCTCGCCCAGGAACTGGAACCCATCCATCTCGGGCATCATCAGGTCGAGCAGGATGAGCGCGGGCTGGATGTCGGCCAGCTTCTCCAGCGCCTCGCGACCGTTCACGGCGGCCGTAACCTTCCAGCCGGCATCCCGCAGCGTGCGCGTCACCAGCTCACTCGTGGCCGGATCGTCCTCCACCACCAGCAGGCTGTCGATCGAGTTATTTAAGCGGAACCGCTGCATCAGCTTCAGCAGCCGCGGCCACTCGATCGGCTTCGAGAGGTAGTCGACCGCGCCCAGCGCCAAGCCCATGTCCTTGTTGCCGTTGATCGAGACCATGATCACCGGGATGTCGCAGGTCTCCGGGTCGGCCTTGAGTGCCGAGAGGACCGACCAACCATCCATGCCGGGCATCATCACGTCGGTGGTGATGGCCAGCGGCCGCAGCTGCTTGGCCAGCGCCAGGCCGTCGCGGCCGTTATTGGCCGTGCGGACTGCGAAGCCTTCCTTCGTCAGGAATCGCTCCACCAGTTCCAGCACCGAAGGATCGTCGTCGATCACGACGATCAGCGGATGCTCGCCCTCGTGCGGCGCCGACAGAGCCTCCTCGGCCTGCGCGACTTCCGTCTCGGCGGGAACTTCGGCCGGCGCGACCGCCGGAAGCTCCATCGTGAACGTCGATCCTTTGCCGGTTTCGCTCTCGACGCGAATCGTCCCGCCGAGCATCTCGCAGAACTTCTTGCTGATCGCCAGCCCCAGGCCCGTGCCGCCGTACTTGCGGGTGGTCGAAGCATCGGCCTGCGTGAAGGCTTGGAACAGTTTGCCCATCTGTTCCTCGGTCATGCCGATGCCGCTGTCGGTGACCGCGAACGTGAACCAGTCGTTCTCGCGGCGCACGTCCAGCACGATATTGCCGTGGTCGGTAAACTTGCTGGCGTTGCTGAGCAGGTTGAACAGCGTCTGCCGGATCTTGGTCAGGTCGCTGTGCATGACGCCCAGGTCGGGCCCGAGGCGCACCTCCAGCTTGTTCTCATTTTTCTGGATCAGCGGCAGGATAGTCTGCTGGACCTCATGCACGACCTCCTCGACGGCAAACGACTCGCAGTAGGCGGTCATCTTGCCCGATTCGATCTTGGAGAGGTCGAGCACATCGTTGATCAGGCCCAGCAGATGCTTGCCCGCCGAGTGGATTTTCGCGAGGTCGGCGGCCGCCGCCTCCTCGCCCGCGTCCTCCATGTCTTCCTTGAGCATTTCGCTGTAGCCGATGATCGCATTCATGGGCGTCCGCAGCTCGTGACTCATGTTCGCCAGGAACGCGCTCTTGGTGCGATTGGCGTCCTCCGCTTCCTCGCGGGCCCGCTGGGCGTCCAAGGCGGCCCGTTCAAGGTCCGCCGTGCGTTCCTCCACCAGCTGCTTCAGGTTCGCATTCCACTCCACCAGCCGTTTCTCGCGGCTCACGATCTCGTCGGACATGAAGCCGAAGCTGCGGGCCAGTTCACCCAGCTCGTCAGGCCGCTGCGACAGTGGCTGGATCTCCGAGAGGTCGTGGCTGCCCTGCGCGAGGCTCGACGCCGCCTTGGTGAGCTGCTCGATCGGCTGCGACAGCCGGCTGGCGATCCAGCCCAGCAGCCCCAGCATGGCGCCCAGCCCCAGGGTGGCGACAAACAGCGACTGCGTGGCGAGCTGGTGCACGGGCCGCATGACGGCCGCATCGGAGACGTTCAGCACCAGCTTCCAGCCCGTGAGGTCCGACGAGGCCCAGTAGACTCGCCGCTGCTTGCCGTCCAGCTCCATGATCGCCTCGCCATCCGGAGTGCCCAGAGTGGCGGCGCCGTCCGGCAGCAACTCGACGCGAGCCCCCACCGAATCTTTGTTCAGCATCAGCGTCGTATCGGGATGCGTGACAATGTTGCCGTTGCGGCTCACCAGATACGCATATCGTGACTCGTCGTCGTTGTCGCCGGTGGCGTTGCCGAAGGCCGTCTCAATGCGGTCGACGATTTCCTGGATCAGCTCCAGCGAAAGATCCGCGCCCGCCACCCCGACAAAATGCCCGTCGGGCGCGATCACGGGATGCGTGATACTGACCATGTTGATGTCCGAACCGCCGCCATCAAAGTAAGGCTCGGAGATATGCAGCTTGCGATTCGTCTTCGCGCCGTTGTACCACTCCTGCTTCGGATCGTGGTAGTCGTACTGCACGACCGTCATCTCGGGAAAGTTCTTGCGGTCCATCCACGGCATCGAGTTCTTGTCGGACCACTGCATGTCCTCGTAAGCGATGTAGATGCCGTACACCTCTTCCACGGGTACGCGCGCGATCAGATCGCGCAGGTATTCGACCATGTTCTGGTCGGGATTTTTGCCGAGGATCTGCTGCCGAGAAGAGGTGGACAGCGGCAGCACGGCGACTCGCTGGATGAAATCGTCCAGTTGCCGCGCCGCGTCGCGCACGGCCAGGTTGGCCCGCGCATCGGTCTGCTGGATCAACTGCCGGCGACTGGCCGAATAGTTCACCCACAGGGCGATCGCCAGGATGATGCTCGATGCCAGCCCAATCAGAACCTGCAGCCTGCGGCCGATGCTCTTGTTCATTTCCGAAGACCACCATCAAATCCAGGGAATTGAATTCCGCGCAGTTGAACCCCAGGTTCCACCGCACCAGACGCACGCAGCCCGCTCCCGGGGCGTTTCCGTCGCCCTACCCCACCTCCAGCGTCGCGATGCCGAAGATGCGGTCGTTGCCCAGGTCCGGCACCGGCCCCAGGTACATCCGCACACAGCCGAACACTTCGGCCATGCCGAGACTCTCACACAATCGACGCGCGGCGGGATTGTTATCGGGAGCATCCACGAAGACCGGCTGGCCGCCCGCCCGCAGCCCCAGACCTCGAAGAATCCGGTGGGCCACGGCGGAGTCATCCGCGCACAGCGGTCCCACTTTATAACCCACCGGACAGCGACGCATTACACCATACCCGGAGAACCGCCCGTGTGCCACCGCCGCCAAGGCGATCGCGTCGGCTTGGAGCACCCAGGGTTCCAGAAACCGACGACGGTCGCCTGGGAAACATCCATGGTCGCAGGCTTCCACCCGGTCCAAGTCACCCGGGCCGATCTTCACGAGTCCCGCATCCTCCGCGACCGGCACACTCTCCGCGATCCCGGACCCAGCCGGGATCGCCGGCGGATTGGTCCACTGGAACCGACGGTGGCGAGTCAACGGCTCGAAGCCTCCCCGCGTGTAAAACGGTATCATCGCATCGACGGCGTCCAAACCGATGGTCCCACCCGGTTCCAGACGCTCCCTTAGTCGGTCACGCCGCGCGTACCAGAGCTGCGTTCCCAGTTTCCGGCTGCGGTACTCGGGGCGGACAATGAACAGTCCCATGAAGCCGAACCGACCATGGTGGCGGATGATCGCGCCGCCTCCCGCCAGACGTCCCTCCACCTCCAACGCCAAGAATCCCTCCGGGTCAAATTCCCAGAAAAGGTCGGCGTCGTGCAGACCGGGGTTCCAGCCTTCGTCACCCGCCCACTCCATCAACTGTCGTTCCTCGTCGCGCGTCATGCGGCGAATGGTTGTCATCAAGGTGGGCTCCCCGGTCTTTGGGCAACTGGTCTCTGGGCGACTGGTCTCTGGGCACCCCGCCGGTGGCGGAAACGGGACCTGGCCCGATTCAGTCTAAGCTACCCCTTGGTTTTCCCCCATGCCACCGTTAGATTCCCGAAGTCTCTTTCCCA
>JBIIEC010000202.1:0-10271 GCA_044238045.1 Pirellulaceae bacterium | reverse complement strand
GGGGCCAACAAAAGAGTGCGAACATCCTGTCCGCACTGAGCCAACAAAAGAGTGCGAACATCCTGTCCGCACTGAGCCAACAAAAGAGTGCGAACATCCTGTCCGCACTGAGCCAACAAAAGAGTGCGAACATCCTGTCCGCACTGGGCCAAGGGCGAGACCGACGAAGAACGAGACCCTCGCCTTCGCTTCCGGACAAGACGTCCGGAAGTCTACTTCCCAAGCCCGGGCGTTGCTCCGTCGGCGACTACGACTGCTCGGGCATTCTCCGCAGGAAGTACACCCAGCTGATGGCCATCATGACCAGCGACAGCAGGCCGATGATGAGCGACGCGGCCAGGAACAGGTCCAGGAAATTGGCCCAGTCCTTGACGAACGAGCGGGCGAGCAGCACCAGGACATAGCCCAGGTAGCCGACGGAATCGGCGAGCGTGATCAGGAAGCCGAGATTCACGCGGTCGCGGTAGACGGCGATCATTCGTTCGAACAGCGTTGTGTGGAAGGCAACGTAGGGGATGTACATTCCCAGGCCGATCAGGACCATGAGGTTGAATGGTCCGAGCATGCCCTGGCGGTAGCCGAACAGGGCCGCGAGCACCAGTACGAAGCCCATCGTGATGGTTCCCATCGCCGTGACGAATGCGCGGCGGTTGTCGCGAATCCAGCAGGACGCTCCGTTCACGAACAGCACGCCCAGCATCACCCAGGTTTCGGATCGAGTAAAGATATCGGGCTGGCCCGTGGTCCCCAGTCCCTGCCAGATTTCCACCGCGAAGTCATCGCGGAGGCTGCGCAGCACGGTGAGCAGCGTGAAGACCGAGATGAGCAGCGCCAGACCCAGTGCGTGGCGACGATAGAAACGCTTCCGTTCCGCGCCATCCACCGGTTCCCGCGCGGCACGACTCGACACATCCGCCTGGTTCGGCGGCGGAATCTGGCTCAGCATCCACACGCAGGCCAGCAGCGGCGGCCAGAAGACCAGCCCCGCCATGAACGGCATCTGGTACTCCGAGTATCCGTGCGACTGGATCAGCCACTGGCCGACCGATTTCACGACGCCGGAACTGAGGATGAAGCTGGCGCAGAGGCCGGCGGCCAGCATCTCGGTGAGCTGGCGGCCTTCGAGGAATCCGAGCACCAGGCCGAAAACCATACCCAGCGGCAGGCCGTTGAGGAACAGCAGCGCGAAGTTGTAGGGTGGTGGTACCATGCCGAACAGCAGCAGCGCCAGGTGCGAAATGGCGATCAAGCCCAGGATCATCCAGGCGCGTTTCTCGGGTCGCATCTCGGAGACGACTTTGATGCCTAGGAACTTGGACAGCGTGTAGCCCATGGTCTGGGCAATCACGAGCACGGTCTTGTAGTCGACCATGCCCAGCGCGTGCCCCTCGAACTTGCCCGCCGTGAACGGCTTGCGGAAGGCGTACATGCAGAAGTACGTGCCGAACGCGGCCGCCATGCAGTAGGCCGAAAAGGCCGGGCCGGGGGCTCGCGTGAGATAACGGGAAACGAACGATGCCATGGGGGTTCCTTCGGTACAGTCGTCCTTGCGAATGAAGCGTCCGTCGTCCTTGCCCCGGATACTCGCGTTGCCCGGGCTCGCCGTGCCGGGGGCCGGCATCGGGGAGTCCGGGCCCGCTGAGTCCGGGCCCGCGGAACGCGGGGCGGGAGTTCGAGGCATCGCCGGCGGACCGTTCCTCGGGGCGGCAAGAATCGCCGCGAGGACCAGGCGGGGTGCCGGCTTATCTCAAGACGCTTTGGATGTCCGCCAGGAATTCAATGAACTCCGGCGTCTCCATGTTGGGATCCTTGGCCCGATCGTCCCAGCGTCGCAGTTCCAAGGCCTCGCGGTAGTAAGGTTCCTTCTCAAAAGCGGCCCGTTCGCGATCGTCCATCGGGCCGCCCTGGTCGTGGTAGCTGCGTCGAGAGGTCTCGGACAGCTGGCCTTCGTAGGTCGGATCGACCGTGCACAAATAGCGTTTGGCGGCCACATGCAGGCGAATGGGGTCCACGACCGCCAGGCCGAAGTGTTCGCGGAGCCAGCCATTGGCCCAGGCTTCGTGTCCATCATCCAGCGACCCGGAACTCTCCGTGCGCGGCGGTTGGCCTCCGTTGTCCGCCACCAGCAGATGGCCCACATCATGCAGCAGCGCCGCCACCAGCAGGTCGCTGGAAACGCCGGAGCGTCGAGCCCAGCAGGCTGCCTGCAGGCCGTGCTGCAGCTGCGTCACCGGCTCGGTCCCGTAACGCAGGCTGCCGTACTGCTGGAAGAGCGACTCGATCTTGGCAACGATGGAGCGTTCGGTCATGGTCGGCGGTTCACGGTCGCTGGGTTCGACAAGGGCGAGACGGAGAAGCGTCTCGGAACGATGCGGGGTTGGTCCTCGAACGGCAGGCCGCCGCGCGGCGTAGCCCTTCTCGGGCGTCACGACATTAGAACGCTCGGTATCGGGATTACAACCCGGGCGACCTCCCCGCGAACCGTTTGTGGGCATGCTTCACGGTTTCCTCACGAACGTTCTTCCGCATCGACGTCCGCATCTGCTGGTCGTGTACAGGGCCGCCTGCAGGGCTACGGACCGCTACCAGCAGGTCCTGTGGAGGATCCAGCCCCAGAACGCCCCGCCCGCCACCTTGCACAGGAACTGACCCGCGACCAGCCACGGCTCGAAGGCTCCGAATGCAAGGGTCGGGAAGACCAAGCTGTCGACCAGCGCGCCGAGCGTATTGGAACCATTGACGCGGACCAGCCGCGGGTGCTTGCGGAGCCGATGGTAGGCCAGTCCATCGGCCGCGGCCGACGCGGCGAAAGCCACGCAGGAGGCGAGGGCGACCGGCCCCGCGTTTCGATTCAGTAGCCAGCTGATCAAGGCGCCGGCGAGGATCAGCAGCCCCATCCGCCCCGCCAGGGACCGACCGGACCAGGCATCATGCAGCCGATCGCGAGTGGTCAGATCCAAGCCGATGAAGAGAAACGCATTCACAAACAGCGAGGCGGGGCCGAAAGAGGCGACCGACAGATTCGCCAGCACAATCGCCAGCAGATAGATCGCGACTACCAGGGAGTTCGACAGGCGCGGCATGGTATCCACTCAACTCAGCCAGGGATCGAAAAAGAGCGGGCAGGTCTCCACTCCGCTCTTGCTTGGTTCAGCGGCATGCTGCAAGGCGAGGGCGGAAATGAGACCTCCCCCATTTCCCTAGTTATCTCCTAAATGAAGTCGGCCTTCGACCCCGCAGCGAGGTCGAAGGCCGACATGGAGAACGATCGTGCTGCCGCGTGAGCGGGCAGGGTTGGCAGGCTTAGGCCTTCATGCGGCGGCGAGCGGCGAGGGCCGACAGGCCACCCACCAGAGCCAGCACGGCCGACGACGGCTCGGGCACCACGTTCAGCGGTTCGCCGATCGGCAGGGCCGAGCCAACCTTCACGCGGATGTAGTCCCATTCGACGCCGATGCCGGTACCGCCGTCCGTCGAACCGAACATCAAGGCCGGGTCGTCCTGACCAACCCACGAGTTGTCCAGTTCGCTGATCAGGCTGCCGTTGAGGTAGAACTTGGCGCGGCCGTTGTCGCCCCACCAGGTGCTCGGATCGTCACCGTCCGGGCTCAGGGCCGGGTCGATGTCGCCCGCCGCGTCCATCGTCACGCGAGCCGTGTACCATTCACCGACCACCCAGGGCGACGGATCGAACGGTCCGAGCAGCTCGTAGTCGTAACGCTCGCAGTACACGCAGCCGTGGGCCTCGACGTTCGCACCGGGGACTTCAAACACGACGTGAGCTTCCGGTCCGGGGTACGATCCCAACGCCGGACGAACACGGGCGATCGAGCCTTCGGTCGCGCTGCCCGAGTTGTACAGCCAGATGGGGAGGATCGGACCGTCCGAAGCGGTCGGGACGGGATCCAGGAAGCGGAACTTGTATTCCAGGGTGTAGGTGTCCACGCCGGCCAGCGGGTTGGTGCCCGTGCCGATGTTGCCGTTGTTGTTGTGGTTGATCCACGTGCCCGCACCCTGCGTGACCGTGCTGCCCCAGTTGCCTTCGAACTGGGTCCAGCCCTTGTCACTCGAGAACGGCAGCACGTCCATTTCCTCCGCCCAATCGGCGGTCGCAGCCTGGCTGCTCGAAATCACGCCCAGCGTCAGCAGCAAGGCAGCTACCCAACAAGAAACTCGCATGTGTACTCTCCAACGAAATCAAGTGGTGAAAGAACGAGAGGTGAAGTTAAGAGAAGTCTCGGAGGCCCCGATCGCGGTGGACTGCCACTGCTTTCGCAAGCCCCCAGTGGTAGGTTCTAAGATACCCAGAGGAGTGGGCTTCACAAGATGCGAATCCGGCGATTCGTTCGTTCGGGGGGAGAATGGGTAAGATTGGCTGTGAGCCAACCGAAACGATGATCGATGACCATCGAATTCGCGAAAGAGTTTCCGCAGGCCGCCAGCATGCGAAAAATGAGGCGGGAATGTTTTGAGGACGGCTGCCTATGCAACTCCCGCAACCGGTCAAAAATTGTCCACTTGGCGAGACATGCCCAGTTGAGACTTGCTGGATTACGTCTTCCCCAACGTGGGCTTCGCCCGGCCGCCGTCTACCAGGAGACCGTTTTCACCCGTCCCCACAGGTCCTTCACGGTGACGATCGTCTGGTACCGGGTCCCGGTGAAGCTGCCCACCCAGCCTCGCGGCAGGATCAGGTCAGTGTTCCACCGCGTGGACGCCGTCCCGAAGGAGACGGGCGCCAGATAGGGCCGCGTCTTGTCGGGCTGGTCGAGCAGAGCGTTGGTTGTCGCGTTGAAGCCCACGCGTTCGTTCAGGTCGAGCGTATGTCGCAGGAGTTCCTGACCGGAGGCGCGGGCGACCACGCGCACTTCGATGCGATTCATCAGCGGCTGCTCGTCGTCCGTTGAAATCCGGACCTTGCCGTCCTTGGTACTGCTGGTCTTGGTGGTCACCGCCGTCGTCATCGTGTTCGTGGCCCCCGGAACTGACAGCAGCAGCGGATGGACATGGGGATCGAAGCCGTAGTTCGTGGCTCCATACTGCGACGAGGGATTCGCCAGCTGCCACTCCAGGGAATAGGGGGTACCGACGCGAACTTCCCAGTGCAGGTGGTCGCCGATGGCCGTCCCTGAGTGGCCCAGCTTGCCGATCTCCGCTCCCTGAGCCACCGCCGGTTTCTGGCCCAACTGGTCAGCGGCTACCAGCGCCGGATCGACACTGTCCAGATGCATGTAGAAAGTGTAGAAGGAGCTGATGGTCTTCCCCTGGAACAGCACGGGTTCCGGGAACGTGTGCTTCAGGATCACCGTCAGCCCACCGTCGGTGTAGTTCGTCACGTCGAACAGCGTTCCCGGAAGCGTGGCGACGACGGAGCTGCCGAGCGGCGCGTCGAGGTCGATGCCTCGGTGCCAGTCGTACGCCTGCGTGGAAGCTTTGATGCGGGGCCCGAAAGTGGATTCGACCGCGTTGAGAGTCGTGCCGGGAACCGGCCAGGTCGCCGTGGCTCGCAGGTTCTGGAAAGCGGTCGTCAAGTCCAGGGCCTGAATCACGTTCTGGGGAGCCAACGACGGGGAGGCCGCGGCCTGCAATTCGTTCGCTCCGGAAGCGAACGCCGCCTGTCGGGAAGCCGACATCGCGACCTGTGGCAGGCAGGACGGCCCGGCTACCAGCGCCGCGGCGCCGCCCGAAGCATCGGCGGTCATGAGCGGAGCTGCGATGCCTACGGCGAAAACCTGCCGAGCTTCCAGCGACTCGCCCTGGCACCGGCACTGGCCGCGGAATCCGCCGGCCTTCGCGCTACGCCGATCCGCTCGACGGCGTTTGCCTTGCCAACCCACGTTGACCATCCATCGCCCGATCCAGCTCGTCAGTTGGGACATTCAGGGCACTCCTAGGACACCATCTAGCCGACACACTTCGCGCTAGCCGGCACACTTCGCGTACCGTGGTCGTTGCGAGACGAAGGGTTCTTCCCGTGAAACGCATCGAGGCCTGAACATCGCTCGGCCCCGTTCCGCCTCCCAGGCACGCGACGCCTCCCAGGCGTACGCGGTCTGCACGCTGCGTCGCAAATCCCATTCCTTTTCGAATTATCCGCTGCTCAACAACGGGCTGAGTACCTTGGGGCGCGCCGAGAGGCTTTTTCGCGATGCGCCTGTGTGCTCGTTCGCCCATCGGACTCCGGCAGTTCCGAAATCGACGACTGGCGATGGCGGGTTCAAATCCAAGCTGATTTTTCGGGCGTCGGCGGTTATCATAGGTCGCTGAAGATCCTCCTACCGCCGGCCCCCGCGCTGGCCTCAGGCCCGCCCACCCCCGGCTCCTGCTCGAATTCCCTCCGTTGCCTGTCGAGGTGCCGCATGCTCCCGTTGCCAGGTTGGCGATATCGACGCTCCCCGCACCGCGCCGCGGGGTTCACCCCTGTCATGGCCCCGTTGCTGGCTCTGCTGGTGGCCTTCCAGGGGGCAGTTACGTCGCTGAAGGCCGCCGATCCGGCGTCCGCGGTGGACTTCCGGCGGGACGTCCTGCCCATCCTTTCGAATCGTTGTTTTCGTTGTCATGGCCCGGACGAGGAGACGCGGGAGGCCGACCTGCGTCTGGATGAACGCGAGCAGGCGGTGGGGGTGGCAGGCCAGAACGCTGCTGGCTCCCAGGCGGGTGCCATTGTTCCCGGACAGCCCGATGCCAGTCCGCTGTGGCATCGCATCACGAGTGACGACCCCGAAGCGCGGATGCCTCCGCCGGCAGCGGGCGATCCGTTGACCGATGCCGAGCGTCAGACGCTCCGCGCCTGGATCGCGGCGGGCGCGGAGTATGCGCGGCACTGGTCGTTCGATCCCCCGCGTAAGCAGCCCGCGCCCCGGTCGCGGCAGGGAGCAGATTGGGCGCAGGCGGCCCTCGATCGCTGGGTGCTGGCTTCGCTGGAGGAGATCGACTGGCAGCCGAACGCTGTCGCGGACCGCGCCACGCTGCTCCGCCGCGTCACGCTCGACCTCACCGGCCTGCCGCCGACGATTGCCGAAGTCGAGGCTTTCGAGCGCGATGCGAATCCGGATGCCTACCGCCGAGTGGTCGATCGCCTGCTGGCCTCGCCCGCCTATGGTGAGCGTTGGGCCAAAGTGTGGCTCGACCTCGCCCGCTATGCCGACTCCGCCGGCTACGCCCAGGACCCTCCGCGCGTTATCCATCGTTATCGTGACTGGGTCATCGACGCGCACAACGCCGGCATCTCTTTCGATGAGTTCACCATCCAGCAGTTGGCGGGTGACCTGCAGCCCGGAGCGACCGACGAGCAGCTGCTGGCCACGGCCTTCCACCGCAACACGCTGACCAACAGCGAAGGCGGCACCGACGACGAGGAGTTCCGCACGGCGGCCGTCGTGGATCGCGTGAACACCACGATGGGCGTCTGGATGGGCCTCACGATCGGCTGCGCCCAGTGCCACAGCCACAAGTACGATCCGATCTCGCAGGAAGACTACTATCGCGTCTTCGCCGTGTTCAACAACACGGCCGATGCCGATCGCGGCGACGAGGAGCCGCTGTTGACGGAGTACACGGCGGCGGAGCGAAAGCAGCGTGCGGAGCTCGAAGGGCAACTCGCGCCGCTGCGCCAGCAGCGCGAGACACTGGCCGGCCAGAATGGCGGCGCTGGATCCGAGGAAGCGATCAAGACGCTCGATGGGCAGATCGGAGCGTTGCAGGATTCGCTGAACAAGCTGTCGGGAGTGCGGACGCCCATCTTCCGGGAGCTGCCCGCCGACCAGCGACGCGAAACCCATGTGATGGTGCGAGGCAACTTCCTCGCCAAGGCCCAGCGGGTGGAGCCCGGAGTACTTGGACAGTTCAGTCCCTTGCCCGAAGGCGCGTCGCCGGATCGGCTGGGACTCGCCCAGTGGCTCATGGATCCCCGCAATCCACTGACGGCTCGCGTGACCGTCAATCGGCTGTGGGAACAGCTGTTCGGCGTGGGACTGGTCGAGACCGCTGAGGACTTTGGACTGCAGGGCGAACGGCCTTCGCATGAAGGTCTGCTCGACCACCTGGCCCTGGAACTGCTTCGCGGAGGCTGGGATACCAAACGAATGCTCCGGCAGATCGTTCTTTCCAGCACCTACTGCCAATCGTCCATCGCCGATGAAGCCCAGCGGACGCAGGACCCGCAGAACCGTCGCCTGGCCCGCGGCCCCAGTTTCCGCCTGCCCGCGGAAATGCTGCGTGACCAGGCGCTGGCACTCGGAGGACTGCTGAGTCGCAAGTTGCACGGCCCCTCCGTGCAGCCGCCCCGCCCTGCCCTCGGACTGAACTCGGCCTTCGGCGGCTCCACCGATTGGGAACCGAGCCAGGGCGAGGACCGTTATCGACGCGGGCTGTACACGAACTGGCGTCGCACCACGCCGTATCCATCGTTCACGACGTTCGACGCGCCCAGCCGTGAGGTGTGCACCATTCGCCGACTGCGAACCAACACACCGCTCCAAGCCCTCGTGACTCTTAACGATCCGGCCTTTGTCGAAGCCGCCCAGGGCTTGGCCCGCGTGATCCTGCGTGAAGCATCGCCCGCTGGCGAGGCAGCGAAGGCCGGATCGGCCGCTGGCAGCTCCGGCGAGACCGCGTGGCGGCTGGAACGAGCCTGGCGTCATTGCGTGGCGCGGAAGCCGAGCGCCGAGGAGCTGGCCCAGTTGCGGCAGCTCCACGATCTGGCCTTCGAGCACTACGGCGAGCGTCCCGAGGAGGCGCGACGATTGGCGCGCGATCCGCTTGGCGACCCACCGTTCGCGGTCGACGACCGGGAGCTGGCGAGCTGGACGGTGGTGGCGAACGTACTGTTGAACCTGGACGAGGTGTTGGCCAAGAAGTGAGTCGACGGTGGATGGGATCGGGTTTCCCATTCGCCGACCACCAGTGGAGAGCCGATCATGGCACGGGAACGGGAACTTCGCCTCGAAATGTTGCAGGCGCGGACGCGTCGGCATTTCCTGCGGGACGGGTCGCTGGGGCTGGGAGCGGCGGCGCTGGCATCCTTGGGCCATGCGTCGACGACCCGCGCCCACGACGGAGGCTCTTTGGAGGAGGATCCGCTCTCGATGCGGCCGACGTTCTATCGCCCCAAGGCGCGGAACGTCATCTTCCTGCACATGGCCGGCTCGCCGCCACACCTGGACCTGTTCGACTACAAGCCCGAACTGGTGAAGCGCACGGGCGAGGCCTGTCCGGCGGAGTTCTTCCAGGGAAAACGATTCGCGTTCACGAGCGCCGCGCCGACGCTGCTGGGAACGCCACGCACGTTCCGACAGCACGGCCAGAGCGGCACCTGGATTTCCGATGCGCTTCCGCGTCTCTCGGAACTCGCCGACCAACTCTGCGTCATCCGCTCCATGCACACCGACCAGTTCAACCACGCGCCCGCGGAGCTGATGCTGTATACCGGCTCGCCGCGCATCGGCCGTCCCTCGCTCGGCTCCTGGGTCACCTGGGGCCTGGGCACCGAGAACGCGAATCTGCCAGGCTTCGTCGTGCTGATCTCCAGCGGAAGCAATCCGAGTGCCGGGACGACTTTGTGGGGCAGCGGCTTCCTGCCGTCGGTCTACCAGGGCGTCCAGTGCCGGTCGCAGGGCGATCCCGTGCTCTTTGCCTCCGACCCGCCTGGCATGGACCGGTCGCTGCGGCGCAAGACCCTGGATACGCTGAATCAACTCAACCAGCTGCAATACGACCAGTTCGGCAACCCGGAAACGCAGACGCGCATCTCCCAGTATGAGTTGGCCTTCCGCATGCAGATGGCCGTGCCCGAGGTGATGGACATCACGCGTGAGACGCCGCAGACGATCGCCGCCTACGGAGCCCAGCCCGGGGCGAGCAGCTTCGCGAACAACTGCCTTCTCGCGCGCCGGCTGGTTGAACAGGGCGTCCGCTTCGTGCAGCTCTTCGACTGGGGCTGGGACTTCCACGGCACGGGCCCCAGCGAGGACATTCGCGATGGCCTGACGCAGAAGTGCTCAGGCACGGACCAGGCGGTCGCCGCCCTGCTCCGCGACCTCCAGCAGCGCGGCCTGCTCGAGGAGACGCTGGTGGTGTTCAGTGGAGAGTTCGGCCGCACGCCCTTCCGCGAAGGACGCACGGCCCAAGGAAACGTCCTGGGCCGCGACCACTTCCCCGACTGCTACTCCATGTTCCTCGCGGGAGGCGGCATCCGCCCCGGTGTCACCTACGGCGAATCGGACGAACTCGGCTTCCGCGTCGCCCGCGATCCCGTGCATGTCCACGACCTG
>JBIIEC010000203.1:0-10271 GCA_044238045.1 Pirellulaceae bacterium | reverse complement strand
ACAGGACCGACCCGACGCGTGGAGCGTGACGGGCTGAGGCGTCCGGTGCATGAGGTTGACGGTCGAGTTGGGATGAGGCTGTGGCGCGGCAGGCGGCGGACTTCACCGGTCGAGGTCAGAGCGACGATAACCGGGGTGGCTGGTATCGAACAGATCCTCGCGCCAACGAGCTCCCAGGCCCGCGGCCGCGGGCAGTTCGGCGTGGCCCTGGACCACCCGCACGTTCTCTTCGATCAGCATCGGATAGAGCGTTGCGACGTGCGCGCGGACGGTCTCCTGCAGCACGACGCCCGCGGTCGCCGCCGCGACATTCACGCCAGCGAGGAACGTCAGCGGTCCGGTGCAGTCGTGCATGAGCACGGGCACGTTGAAGAGCTGCGCGAGGTCGGCGATCCGGCGTGTGGCGCTGATGCCACCGACCCAGGTCGGGTCGATCATGACATAGTCGGCGGCCTGCAGGCGCAGCGCCTGGTGGTACTGCTCGGCGGTCATCAGCATCTCGCTCACCGCCACCGGAACCTCGATGCTGGCGCGAAAAGCGGCCATGGCCTCGATGGAATCGGGCCGCAGCACATCTTCAATCCACAGCGGCCGGATGTCCCGCAATCCCTCGGCGATGCGGCGCGCGGCGGCGAGTGAGAAGAAGCCGTGGCCGTCCAGCATCAGTTCGATGCGATCGCCGACGCGTTGGCGGATGCTTTCCAGCGGCCGGACGCCCTCCCGCACCTCGTCCTGTGACACATAGTGCCCTCCGCCCCGGCGATATACCTGGTCGAACGACCAGACCTTCATGCCGCAATAGCCTTCGGCGATGAGTTCTTCGGCGAGTTCGGCGGGCGCGTGGACGCTGGCCCAGTTGTCCTCCAGCGGGCCGCTCTGGCCGGGATCCCCGTGGCCTGGCCAGCCGGAGGCGGCGGGCGCGGCGCGATTGGTGCGGCCATAGAACGGACCGCCGCAGCTGTTGTACAGCGGCACACGATCGCGCACGGGCCCTCCCATCAGCCGCCAGACGGGCTGGCCGGCCAGCTGTCCGGCAATGTCCCAGAGAGCCAGGTCGACGGCCGACAACGCCCTCAGCTCCGCCCCGGTTCCCCCGAAGGCCGAGCAGCGTTCGTACAGGAACCGCCCATGACTTTCCCGCGCCAAGGCGTCCGAACCCAACAGCCGCGCGGCGAAGAACTCATGAATCACGCCCGCCACGGCGCCGGGAACATAGTACGACTCGCCATGCCCCACGACCGGTCGCCGGTCGACCGTCCCCGCGTCGGTATGGACCCGCAGCATCACGAGGCCCGGCATGATGTCTTGCGGGACGAGCGTCTCCAGCGCGATGATCCGCGGACCTCGCTGGTAAGCATGCTCCTGCGTCGGCCCCGACGCCCGCCAGCGGTGACGCGAGGACAAGGCTTCTTCGGATGACTGCTCCATGTCACTTTTCCTGAAAATCGCCGTGTTGCGATGCCGAGTCTCGATGCCGTGTTCCCAAACCGCGACCGATCAGGGAGCGGGGCCAGCTGCCGGCGTCAAGGCGCACCGTAGGCCAGGTCGCGCGGCACGGTGTAGGCGATGTCCAGTTCGGGCGTATCCAGCCTTCGCTGGCCCGCGGCTCGCGAATCGAGACAGCGGTCAAGGATGCAGCTGGTGAGTTCGGTTCGCTCGATCGGATATGGAGCCTCGCCGCTGACGATCATCCGTTCCACGCCCGCCATCAGCCGGCTCGAGTAGACGACGTTTGGCTCCGGCGGCAGGTAGAACTGCGTCGACACGATCTTGCCGTCGGCCATTTCGCCGGCGAACAGGAAGTCATGCAGCAGTTCATCGAGCATCAGCAGGCAGGTCTGGAGGCCGTCGCGCCGCTCAATCAGGTAGGCTCGTGGATCCACCACGATCTTCTGGATCTCGCCGCTCTCGACCAGTTCCTGGGGCAGCGAGCCATCGGTGACCAGGCCATGGACGGTATCGCTGCGCGACAGCGCGGCCTGCAGCAGGCGGCGCGACCAGAGTCCGTCTTCGCCGGCCTTCCAGACGGCGGGGCCTTCGAGCATCTGGACCGACTTGATGCCGGTCTCGCCGCCCTTCCTCCGCTCGACCATGCACTGCAAGCCCTCCAGCGCGTGAAACGCCGTTCCATCCGGATCCCCGGCTCCCACGGCCATCGCCTGGCGCATCGGTTCGCCATACGGCACCTCCACCGCCGGCAGCCGCCAAGTCACGGGGATCGACGAGCCCGCAAGGAAGGGAAACTTCAGTCGTTTCGAATCGGCCACCATCTTCCGCGCGTTCTTCCAACTGTAGGACAGGTGCTTGTCATTGAAGACCGGGACGCCCCGGCCCTCTTCCTCAAACACCTTCACCACCTGTTGGAAAAACTCGTACCGAGGCCACATCGTCTGGCCCTTGGGCGTCTGCGGATAGTCGCCATGCTCCCCGATGATCACCACGCCGTCCACGGCCAGTCGTTCGGTGCCGCAGCGCAGCGCCTCGGCGATCGTCGGATAGACATTGAATCCGTGCTTGGCGGCTCGGCGTTCGCTGAGGTCGCTGTCCGGTTTCTGGTCGACATACACGGCCACGACCTCCACCTGCGGATCGTGCCAGTCGCCCTTCTCGGGCCAGCCGACCAGGAAACGATCGCCCATGTGCTGGCCGTGAGACAGGTACGCCCAGATCGTGGCCACGATCGCGATCTTCTTCCGCGGCCTGTCCCCGCTGGTCGGGGAGTCATTCGCCTCCGCGGCGACGGCGGCGGAGGGCAGGCCGAACGCAGCCGAGCCCAGCAGGCCGGACCATGCGGCCGCTCCCGCCCACGACAGGCCCTCGATCGTCCGCAGGAATTCGCGCCGCGATCCCTCGTCGCCAGGTCGGGGTTCGCCCCTCATCTCGTCTCTCCGTGCCGAATTTCCCGGTGCCATTTTTTTCGAGGCCGCGTCGCCGATCGACTGGCGCCGCGCGCGGTCTGCAGGCCACAAATCCATGTCAGTTACTCCAGAACGTGGAAGCTTTGGGAGCCTCGTACGCAATCGCCAGGTGCGGCGTCTCCAGACGGCGATGCCCCTGGAACGCCGACTCAAGCCCCGCCGCCGTCATGCCAGTCGTCAACAGCGTCCGCTCCACGGGATACGGCGACTGTCCCGTGCGGAAGAAGGTCTCGATGTGGTTCACCTGCGGGTTGAAGAAGTTGCGGACGGCGAAGTACGGCAGGTGGAAGAGGGTCGAGAGCACGTTCCCATCGCGTTGCCGGATCGCGACAGTGCAGTCGCCGACGCCATCGGGCAGCATCATCACGGTGGCCTTCAAGCCGTCACGATACTCGAAACGGTACGCATACGCGGTGGGCGCCATCCGCTGCAGTTCATCGCTGGTCGGGAAGACGTGGTTGTAAGTTTCCCAGGCCGGCATCAGCACATCGGCGCGGCAGAGGCAGGCCTTGAACAGACGAGCATCCCAACCGCCGGCGTCCCAGGAGCCGCTCCGCAGCGCGGTCCAGAAGGCATCGCCACGCAAGGCGTGCACCGACTGGACGCCCGACTCGCCGCCCCGTCGACGTTCGACCAGGCACTGCATGGCCTCCAGCAGATGGATGTCGCCGCCATCGGGACTGTTGTTCCAGACCCCCACCACCTCCTCGATCTCCGTGCCCCAGGGCAGGTCGACGGCCGGTATCCGACGGCCGACGGGCAAGGACGAGCCGGCCATGAGTCCGAAACCCATCTCGCGCGCCGTATCGTACATCTCCCGCGCCCAGTCCCAGTTCCATGACAGATGTTTGTCATTGAACAGCGGCGCGGTCCGCGCGCTGCGACGATAGACGTCGACGACCTGCTGGAAGTATTCGTACCGCGGATAGAGCGTCTGGCCCTTCTCGTTCTTCGGATATTCCCCGTGCTCGCCAATCAGCAGCACGCCGTCCACCGCCAGTTTCTCGCCGCCGAGCGTGAGCGCTTCGGCGATGGTCGGATAGATCTTCATGCCAGGATGCCGCGCCGCGCGATCGCGGCTGAGATCGCCGTCGCCGACCTGCTCGACATACAGCGAGACGATGTCCATCTCGGGCCGATGGTGGCGTCCGTCCCAGCCGTAGCCCTCGAGGAACCGATCCACGATGTGCTGCGAATGGGAATACTTGTGATAGACCGGAGTGAGCGCCGCGATCTTCAGGCGTCGGCCGGACTGTTCAGCAGCCGCCTCGGTCGAACCGGCCGTCAGCGCGGAGCCCGCCAGGGAAAGGCCGGCCGCGCCGGCGAGGAAAGTACGTCGGTCGAGTTCCATCCAGGAGGCTCCTGTCTTGGCCGCGGATCGGTCACGGCTTGGCCGTGACGAAAGCCGGCGTTCGTCGGGGGCGGGAAACTTGGCGGGGTATTCAGGCCGGCTCGGGAACCTGGCGGGCCGCGGGGGGGGCCCGCGAGGCGCCTCGCAGGGAAGCCGCGCGGGCAAGCCGCATCGCAGGGCCCACGCAGCGTTCGGTTCCCGACCAATGGGGGAGACGCAGTTATGGCATGATCGCCGACTAAAATCAACTCGGGAACTGCCGGATCGCGACGGACAGCCTGCCGATCGGAGATGACAGGCGGGGCCCGGCCTGTGGTTGCCGGGGGCGTGCCTGGGCGGGCCCTAGAGCGGAGGTAGCGCGCCGAAACGATCGTGGACCATGCGCAGCGGCCGCGGTCGATACGGATGCGCGGCGACAAACTCCCAGTCCAGTTCCACGCCCAACCCGGGTCGCTCGCCAAGCTCGATCTGTCCGTCGCGGACCGTCGTCGCGGACCGTGCCGACCACGACGGGTCCGACTTCTGTACCTGATCGAACCAAGGCCTGAGGCGGCAGTGTTCGAGGATCAGGAAGTTCGGCATGCAGAGCGCGGCGTGCGCGCTGGCGGCCATCGCGACCGGGCCGTACGGATTGTGGGGCGCCATCGGGATGCCGTACACTTCGGCCCAGCTGGCGATCCGCAGCAGTTCGCCGATACCTCCGCAGTGCGACACGTCGGCTTGGATCACCGAGACGGCCGATCGTTCGATCCACTCGCGAAACTGCCAGCGGGTCATCAGGCGTTCGCCTGCGGCTACGGTCAGCCATGGGCAGGCGCGGCGCAGTTCCATCAGTCCGTAAGGCGCGTCCTGGTTGACCGGTTCCTCGAGGAACATCAGACGCGACGTGCGCGTGGCCTCCGCCAGTTCCTGCGCCGCGGTGACCGAGAACAGGCCGCCGCAGTCGACCATCAGGTCCACTCGATCGCCGACCACCGACCGCACCTGCTCCACGGCCTCCACGGCCGCGGCCAGTTGCCGGCGTTCGTCGAACGGCCGCACCAGGGTGCCGGGAGCCAACTTGAACGCATCGAAGCCCTCAGCCACCGCCGCCCGGGCCTCCTCGACCAGCGTCGGCAACCCCAGGTCGCTGCGGGCGTAAACGCGGACGCGGTCGCGGACGGCGCCGCCCAGCAGCCGATGGACGGGCAGACCATAGGCCTTGCCGGCAAGGTCCCACAGCGCCTGCTCGATGCCGCTCGCGGCGCTTGACGCCACGACACCGCCGCGCCACCAGAAGCACCGCTGCATCTGCTGCCACAACTGCTGCACGCGCCGCGGATCCTGCCCCACCAGCAGCGGCGCGAAATGGTGCTCGACCATCGCCGCCACCGCCTGCTCATGGTACTCCGTCGTCGCCTCGCCCACGCCCTCCAGCCCTTCGTCGGTCCGCACGCGGACGAAGATCCAGTTGCGCGAGGGAGCGGCTCCGCCAGGACTGGGAACGCCCATGATACGGGCCTGGATGGAAGTGATCTTCATCGTCTATGCAGCTTTCGTGGGCAGGCAACGCAGGGGGCGGCGAAACGACTCGTCGCGCGACTCGCAGCCGTTTCTTACCTCAGCGAACGGTTTCCGGCGAACGTACGGGCCAGCGTCGATCGAGCAGGAACAGGATCACCGCGGCCAGCATTCCCAGCACCACCGCCGCGATGAAGGGCATCGCGTAGGGCCGCGCAGCGGGGGAACCGGGAGTCCACCAGGCATCGGCCACCCAACAGTAGATCGTGCTGCTAAATCCGGCCATCGTCACCGAGAGGCCGATGGCCGTCGACCGCAGGTGACTCGGCATGTGCTCGGAAAGATATCCCGTGTAAGCCCACCGAATGAACTGTCGGAAGAACTCGTACACGGCCACGGCCAAGAACAGCTGGCCACTCGCGTCCGCCAGTCCGATTCCCAACGCGGCGGTGGAGAAGGCCGCCAGGATCCCCACGCCGACCAGACCCGACGCGCGCCGCCCCGCCAGCAAGCCCACCGCCCAGCCTCCCGGCAGCCACATCAGCGTTTTCACCAGGCTGAGCCAGATCCAGCCCTCATCCTGCGCCCCAGACTTCAACCCCAGCACCTCGGCGCGATACGGAAGGAATTGATTGGAAGCCTGCACCAGCGGGCCTCCCAGGACGCAGAGCGTCATGACCAGCATCCAGAACTTCGGCGTGTGCAGCAGCCGGCGCAGATCGGTCATCGTCTGCTGCCAGTTCGGTGCCGCGTCCTGGTCGAACGCGCCGGGATACTGGCCATAGAGACCGATGGCGAGCCCCGATGCGAGCGTCGCGAGACCGACGAGCACGAAGATGCCCTGGAAGTCGGCCACCCCGGGGCTGGACTGCATCGGCGACAGGTTCAACAGCCGCCGCGCCGATTCGTGGAACTCTCCTCGCGAGCATAACGAAGCCAACTCCGGGCGATACACGATCAACCGCCCGAGAATCGGTCCCAGCAAGCTGCCCAGTCCGAGCGCGCCGAGCATGCATGCATTGGCCCTTCCCTTCTTCTCCGGCGGCACCATCTGCGCCAGCGACACACCGGCGATCCAGACCAGCGCTCCCGTGAAGCCCTGCCAGAGCGCAAGGACACAGACCATCGAAGCCGAAGGCTGCAGCATCATCAGCGGGCTGATGATGAACTTACCCAGCAAGGCCAGCGACCAGACGGTCCGTTCTCCGAATCGCCGCGACAACAGTCCCGACAGCACAGGCCCGAAGCAGAAGGGAATGATCTGGTACTTCACCACCTGCGACCACATATTCTCCGGATAGTAGCCGGAACGCACGTTGTTGACGGCGCTGAAATAGAGCGGCAGCGCGTAGTCGAGCACGGCGACCAGGAAAAATCCGGCGACAGCGGCCGGTACGATGACAGGCAGCCGCGCAGAACCCGGCAGGGGTAAGACGGACGCCGCCGGGTCGGCCCGATGCGACCGCGCATTGCGAGAATCTGATGTCCCGTTCATGCCATCTCCCGGCCTCGACAGCCGTCCAAGCCACTCCGCCAACGCCTTCCCAGGGCACGTCGGCCCCGCGGCCCGCCCCTGGCGGGTGAGTCACTCATCCTATACCATCGCGAACCGCGGATTGGCGATGGATGGCCTGCGACGCCTGAAATGTTTCGCCCGAAACGCTGCAACCCCAACGCGTCTCCCACCACCGCTCGCCACCTCAACGTCCTGTGACCCCCGTCGATCGTCCTTCCCTGGCCACCCATCTCGTGAGGGTACCGTGCCCAAGCTGCTTCTCCAACTCCTGGCCACCCTCGTCGCGTTCGCGTGCGGAATGGCCCACGGCCAAAGCGGTCCCCGCCCCAACATCCTGGTGATCATGGGGGATGATATCGGATATTGGAACCTGAGCGCGTACCACCAGGGCATCATGGGCTACCAGACTCCCCATATCGACCGCTTGGCGCGCGAAGGAGGTCAGTTCATGACCTACTACGCGCAGCAAAGCTGCACGGCGGGACGATCGGCCTTCATCACCGGTCAGCTTCCTTTTCGCACGGGACTTTCCAAAGTCGGACTCCCCGGCGCCGACCTGGGCCTCCGCAAGGAAGATCCAACGATCGCGGAGCTACTCAAGCCGGTCGGCTACATGACCGGACAGTTCGGCAAGAACCACCTGGGTGACAAGGACGAGTTCCTGCCGACCAATCACGGCTTCGATGAGTTCTTCGGGAACTTGTACCACCTGAACGCGGAAGAGGAACCGGAGAACTCCGACTATCCGCCGTCACCGGAGTTCCGCCAGAAGTTTGGGCCGCGAGGCGTCATCCGTTCCTATGCCGGTGGCCGGATCGAGGATACCGGACCGCTCGACAAGAAACGCATGGAGACGATCGACGAGGAGGTGCTGGCCGCCACGAAAGACTTCTTGAATCGCGCGAAGAGTTCCGGCAAGCCGTTCTTCTGCTGGTTCAACACCACCCGCATGCACAACTTCACGCATGTCAAGAAAGAGAACCTCGGCAAGTCCGGGCTTGGTTTTTATGCCGACGGCATGATGGAGCACGATGGGCTGGTGGGCCAGTTGCTGGATCATGTGGACCAGCTGGGAGTGGCCGAGAACACGATCGTCCTGTACCTGACCGACAACGGTCCCATGGTCTGCCTGTTTCCCGACTCCGGTACCACGCCCTTCCGCGGCGAGAAGAACACCAACTGGGAGGGAGGCTGGCGGACGCCAGCCTTGATCCGCTGGCCCGGCAAAGTGCAACCCGGCACGCGCTACTCCGACATCGTCGCCGGCGAGGACTGGATGCCGACACTGCTGGCCGCCGCGGGCGTCGAAAACATCAAGGAGAAGCTCCTGCAGGGCCACCAGGCGGGCAACACCGTCTACAAGGTCCACCTCGACGGTTACGACCAGACGGCTTACCTCACGGGCAAGTCCGACAAAAGCCTGCGGCGCGAGTTCTTCTACTTCAGCGACGATGGCGACTTGCTGGCGCTGCGCTACGAACGCTTGAAAGTGCACTTCATGATTCAGGAGGCCACGGGCATCGACGTCTGGCGCCGTCCCTTCACGCGTCTGCGGGCTCCGATCTTCTTCGACCTGGAAGTCGACCCGGGTGAGCGCGCTCAGGAAGGCATGGGGTACGACGACTGGTGGTATCGCCGCTCGTACATGGCAATTCCCATCCAGCAGATGGTGGGCAAGACGCTGGCCAGTTTCGCGCCGTTCCCGCCAAGGCAGAAGCCGGCCAGTTTTACGATCGACGACGCGATCGAGGCATTGAGTCGCAACGCGTCCGGCACCGGCAACAAGTAACCACGCATCGCCAAGTCGCCTACGTTTCGGCTATCCGGCCATGCTGCGCGAGGCCGCGCGCTGGCCGGGGCAGTGCCAGCGCGTCTTGAGCAGTGCCTGCTGCTCATCCTCCGTCACATACAGCGTACGGAAATCGCTGCCTCCAAAGACGACGTTCGTGCAGCCGACCCCGCCAACCGGAATCGTCGCGGCCCGCGTGCCGTCCGCGCGCAGCACCTGCAGGTGGCCGGATCCATGCAGGGCGACCAGCAGGTTCCCTTCGCTGTCGAAGGCCATGCCATCTGGATAGTGATCCGGGAACTCATGGAACAACGAGGCTGGTCCAAGTCGCCGGCCCTGGTCCTCCAGCGCGTAACGCCAGATACGATGAGTCCAGCTTTCGGCCACGAGCAGGAAGCGTCCGTCGGCCGTCATGGTGATGCCGTTGGGAAAGAGCAGCCCATCGACCAGGCGTGTGGCGACCAGGCGTGTGGCGACCAGGCGTGTGGCGACCAGGCGTGTGGCGTCTAGCGCGCGTGAGCCCTCGCGACTGCAATCCCCGCGTGGCCCGCTCGGATCGCCAAGCAGAGCGGAAAGGTCGACGCGCAAGACTTGTCCCGGTTCGCCCAGCACCAGGCCAGGATCGGTCAGGTAGACGACTCCCGCCGGCGTGCAGCAGAGGTCGTTGGGCCCCAGCAGAGAACGGCCCTCGCAGTGCGTCAGCAGCTCTTCGCATACCCCGGCCTCCCCCGCGCGAACCTCTTGGGGGGCCCAGCTACTCCGGGGCACCCGCAGCAGCGCGGGTCGTTTCGCATCTGCAACCAGCAGGTCGCCGGAGGCCAGCGTCACGACGGCCTGCGGCTTGCCCTCCGTCTGCAGCACCTCCGTGACCCGGCCGAACGGATCGACGCGCATCACGCGTCCCGTCCAGCGACTGACGAGCAGCACGCTGCCGTCCGCAGCCACCGCCGGCCCCTCGGGTGACACGATGCCTTGAGCCACCACCGTCCAGCGGACGTCGGCCTCCTGGGTTGCGAGTCGAGGACTCATGATGTTTCTCCTTCGCGATTGACTCTCGCCGAGTGATGCAAGCTCTCGCCCAATGATGCAAGGCGGTGGAGAGTTGGATGCGTTCGTCGTAGACGGGTACCGACGGCCGTTTTGCCTCGTTATGATGGCTGGTCGCGTGGCCACGCTTGATGAGTTGAAACCGCGAGG
>JBIIEC010000591.1:0-3026 GCA_044238045.1 Pirellulaceae bacterium | reverse complement strand
CCGTCGTCGGATCGGTGCCCTCGGTCTGCGTGTAGCCCGTCGGGTACTGCGGATCGGTCTCGTCCACGTCGGCCGTCGTCGAACCCGGCGGAACGATAGCCGTCCAGTCGCCGCTCGCATCCGTCGTCACCGTCTGCGTGTTGCCATTCGCGTCCGTGATCTCGACATCCACGTTCGCCAAGTCCGGTTCGCCCGCGTCCTGATTACCGTCGCCATTCGTGTCGATGTACAGGTGGCCGCTCACCGTCGTCGCATTGGGGGGCTGATAGCCATCGTTGCCCGCGCTCGTATCGGTGCCCGCAACCGCCGTCACCGTCGTCGGATCGGTGCCCTCGGTCTGCGTGTAGCCCGTCGGATAGTCGGTGTCGTTCTCGTCGACATCGGCCGTCGTAAAGCCGGGCGGAACCGTAGCCGTCCAGTCACCGTTCGCATCCGTCGTCACCGTCTGCGTATTGCCGTTCGCGTCCGTGATCTCCACGTCCACGTTCGCCAGGTCGGGCTCGCCCGTGTCCTGGTTGCCGTCGCCGTTCGTGTCGATGTACAGATGGCCCGACACCGTCGTGGGCGGAATCTCATCGTCCAGGAAATCGTTGCCGGTCGAATTCGTCGTCGTCAGCGTGACGGCGATCAAGTTATCCGTGGCGGGTCCCTGCGTGTCGTTGTCCGACCCGAAGCCCGTGGGATCGACTTCCTCGATCAGATACTTACCCGCCGGCAGGTTCGGGAAGAGATAATCGCCATTCGAGTCGGTCACGGTCGAGTCCACGTACGGATCGGTCGGACCGATCAGACCGTCGCCATCGGCATCGAAATACAACTTCAGGGTGACGCCCGCGATGGGCGTATCCAATCCACTGAACAGGTCGTCGTTCGACGGCCCTGTCCCGTCGTCGTTGTAGACCGTGCCCCCGATGGACATCAGGGCCGGACCGTCGTCGAGCAAATCATTACCGGTCGAGTTGGTCGCGCCGAGGTCGACGCGGACGCGACTGTCCGTCGGGGATCCATCAACGTCATCCTCGGACGTGTACCCAACCGGATCCTTGGCAATGACCACGTAACGGTAGGCCGGCAGATCGTCGAAGCGGTACGTTCCGTCCGTTGCCGTCATCACATCGCGCACCTGCACGCCATCCGATGGATCGCCGTCGCCGTTGGGGTCGGTCCACAACTGCACGCATACCGCGCCCAGGCCCGTATCGCCCGAGCCAATGGTGTTGTCGTCGGTTGCGTCGTAGTACACCGTGCCCGAGATGTCGGCAAGCGTCGGAGCTTTCAGGCCGAAATCGAGGGTATTCAGGTGGGTTCCCAGGGAGGCCACGTTCGCGGCCGCCACCCCGTCGGGACTCGTCGTGCCGCTGTCGGCGTCGTACGTCAGCGAATACTTCGACGGCACCGTCACGTCCACCGTGTAGGCCCCCGTGCTCAGCAGCGGGAAGCGGTAGTAGCCGACCGGGTCGATCGCTCCGTCGTTATCCACATCCTGCGTGCCATCGCTGGTCACCTGCGTGGCGACCACGTTGTTGGAACTGTCCCTCAGCGTCACGGTGATGCCCGGGATTCCCCATTCGCTGGCATCCTGCACGCCGTCGGCGTCCTGGTCCAGCCACACGCGATCGCCGAGCGACGCGGCCTGGTACCGATTGAACTCGTAGTCCTCCACCTCGCCATCGGTCGCCACGCCCGTGTACGAGAACAGCGGATAGGCGGGCGCCGTGGGGAACAGCCGGAATCGGGCGAACCACGTGTAGTCCGTGCCCGCCGTGATCGTACCGGCCGGAATGTCGAAGGTGATCGTCTGTGCGCTTCCCGTGCCCGTTACCGACTGGCTGATCACCATCTCTCCGATGTCGATCAACGAATCGTCCTGGTTGAAGTCAATCCACGCCACCAGATAGCCGGTCTCACCCGAGGGGATCGTGACCTGCACCGAACCGCCGTTCGCTCCGTTGGTCCAGGACAGGATGTTGAGCGGCACCACGCCATCTTCGTCGTCGTTCAGCACGGTCGCCGAGGTCTGGTCATCTCCCGACGCATCGAGGTCCGACTGGCCGTTGGGCTCCGCATCCCGGAAACTGCCGAGAATCAGATTCGAACCGGCCGGAATGATATGGCGAGCCCCGTCGTTCCCCAGCAACGTCGCCACATAGCGGTCCGGCAGGTCGCCGAAGTCATAGCTGACCAGCGGCACATACGCGAAATCGACGTTCTCGACGTTGGCACCGGAGATCGTCACCTCCTGGATGACCGAGGAGCCGTTATTCGTCAACGCCGTCGCCGGCGTGTCGGCCGCCGTGGTCGTCAACTGGCTGTTCTGCAGCTCGACCGACGTCGCATTCAAGACAACCTTGTAGTCGCCGTTCGGCAGGCCCACGAACGCGTAGTCGCCGTTGACGTCCGTGGTCGTCGTGGCGACGAGAATGAAGGAAGTGCCCACCTTCTGATAGAGGTAGACCGTCTGGCCCGCCAGTTCCGTCTCGTCGGTCGCTCCGGCGTCGCCATCCGCTTCGTCATCAAGGAGGTTATCCACGTCGTCGCACACGCCCGACGTGCGGGCATCGTTCGTGCACACGCTTCCCGACAGGCTGTAAGGCCCGGTGAGCTTCAGCCCGAAGTCGACATCCAGGGAGTCAAACGTGTTCGTAACGTTACCGCTGGAGTCGATGGTGACCGAGGTCGAGTTGTCCGTCCCGCCGTCGGCATCGTAGGTCGCGGTCTTGCCCGTCAGCGGACTGCCCGAGATGCTGATCGTCCAAGTTCCTGCAGGCAGGTTGGCGAAGGCGTAGTAGCCGTCGTTGTCGGTCGTGGTGGTGTAGGTCGTGGAGCCGAAGGTGGCCGTCACGGTCACACCGGCGATACCCAACTCGCCCGGATCCTGCACTCCGTCCGCATTCTGGTCTAGCCACACGAAGTCGCCGACCACGCCCCGCGGCACGTAACCGAAATCGGCTCCCGTATAGTTTGAGTAGCTAAGGTCGATGCCCGTGTCCTTGCTGTCGGACGCCGGCAGTCCGCCCGTCGTATCC
>JBIIEC010000201.1:0-10283 GCA_044238045.1 Pirellulaceae bacterium | reverse complement strand
CCCCGCCTCCGCCGACTCGACCTCGCGATCTGCCTCTTCCACCACTCGTCCTGCCCGCGTCGTCCTGGGCACACGACTCAAGTCCGAACCGCGATAGCGTTCGTACGTCAGGTGTACTCCCGCCGCAAAGACCACGACGCCAGCGGCCACCAGCGAATGACGGATCCACAGGTTCATGATCGGACCTCCACGGAAGATCCCGATGCCTGCCCGCTCACGCCGAGCTTCGCAGTCGGCGACGGCTTCTCCTGCGGGTGCAACGCATCGGGCAGCAGGATCGTCCATCCGGCCGCCAGAAACAGGATGTTCTTGATGATGTACTGGCCTTCCAGGGTGGGAGCCAGCGGGAAGATCTTGAACGCAAACTCAGGCAGGAGCACCAGCGGCAGAAAGGTGCCGAGCATATGGAAGGTAAACAGGCCGAAGACCAGACGCCGACAAACGCCGAATAGGAAGCCCAGGCCGATCAGCGTTTCCAGCAGGGCGATCAAGAACAGCGACTGCTGTGCGTTCAGTTGGTGGCCCGTGGCGATCATCACCGTCTGCGTCGCCAGCAACTCCGCGGGACTCAGGTCGGGATAGAACTTGAGGTAGCCAAAGTGGAGATAGATGACGCCCAGCGCGAACCGCAGGATCGCCGCCGAGCGTCGTTCACCGGCCGACAGACGCGGCGCCGCCGGCGCGGCCTCCGTCGTCACCGGCACGTTTCGTCCAGAGGCTCCTGGCCCACTCAACACGGGCAGATCGCTGGGGCCAAAATAGCGGACTTGGGGCGCATCCAGCGCAGCAGCGGACGGACTTTGCAGGGGGGACATGGGTCGCTCGCGGTTGCCAATCGGAGTTGCATTCGTTGCCGAATCCGCCGAAACAGTCCGCAACGTGGCGACCTGGACGCATCGGGTATACACGACGGCGCAAAAAAAAACCTGCAGGCGCGTCTCATCCAACGCGTCGCAGGCAATCATGGCCGTCGTCTTGTCGACCTGCCGATCAGGAGCAGGCACGAGGGCAGTATAATTGGCCGTCTCGCTTCGTCAATCTTCTAGTTCTCGGATTCCGTGACGTTTCATCCGGGAAACACGCGATCTGCGAGCGTCTGGCAACGTTATGCCGCAGGGGCTTCCCATGGATCGTCGCTCGCACCGATCGCTCGTCTTGCCGATGTTGCTGCTGCTGTTCGCCTGGCATCCCGGGACGCCGTTGGCCGCCCAGAACCGTGGCAATGCGCAGCATCCCAACATTCTCCTGCTGCTGATGGACGACCAGAACGACTGGGTTGGGCCGCTCGCTGGCCACGCACACGCCGTCACTCCCCATCTGGATCGCCTGGCGGCGCGTGGCACGGTGTTCGCCAATGCCCACAGCCAAGCGACGCTCTGCAATCCATCGCGGACCAGCCTGCTGCTGGGCCTGCGTCCTTCCACGACGGGCATCTATGGCCTCGACCCGAGTTTCCGCGATGTGGCTGAACTGAAGCAGCGGCGCACGATGCTGCAGGCGTTTCATCAAGCCGGTTATCGCACCCTGGTGGCGGGCAAGGTCTTTCACCACGACCCGACACGCAGGCGCGATGGCTTAGCATTGGAAGCGGATATTTTCGGCCCGCCAGCGGGTGCTTTTCCCCAACCGCCGCGGAAGTTGATCCCGCCGACTCCCGAAGGCGACCACCCGCTGATGGACTGGGGCAGCTTTCCGCATCGCGACCACGGGAAGAGTGACTACCAGCTGGCATCGTGGATCATCGACCAACTAGCCTCCGGCCCGCGCGACCGTCCCTTCTTCCTCGCGGCCGGTTTCTTCCTGCCGCATGTTCCCTGCCATGTGCCCGAACCGTGGCTGGCCCGCATTCCCGATTCGGATCTCGTGCTGCCCCGGGTGCTCCGTGGCGACCGCGAAGACACGCCGCCGTTCAGCTGGTACCTCCACTGGAAACTTCCCGAGCCTCGGCTCGAGTGGCTGGAAGCCCATAAGCAGTGGCGAAACCTGGTCCGCTCGTACCTGGCATCCACGGCATTCGTCGATGCCCAGATTGGTCGAGTGCTCGCGGGCCTCGAAGCCTGCGGCTTGGCCGAGGACACGGTGATCGTTGTGTGCAGCGACCACGGCTGGCACCTGGGCGAGAAAGGCATCACCGGCAAGAACTCCCTGTGGGAACGCTCCACGCGCGTGCCGCTCGTGCTGGCCGGTCCAGGCATTGCGACGGGGGCCCGCTGTGGCGAACCGGTGGAGCTGCTGGACATCTATCCCACGCTGCTGGAACTCGCCGCCCTGCCGCGGCCGAACGACCTGGAGGGGCACAGTCTGCGGCCTCAACTGGACAACCCGGCCGCTCCTCGCGCATGGCCCGCCATCACCACCAGCAACCAGGGAAACCACAGCGTGCGCACACGCGACTGGCGACTCATCCGCTACGCGGACGGCAGCGAGGAGCTGTACGATCACCGCGTGGATCCACGCGAGGAATGGAACCTGGCGACCGACCCGCGGCAGGCCGCGCAGCGTGCAGCACTGCGCGCCCATCTTCCAACCATCAACCAGGCTCCCGTCGCGGGAAGCGCCCATCGCGTTTTGACCTACGACGCTGCCACAGGCCAAGCCGTCTGGGAAGGTGAGCCGATCGAGCAGCGCCCCTGATCGGCTTCCTGACACGATCTTGTCAGAGGCGCGTGGCGACTAGAAGCGGCGGACCACGCTGCCCATCAGCCAATGCGCCTGGGTCGACACGTTGGAGTTGCTGAAGTCGCCACCCAGGAAGTCGCTCTGGCCGACCGTCTTTTCGCCGCTCCACGAAAACTGGTAGGCCACGTCAAACTGATAGCAGCCCCAGGCCTGTCCGGCTCCGACGGACACCGCGTGCTCCAGTGTCGCCGCGATGAGAGGCGTGAGCGTCCCGGCGGGGATCGGGTTGTCGTGGTATACGTAGCCGGCCCGCAGCACACGATCGCCCGCCAGCGATCGCTCCAGCCCCAGGCGTACCGACACCGAATCTTTCCAGTTCAACGGGAAGCGGTCGACCAGCGATGGTCCCGTCAGCGCGGCAATGGCGGGATTGTCGGCTCGCGTGAGGTTCAGGTCGAACGAATCGAAAGAGGACGACCAGCCCATCCAGTAGACATCGGTGGAAAGCACCAGGCAGGGACTGACCACATGCCGCAGCCCCGCGCCCAGGATGCTCGGCCACTCCACGTCCAGCGTCGAATCGAACCGCGTCGTTCCGAGCCCTGGCACACTGACCAGCGTGTTGCCATCCAGGTGGAAGTTCGTCTCGCCCGTGTACGATACGCCCAGGGTCGTGCGATCGGACAACAGGTACTGGGCTCCCACCGACCAGCTGATGGCGGCCCCGGTTCCCTGGAAGTCCATCAGAGTCGGCGTGCCGGCAAAAGGATGGGGTCCCTGCAGGTAGTAGGGCGCCTCAACCTCCATGTGGCTGATGGCCGCTCCGAAGGTTCCGCCCACCGACAGTCGATCGGTCAACTTCGCGGAGACACCGGGGAGAATCCTCGCGAGCGAACCGAACGACTTGTATCGCTGCTCGCCACTGAACGGAAACGGACCGTTCATGTCGTACACCGAAGAGAAACCCGCTTGCGAGTAGAGGCCCAGGCCGTAGGCCCAGAGCCCGTCCTGCGATTTACGAATCAGGGCGATCTGCCCCATGGGCATCGGATTGTCGTGAGCGTCCACGCGGCCGTTGTCGGGGTCACTGTACTTGAGGTCCGTGAACAGCAGGTCGCCACCGACCTCGAAGAGTCCGTTCCCCGCGACGTTGGTCATGGCGGCGGGATTGTCGAGCAGGATCTCGCCATTGTCGCTGAAACCGAGGTTCGTGCCGCCGCGTCCCGACGAGATCGCGCCCAGACCGTCGCGGATCACGCCGTCCGCCCACAACGGCTCGCCGCTTAACGCCAACGCGCCTAGTGCCACCAGCAACAGTTTGCGCACCGAAGCCATGTCAACATCCTTGCTCGACTGGACCGGATACTTCCGCTTCGTGGGAACTATCGTCCGGTTGCGCCGACGCGTACGATCGAATCCATCCTGCAGCCTGCTCCTCGTCGTCCGTGTGTTCCACTCGTTCCGCGTAGAGAAACCCTGACGACGCCAGCACTGCAAGCCAGCATGCGCGATAGCAGCAACTGAGAGCGAGAGCAGCGTCAGCGAAGGTATGTCTTCCCTGCGCAGGTCGTGAATCTTTGCCGCGAAGTCGCACCGGCCCGCCCACGGCGTTGGGCCGGTACTCCGTTCTCATGGCAGGTCGATGCGTCCCAGCAGCGAGGCCAGTTCGTCCAGGACCTCTTCCAGGGCCACTCGGTCCGCCTTGGACTTCGCGAGCGTCTCCAGCTGCTTGGACGGTTCGGTGAAGACGTCGAAACCGACACTGCCACCGAGGCCCTTCAGCCAGTGGCCGTGGGCGGCCAGCGCCTCGTGATTCAATTCATCCAGATGCTGCCGCATCACCTCGAGCCGATCCGTCAACGTCTGGGCGAACCTCCGCACAATCTCGGCGATCTGGCGGTCCTGCACCGGCAGCCGACTGCGAATCCGTTCGCCGGTGGCGACATCGGGGCAACGGTCGGAGGTGCTCGGTCGAGTCCCGACTGCGGGCCCGAGCGTGGGCCTGAGGGCGTCGGCTGCGGTGTCACCGGCGGCCGCTCGCCCCGCCGACGCGAGGTCCGGCGCCACCTGCCGAACCACCTCCTCCAGCAGCCGGTCCATGTCGATCGGTTTGCTGAGAAACCCGGTGCATCCCGCTTCGCGGCTCGCATCCTGGTCTTCACTCATCGCGTTGGCGGTCAGCGCGACGATCGGCACTTCCAATCCGCCGGCTCGCAACTCACGCGTCGCGGAGTAGCCGTCGAGCACGGGCATCTGGACATCCATCAGGATGAGATCGAACGGCTGTTCCCGCGCGAGGTCGACCGCCTCTCGTCCATTCTGGGCCGTCGACACGCGCGCTCCTGCCCGCTCGAGGTACAAGCTCGCCAGCCGGCGATTCTCTTCACTGTCATCCACGACCAACACGTGCCACGATGGCAAGTGCCAGTTCGCATGGGATTCGCGCGTTGGGCTCGGCGGCAGGGTCCCCGTCGAGGTCGGTTCGACCATGCGTACCTCCGACAGGTCACCGCAGTCGACACTCATCGTGAACGTGCTGCCCACTCCGGCCTCGCTGGTGACGCGGATATGGCCCCCCAGACGTTCCACGAGCCGTTGGCTGATCGACAGTCCCAGGCCTGTGCCACCGAAGCGACGAGTGACGGAACTGTCGGCCTGGGCGAAAGGCGCGAAGATCTTCTGCATCTGCTCGGTCGTCATGCCGATGCCGGTGTCCGCGACGTCGATCTCCAGTCGGTTATCGTCGGGCAGGTAGCGACAGGCGACGGTCACCGTTCCCTGCTCGGTGAACTTCAGCGCGTTGCCCAGGATATTCGTGAGAATCTGCCGAAACCGTGTCGGGTCGGTATGAATGACTTCCGGCAGGGCCGTCTCCATTCGCACCGCGATCTCATTGCCCCGTTCCCGGGCGCGGACGCGGAGGGTACCCAGCGTGTCCGAGACCAGTTGCTGTGGCGAGCAAGGCAGCAGTTCCACATCCATCTTGCCGGCTTCGATCTTCGAGAGGTCCAGCACGTCGTTGATCAGGTTCAGCAGGTACTGACCGCTACCATGGATGGTCTCCAGATACTCCCGGGCTTCCTGCTCCGTTCTTGCGTAACCGCGTCGCAGCAGGTCGGCAAAGCCGAGGATGGCGTTCATGGGAGTGCGGATCTCATGGCTCATGCTGGCCAGGAACGAACTCTTCGCCTGGTTCGCGGACTCTGCCAGTTCCTTGGCGCTTTCCAACTGGGCTTTCGCGCGTTCCAGGTCGAGGGCCGTGCGTTCGAGTTCTTGGTTGGACTGGTGCAATTCGATGGCGCGCTGGGCGAGAGCCGCCGTGCGTTCGCCGACCTGGGCTTCCAGCGTATCGTTCAACTCGCGCAGCATCCGGAAGCCTTCGGCATTCTCCAGGGCGGTGCCGGCTGTGGTCGAGAGGTAGTCGGCCACCCGGCGTTCATCGTCGCCGAAAAGTCCGGCCACCTGTCCGTGATTGACCACGATGCAGGCGGCCAACTCGTTGCGGACGAAGACCGGAGCGCAGAGGGCGGAGGTGCGCGACGCCGGATCCAGCTGCGAATCGTTCAGCAGGACGGCTGCCCGACGTTCGATGGCGGTCAGCACCAGTTGCGGCACGACCTCGGCCTCCGCGTCTCCCCAGAGCACATCGTAGAGCAGCGGCGCGGCTGCGGCTGCGGGCTTGATGACCACGCACCGTTCCCCGCGAAGCAGGCGGAGCGCCGCGTTGTGGGTCGCTTCGAGGATTGCCTGTTGCGTGAGTGCGCTGGAGATCGCCCGTCCTTTTTGCAACAGGGTATCGAAGCGATCGACCAACGAGAGCGTCTCCGCGTTCTTGAGTCGGTCCTCGTCGGGTACGGAGAGCACCTGCAGCTCCCGGCGCGCGGTGGCCAGGTCGTCCTCGACGCCCGACCATCCCAGCGTTCGTCCGGCCAGGGCGCGCATCTCCAGGGTCTTGAGTTCCTCGTAGCGAGCCTTCTGCCGGCGCGCGATCTGCAGCGACGCCTGGAACGACCACGCCGCACGATACTTCCTGCCCAGTCGCAAACAGGCCAGGCCGTATTCCCGCAGCGCGTGCGGCAGGTCGGTCGGAAATCGCCGGCCGATCCGCAGGGCGCGTCGTGCGGCCCGGAACGCTCGACGTTCCGCAGCCCTGCGCGCCTGGACCGTCGCGTACGGATCGTCGTCCATGCACATGCGAGTGGCCGTGGCCAGCCACGCGTAGTTGGGAGCGATGTAGGTATTGAGCACTCCGGCCCGCCGCGCCAGCGTCACCGACTCCTCCAGCAGCCGCACGGCCTCCCGCGGTTCGCCCGCGAACAGGACGCGAATCGCCTCCGCCAGCATCACCTGCGTTTTCGTCTGCGTGTCGACGTGAGGACGGGCCATTTCGGAGCCGGTCACTCGCGCGTCCAACCGACCTTCCATGCCGCGTGCCCAGACATCGAGGAATACGCCGGAGGTCTGGCAGTCGCCCAGCGCGATGCCCGAGCGATAGTAGTCCTTCGCCACGCGCACCGCCTCGCTGAACTCCCCCAGGCGATACAGGGCCACGGCCCACTGATACGCGGCCGTGTTCACCTCCCAATAGTCACCCGTGCGTTCCAGCAGGCGCACGGCCTGCTGCGCGCGGGATACGCATTCTTCGTACCGCGTCGCCGCATACAGCGCCACGGCCAGGAAATGCAGCGACTGACCCTGGCCCCAGGTATCGTGGAAAGCCGTGCGCAGGTCGAGCGACTTCTGGGCATAGTCCAGCCCGCGTCGATGCCAGCCGATCAGGCTCATCACCGGCGCGTGTTCCGAGTACGCCTGCGCCAGTTCACGCGAAGGGGCAAACGTCTCGGCAAGGTTCAGCTCCCGAAGATGGGCCCACAGCGTGTGTGCCGGACCACTGACATACCAGTAGGCGTGGGCCAGTCGGCTGAAGAGGCAGCAGGCCAGCGTCTCGGCCGGGTTCGCCGACCGACGCCGCCAGTTGACGAACCATCGTGGCATCAGCGAGTGCAGCGTCTGCACCAGGATCTGCACCGCCAGTTGGACCGCGAGCATGGGCCGCGACCGAGGCACGCGAAATCCCAGTTCGCGAAGCGCCCGTTCGAAGGCGGCGTTCGCCGCCGTCTTGTCGCCCTCCCGGAACGCGAGGTCGCCGAGCGTCTTGCGCGTCAGCGCCCGTTCCAAGGTGCCCTCGGCAAGGTCCGCCGCCGAATTCAGGTACCCCGCCGCCTCGAGATACTTCCCGCGCAGCAGCAGCACCTCCCCAAGGCCGGCGTGGACTCGGTAGCGCATGGCCCGCCCCGCCGTATCCGCTCCCGGCAGGGCCATCAGGTACTGCCGCTCGGCCACGTCCAGCGCGAACTTCTCCCGCGCATCGGCCGCGGCCCGCACCGCAAACGGCAGCGCCAGCTCGGCCTGTCCCGCTTCGGAATAGTGGTACGCGAGTTCGTAGATTCGCTCGGCATGATGTTCCTTCAGGTACTCCGCCGCCGACTGGTGCAGCCCCCGACGCTGCTCCTCGGAAAGTTCCCCGAGCAGTTTCTCCCGGATCGATCCGTGGGCGAACGAGTACGTGGTGCCATCGGGTCGCAACCAGACGACATGACGACTGCGAGCTTCCTGCAGCAGTTGGATGACTTCACGCGCCTTGCGTCCCCCCAGGGATGCCAGTGCTTCCATCGAGAAGTCGCGGCCCAGGACCGCGCCCAGGGCCAGCAGTTCCCGGCAGTCGGCGGAGAGTTGGCGGAGTTCCGTGGCCAGCAGTGCGCCGACGTCTCCATCCATCTGCATCCGAGACAGCTTGCTCTGGTCGACACTCCAGCCATCCTGGCCGGCCTGCAGGATGTCGGACTCCAACAACCCTCGCAGCACGCCGATCGCCAGCAAGGGCACGCCACTTGAATACTGGTAGACGATTTCGATGACCGATCGCGGCAGCATGCCTCCCATCGACTCCAGCAACTGCTTCGTCTCCCGCAGCGTCATGGGCCCGATGGGAAACGCTCGGTCGGGTTTGATTCGTTCGCAGATCGCCTGCGAGCCTTCGTCTTTGCCCCGCGCGGCCGCCAGCAGGACCACCGGTACCTCGCGGTTCCGCTGCGACCAGCCCTCCAGCAGGCGGACCGTCAGCGCGTCGACCCACTGCAGGTCGTCCACGCAGACGAGCATCGGTCCCTGCTCGGCCGCGAAGCTCTCCACGAGGACCGCCAAGGCCGTGACGATGCGCGTCTCACCGAGTTCCTCGGGCCCGATCAGCTTCGCATCGTTCCAGCCGAAGAGCCGCGCGAGCGACGGCGTGGCGACCCCCAGTTCGACCTCATAGGCGGCGACTCGGTCACGCACGCGACCGGCAAGCGGTTCGTCCGCCTGCAGTCGCATCCGCCATTCCTCGACCAGCGGTTCAAGCGTCTGGAAGGGACGCTGCGCGGCCTGGCTGTTTCCCTGGACGCGGTAGACATGGTATCCGCGCACCCGCGCCCTTTTCGCGAGTTCCGCCAGCATCCGCGTCTTGCCGCAGCCAGGCACGCCCTGCATCACGATGGTACCGCCCAAGGTGCGGGAGAGCGTTTCCATCGCCTGTTCGATCTGCTGGAGTTCACGGAGACGCCCGGTGAAATCCGGATGGCGCAGGATGTCGTGCCGATCGGTCAGCCCCAGCACGATCCCCTGGTCGATCGTCCCGGACTCCACGGCGCGGCGCAGCAGACGCAGGTCATCCAGCACGGACTGCGCTGACTGGTACCGATGGCGTGCTTCCATGCGGACAAGTCGCTGGATCAGGTGGTCCATGGCGGGCGGCGCGTCGACCTTTCGCTCCAGCAGCGACGGCACCGTGGTCGCCATCTTCTGGAAGAGAATGTCGCCAATGCTTCCCGAGAAAGGAGCCTGCCCGCTGAGGCAGTGGAAGAGGAGAACGCCGAGGGAGTAGAGGTCCGACGCTTCGCGCACATCCTCATCCAGCAGCCCCGCCAGTTCCGGCGAACTGAACGTAGCGCGTTCCGCGTCAGCGGACACCACGGTCTGGGACGGGAACTGCAGCCCTGCCAGGCGCACCATGCCCCCGTCGCCCCACTCTACGTTCGTCGGGCAGACGGCCGAATGCAGCACGCCCTTGGCATGCAGGGCGACCAACGCTTCGGCCAGGCGTTCACCCACCGCCAGCGCCTCGTGGAAATGCAGCGGTCCATCGACGAGACGATCGGCAAGCGTCCTGGCCGATCCGCGTTCCTGCACGAAATACGCATACTCGGGCGTCGCGCCGTATTCCAACGCGGGAGCGTAACAGTCCGCACGCAGTTCGCACAGCGCGTGGGCGTCGTGTTCAAAACGCAGCAGCAGCGCGTTGTTCAAAACGGCTCGCGGAATCAACTGCACCACAACGGGGACGCGATCGGTCCGACGCTCGCCCAGGTAGCGGCCCGGACGCTCCAGCCATCCCTCGCCCGCCTGGACCTCGTAGCGGTCGTTCCCCACCCGTTGCTTCGGTTCGCTACCCATGCCACTCTCCTCACCCGAACGCCCTGGCCTCCCGGAGATCCAGCCGCCGCCCGCGCGTCTCGAACGCGCAGCTCGCCCGTTTCGGCGCAGCTGGCTCCCCGGGGAGTCTAGCTTGCCGACGGCACCGAACGCGCAAGCTGTAACGTCCCCCGCGAGTCGCTCCGCTACCCCCT
>JBIIEC010000200.1:0-10296 GCA_044238045.1 Pirellulaceae bacterium | reverse complement strand
CCCTCGACGCCGACGAGCTTCTGGTCGAGGCCGTTGTAGAAGTAGCTAAGCCGTTCGGGGTCGAGGCCCAACTGGTGGAGGATGGTGGCGTGCAGGTTCTTGACGGCGAAGCGATTTTCGACGGCGTGGTTGCCCAGTTCGTCGGTCTTGCCGACCTGGGTGCCGCCCTTGATGCCGCCGCCGGCCATCCACATCGTGAAGCCGTAGGAGTTGTGGTCGCGGCCGGTGCCTTCGGCGTATTCGGCCGTCGGCTGGCGTCCGAACTCACCACCCCACACGACGAGCGTCTGGTTCAGCAGTCCACGCTGCTTGAGGTCTTGGAGCAGCGCCGCGATCGGCTGGTCGGTGTTGCCCGCATGGTAGTTGTGGTTCTGAACGAGGTCGCCGTGGGCATCCCAGTTGTCGTCGTTGTGGCTGCCGCCAGAATAGATCTGGATGAAGCGGACACCGCGTTCCACCAAGCGCCGCGCGAGGATGCACTTGCGCGCGAAGTCGGACGTGCGGGGCTCGTCGAGTCCGTAGAGCTTGCGGATATGCTCGGGCTCGTCCGCCAGATCGACCGCTTCCGGCGCGTGTTGCTGCATCTTGTACGCCAGTTCGAAGCTGGAGACGCGTGCCGCCAGGTTGCTGTTGCTGATCCGCCCGGCGTCCATGTGCTGCTGGTTGGCGGCGGCCAGGGAGTCGAGCAGTCGGCGCTGCGCGCCGCGCGACATGCCTTCCGGCGGCTCCAAGTCCAGGATCGGCGCGCCCTTCGGCTGCAGCAATGTCCCCTGGTAGTGCGCCGGCATGTAACCGCTGGTCCAGTTCTTCGCGCCGCTGATCGGCCCGCCGGTGCGGTCCAGCATCACCACGAAGCCCGGCAGGTTCTCGTTCACGGAGCCCAGGCCGTAGTTGACCCAGCTGCCCAGGCACGGATGGCCCGAAAGCAGGCGTCCGGAATTCATCACGAGCATGGCCGAGCCATGGATGGGTGAGTCGGCATACATCGAATGGATGAAGCCGATGTCGTCCACGCAGGTCGCGACGTTCGGGAACAGGTCGCTGACCCACTTGCCGCACTGCCCGTACTGCTTGAACTTCCACCGCGGCTCGACGACGCGGCCGACATTCTTCTTGCCGCCGCGGCCAAACGTGTTGATCGGCACCATCTGGCCGTCCATGCCGTACATGTTCGGCTTGTAGTCGAACGTGTCGATGTGGCTCGGGCCTCCATACATGAACAGGAAGATGACGCTCTTCGCGGGCCCGTCGAAGTGCGGGTCCTTGGGAGCCAGCGGGTTGGCCAACGGCGTGGAACCGTCCGCGGCGACCGACTGTTGCGACAGGAACGAGCCGTCGAGCAGCCCGGAGAGCGCGAGGGCCGTGAAGCCGCCGCCAGTCTCCCAGAAGAACTCCCGCCGCGTGCGCCCGCAGAACTGACCGGCCGATCGTTTGGCTGCGTCCATGGAATGGTCACCTTCGTCAGGAGGAACGGCTCGCGTGAGGCGGCCGTGTCGGGTAGCTTGTGTCAGGTAGCTCGGGTACGCAAAGCCATCCCGCGCGTCGACGTCAGTCGATGTAGACCGTCTCGTTCAGGTTCAGCACCATCAGGCAAAAGTATTGCAGGGCCTGTTCGGCGGGCAACTGATCTTCACGCTGCCACGCCGCCAGCAACTGGGCCGCTCGCTCCAACTCTTCGGAAGTGGCTGGCCGCGAGAGTGCCAGTTCCAGGGCTCGCTTCGTCTGCTGCGCCGGATCATCGCCCACTTCCCGACGCAGGCGATCGGCCATCACCCGCGCCTGCTCCAGGAAGAAGTCGCCGTTGAGCGTGGTGAGGGCCTGCGTGGGGACGGTGGTTGCGAATCGCACGGGGCAGCTGCCGTCGGTGTCGGCGGCGTCGAAGCCTTTCAGCACAGGGTCGGCCACCGATCGCTTCACATGCACGTAGACGCTGCGCCGCACCTGGTCGGCGGGCGACGAACGACCCCAGGCCGCATCGGGTCGCGACGCGGTCTGCAGCACCTCCTCCGGGATCACCGAAAAGACGCTCGGCCCACCCATCGCAAGATTCAATTCGCCCGTCATCGACAGGACCGTGTCCCGCAACTCCTCGGCCGTCAAGCGACGCATGTTGGAACGCCACAGACGCAGGTTCTCCGGATCCTTCGCCAACGACTCCCCGTTGTCGGCCGACGACATCCGGTAGGCCTGCGAAGTGAGGATCTGTCGGTGCAGCCACTTCAGCGACCAGCCGTGCTGGATCAACTGTTCGGCCAGGTGGTCGAGCAGTTCGGGATGCGTGGGCCGGTCGCCTTGACGACCGTAGTCGCTGGAGCTGGCGACGAGGCCACGGCCAAAATGGTGCTGCCAGACGCGGTTGGCGATCACGCGGGCCGTCAACGGATGGCTGGGTTCCACCAGCCAGGAGGCGAATGCCAGCCGGTTGCCCGACGACTCGACGCCTGCACGGATTTCGATGCGGGGTGGAGCGGGCGTCGACGCGAAGATGCTCAGGAAACCAGGCTCCACCGCATCGCCAACCGCCTGTGCGTTGCCGCGCACCAGGACGTGGGTCGCACGCGGCGTCCGCCCGTTCTCGCGGACCACCAATGCTTCGGGCAACGCCGGGACGCGCGTCTCCTCCAGTTGCCGCAACTCCGCGCGCAGCCGCTCGTACTCCTTCAGGTCCTGTTCGCCCAGCACCTTCGCCGCCCGCTTCTCGATCAGCTGGCGACGCACGTTCGCGTCGCGAGCGTCTTCTTTTTCAGGATTCGAAAGCGTTTCGAAGATCGTCTTCTCCAACGCCTCCAGCGGCGCACGCAGGTCGCTGAGACGCTGCTCGTGCTCCCGCATCCGCCTCTCGTGCTCGGACAGTTCCCCGGGCGTCGCCACGACGGCCTGCGTGTTCAGCGAGAACGCCGACTTCTTGAACTGGTGCTGCACGCTGTCCTGCAGGATGTTGTGGAAGAAGGCCAGCGTGCGATAGTAGTCCTTCTGTGGAATCGGATCGATCTTGTGGTCGTGGCACCGCGCGCATCCAATCGTGGTGCCGAGGAACGCGAGTCCCGTCGTGGAGACGACGTCGTCGAGGCTGTCGTAATAGGCCTGGTCGGCATCGACCGGTTCGTCGTCCCAGATGCCAAGCCGGTAGAAGCCCGTGGCAATCATCGACTCGCGGTCGCTGTCGGGCAGCTCGTCGCCCGCCAGCTGTTCCAGCACGAACCGATCGTACGGCTTGTCCTGGTTCAGCGCGCCGATCACGTAGTCGCGGTAACGCCAGACGTTCTGCTTCGGTCCGTCCCGCTCGTAGCCATTCGTCTCGGCGTAACGCACGAGATCCAGCCAGTGGCGACCCCACTTCTCGCCGTACTGCGGCGATGCCAGCAGGCGGTCGACCAGTTCCTCGTAGGCCAGCGGCGATGGATCGTTTTCAAACCGCGTCACTTCGTTGACGGTCGGGGGCAGTCCGAGCAGGTCGAAGTAGAGTCGGCGGATCAGCGTGCGGCGGCTTGCCTCGGGGTTCGGCTGCAGTCCGGCCTGTTCGAGTCCGGACAGGATCCAGCGATCGATCGTGGTCCGCGCCCGTTCTGGATGCTGGACCGCAGGAGCCCGCTGCTCGACGCGCGGCTGGTAGGCCCAGTGCGGCTCGTTCGACGGACTCGTCGGCTCCGACGCGGTAACGGCTGGCGGAGCCTCTTCGCCGGGTGTCCACGGCAGGCGGCTGTTGACCCAGTTGGTCAGCAACGCTACCTGCTCGTCCGCCAAACGCCCGTCGGGCGGCATCTCCAGCCCTTCGTAGCGAATGGCCGCCAGCAACTGGCTCTCTGCCGGCGACTCCAGATTCACCGCCGGACCCAGGTCGCCACCCTGCAACAGGCCGTGGCGACTGTCGAGCCGCAGGCCGCCACGCTGCTTTTCTGCGGCATGGCACTTCCAGCACTTTTCCTGCAGCAGCGGCTTGATCTTCTCCTCGAAGTGCCGCACCTGTTCGGGCGTAAACTGCTCGGCCGACTTGTCCACCGACTTGTCCGCAGCCGCAGGCGTCGCGCCGGACTGCTCCGAGCCGTCCTGTGCTTCGGCGGCGCGCGCTTCCTGACCCAGCAGCAGGCTGGCGCTGTCGCGCAGCCAGTGTCCTCCGGGACGATCAAGCAGCGACAGCACGAAAGCCACGCCGAGCGTCGTGACGACGAATCCGAGGAGCCAGGAGCTAAGCGATTCGGGATTCGCAGAAGATCGCATGGTTGGTTCACTCAGGGGACGGAAAGAAGGGCAGGGCGGCTCCGTGGATCTCCATGGTTAAAAAACCACGAAAGCGAACCGCCCGTTGGCAGGCGGAAACGGGGCCCGACCCCGTCACCGCCCTCCACTATTGTGGCAGTTTCGCCGCAACTCTCAAGGGTCGGCGTCCACGCAGTCAGCGTCCCCAGGTGTCCCTGATGTCGCATGCATCGCGTGCGTCAGCAAAAACTGGTAGGTAACCTGCGCCGCTTGACGCGATCGGATCGGTACTGGACACGTCAAGCGAATGAAATGTGGCCGAGCGGGGTCAGTGGACGGGTTGGGCGCGGAGGAGGTCGATGCCGACCATGTAGGCTTTGATGGCGGCGGGGTTGGAGCCGGTGATCTGGATGGTGAGCCGTTGGGGGCCGGCTTCGAGCCGCGTCTTGCCGAGCGGGACCAGGCCCGTGGTGACGACGCCGGTGCCGTGGAACAGGTCCAGTTCCTGCAGCAGCGGTTGTCCATTGAGCAGAATGCGAATGATGGCGTAGTCGCCTGCCTTCGTCAGCGCTGTCTGCAATTCGTACTCGCCCGCCTTCTCGACCGAGAACTCCAGTTGCAGTTCGTCGCCGGGCTTGCCTCCAGTCCAGAACAGTTGACGCCGTCCGCTCCAGCGTCCCTGCGAGAAGCCGCCCATGTCCTGCGCGGCCGTCTGGCCGCCGGTGGCCTGGACCACCTGCAGGTCCTCGCCTTCCCACGCATCGGGCACGCGGCCCGTCCGTTCGTCGATCGGCAGGTCATCGGCGGGCAGGTCATCGTCGCGGGGGCCGTCGTACTGGCGCGGACGCGCGGCCTGCCATTCGGCTTCGGACACCTTCCGCCGCTGCTGCAGCAGCACATGCGCGCCCTTCATGCCGCCGACGACCATGTCGGGCCACGCATCGCCGTTGATCTCCGCCACCGTCAGTTGGCGCCCAATGCCAGCCTCGCCGTCGGCCCGCATCGGCACCCAGTCGACTTCGTCGCCCGTTCGTTCCAAGCGAAACCAGTAGACCACCGCGCCCGCGTCCCACATCGGACTCTGCATGTGGTGCGACCAGTAGGTCTTGCCGGTGACGATATCCTTCAGTCCATCTCCGTCCATGTCGCGGAGGTTGACCGAATGGAGTTCGGTGAATACCAGTCCATAGCGATTCTGGCTCGGTCGATCGCCCATGATCAGATGCCGTCGGAACGTGCGCTGGCCGTCTCGCTCGATCTGTTCGAACCAGGCGAGTCCAAACTCGTGTGCGGCGAGGCTGGTGATCACGTCCTGGTCGCCGTCGCCATCCACATCGTAGGCATGCATCTCGGCTCCGCCCGCTGGCGCGAATTCGTACGGATGGAAGACCCAGCGCGGGACGCCCAAGTCGGCCGGCTGCTCATACCAGCCGTCCTTCATCAGGATGTCCGCGCGATCGTCGCCGTTCACGTCGCCCACTCCCAGGCCATGGCCGAATCTCGCGTCGGCCACTCGATCCGACACCGGGTGAAACTTCCACGGCGCCAGGCCTTGGCCCGGCTCCAGCGTCGCGTATCCCAGGAAACCGTCGCGCGTGCAGACCAACTCCGGCGTCTTGTCACCCAGCAGGTCCCCGAAGAACGGTGACTCGTTGGACACCCAGTCGAACACCTCATGCTTGGTCCAAGGCTTGTCCCAGCCAGTCGGGCCCGGGTTGCGATAGACATGGGCCGCCGTGCCGGGGAAGCCGACGGCGAACACATCGGGGTACTGGTCCCCATCGACGTCGTGGACCCAGCAGAAGAAGTGATCGGCGTAGCCTTCGCGCGGTTGCGGCTTGGCGGGATAGATCTCATGGGCTTGCTGGAAGCCGGGACCGGCGTACCAGTGCGGTCCGTAGATCGCGTCGACGTGGCCGTCGCGGTTGATGTCCCCCGCGTTGGCTCCCTCGGAATAGTAGACATCCGTCAGCGGGATGCGACGAAACGACACCAGTTCCCGCTCCTCCGCGACTGCTTGGCTGACAGCAGCGCATGCCAGCCAAGCCAGCGCCAGCAGGGCTGTCGACATCGACGGGCGATGGACTGGGTTCAAGATGGCGGTAATCGCCCGTCGCGAAGCGTGGCCCTGCGCGGAAGCGTGTGATTTCGAGGTGACAGCGGATGGAGAAAACGGCCGGAGCATGGGGCGAGTCCACGGAGCCAGGGGTGTGGGAGGAGTGGCAGGAAGGTGAAGGGTAAGGGGTGCGGGAAGGGAAGGCAAGAGTCGGCCGTGGTGTCGGAGCGTGACGCGTGGAATCCGCCTGGGAGAGCGATGCGCGTTTGGACGATAGAACCTTGGGAGGCGCGTGGCTCGCGTCCCATTTTTATGGCACTCCTTGTCTGCTGGCAGTCACGCTGGCACGGCGGCGGACGCTTCCGGGGCTGGCGACAATCGCGTCCCGGCTTTTCTCTGAAACCGTGAAGCATTGGCATTTTCTCGCTGGACCGTATCGGCTACAAACCCGCCGTCCCCACGAACCCGAAGATGGATTGCCATGGCCAGTCTTTCCAAGCCGCTGATGCTCAGGTTCTACCGAGTCATGTATATGGCCCGGCAGATTGACCGTGTGGAGCAGGAGATTACGAGTCGTGGCGAGGCGTTCTTCCAACTGTCCGGATGTGGTCACGAGGGCACGGCCGTGCTGGCCGACCTGCTGACTTCCGAGGACTGGTTGCACTGCCACTACCGATCAAGGGCTCTGCTGCTTGCGCGCGGAATCGCACCCCGCGAATTCTTCGACAACCTGCTCTGCAATGCGCGTTCTTCGTCGCAGGGGCGGCGCATGAGTGCGTTCTTCAGCGATCCGAAGCTGAAGATCTTGAGCATGGTGACGCCGGTGGGCAACAGTGCGCTGCAGGCGGTGGGTGTGGCCGAGGCGGTGCGCGCGTATGGTTCGCGCCCCATTGTCCTCTGTGGTCTCGGGGACGGCACCACGCAGCAGGGCGAATTCCTGGAGGCGGTGGGCGAATCGACGCGGCGCGGGCTGCCCGTGCTGTTCCTCATTGAAAACAACTGCTGGGCGATCTCGACCTGCACGAAGGGCCAGACGTTCTTTGACCGCGGCATGTCGCCCGGTGATCAGTTCATGGGCATGCCGCTGCATCGTGTGCAGGGCCATGATCCGGTGGAGTTCCATGCGAGCATGGGAGCGATCATCGGCCAGATGCGGTCGGATCGCAAGCCGGCCATCGTGGTCGTGGATGTCGAGCGACTCAACAGTCATACCAGCGCGGACGACCAGAGCATCTATCGCTCGGCGGACGACCTGCGATCGGGCCGGGATGACCGTGACCCGCTGAGGTATATGGAATCGCGTCTGCTGGCCGAGGGCTGTGCGGAGGCGGAACTGGCCGAGATCCGGGCGTCGGTGCTGGCCGAGGTCGCGGAGGCCGAGAAGGCGGCGTTCTCCACGGCAGCTCCGGTGGCCGATCCGGGCGCGAAGAAGCCGGTCGCGGTGGAACTGACGCACCCGTCGCGCGAGTGTCGTGGCGAGGGAACGGCGTCGGTGACCATGCGGCAAGCGATCTGCGAGGTGCTGGATGCGCGGCTGAAGGAAGATCCTCGCGTGGTGGTATTCGGTGAAGACATCGAGGACCCGAAGGGCGATGTGTTCGGCGTCACGAAGGGCCTGAGCACTCGGTATCCGGGCCGCGTGCTGAACTCGCCGCTGACCGAATCGACGATCGTGGGCGTGTCGATCGGCCGCGCGCTGGCGGGTGAGCGGCCGGTGGCGATGATCCAGTTCGCCGACTTCCTGCCCCTGGCTTACAACCAGATCACCAGTGAACTGGCGATGATGTACTGGCGGACCGCCGGACGGTACAACGCGCCGGTCATCGTGATGGCCGCCTGCGGAGCGTATCGGCCTGGCCTGGGGCCCTACCACGCGCAGACGGGCGAAGCGACCTACGCGCACATTCCGGGGCTGGATGTGTTCATGCCGTCCACAGCTGCGGACGCCGCGGGCCTGCTGCAGGCCGCATTCCGCTCCGAGCGGCCCACGCTGTTCCTCTATCCGAAGGCGCTGCTCAACGACGGCGCCACGGCGACATCGGCCGACATCGGCCGACAGATCGTGCCCATCGGTCCGGCTCGCAAGGTCCGCGCGGGACGCGACATCACGTTCGTGGCCTGGGGCAACACGGTCGGAATCTGCCAGCAGGTCGGCGAAACGCTCGAACAGGCTGGCATCGAGTCCGAGATCCTCGATCTCCGCAGCATCTCCCCCTGGGATGAACGGGCCGTGGTGGCTTCCGCCGAGAAGACCGCTCGCCTGGTCGTCGTGCAGGAAGACAACATCTCCTTGGGCTTCGGCGCGGAAGTGCTGGCGCGAGTGATCGAAAAGGCCCGCGTGCCGGTGGCCTGCCGCCGCGTGGCGCGTCCCGACACCCATGTGCCGTGTCACTTCGGCAACCAGCTGGAGCTGCTGCCCTCGCACCAGCGCGTGCTGGAGGTAGCGGCCGACCTGTTGGACCTGGACATCGAGTGGCAGGTGGTCGAGACGCAGGATGACGATTTTGCCACGATCGAAGCCGTGGGGTCGGGTCCCGCCGACGATCGCGTGGAGATCGTGCAGTGGCTGGTGCGACCGGGCGACGAAGTGCGGCGCGGCATGCCGCTGGTGTCCGTGGAAGCGTCGAAGTCGGTGTTCGAGATGACGAGCACGATGGATGGCGTGATCGAGGAGTTGCTGGTCCGCGATGGCGAAGGCGTCTCGGTGGGCAAGCCGATCGCGCGGGTCCGCTGCGAAGCTGGCAGCGCGCGTCGCCAGTCGCCCATGGTCGGCAAGCCCGCTCCCTGCGTGCTGCGTCCGCGTCCCAAGACCGGGCGCCTCGTACTGCCTCGATCCGACGCGGGCGAGATGCGACGCTTTGACGTCGGCATGTCACAGATCGCGACCGTCGAAGGCAGTCGGCTCGTGCCCAACCAGGAACTGGTGGCGATGACCGAGGGCCGTACGCATGAAGACATCGTGCGTCGCACGGGCATTGAGCGCCGACGCTGGGTGGTCGGCAGCGAAGATGCCATCAGCATGGCGGCAAAGGCCTGCCGGCTGGTCATGGAAAAAGAGAACCTCATCCTGGACGACATCGATCTGCTGATCTGCAGCACGACCAGTCCGTCGTCCGTGACTCCCTCAATGGCCTGCCGCGTGCTGAACCAGTTGGCCGTTGGCAAGGGCGAGGCGATGGTGCAGGCCTTCGACATCAACGCCGCCTGCTCCGGATACCTCTACGCTTTGCAGGCCGCTTACGACTACCTGCAGAGCAGTCCGCAGAGTCGCGTGCTGGTGGTGACGACCGAAGTGCTCTCGCCGCTGCTCGATCCCTCGGACTTCGACACGGCCATCCTGTTCGGCGACGCCGCTTCGGCGACCGTGCTGTACGGCGAAGCGGACTTCGAGCGGGCGCAGGCGCGACTGCACCGGCCGGAACTGTCGGCGAAGAGCGACGTGGGCGGCGCGCTGTCGGTGCCGCTGCTGCACGATGGATTCATCCAGATGCAGGGCAAGAAGGTGTTCAGCGAGGCCGTCCGCTCGATGGTGGCCAGCCTCAACCGGGCCTGCCAACTCCGCGGCCTCCAGGTCGACCAACTCGACCTCATCGTGCCGCACCAGGCGAACCAGCGGATCCTGGACGCCATCCAGACCCGCATCCGCCCGCGGGTCTACAGCAACATCCGCGACCACGGCAACACGTCGTCGACCAGCATCCCGCTGTGCCTCTCGGAACTGCTGCCCACCGCGCACGCCGGCGACCGATTCGGCCTCTGCGCCTTCGGCGGCGGGTTCACGTTCGGGGCGAGCATTCTGGAAAAGAACTGAGCCGCGAGACGCGGACTTGGGGCTTTTTTTTTGCCTTCGTGGCCCTCGGTGGTTCAATCCCCCCCGGGCACTCGGGTGGGTGCACGGTTTCGCGGCAGGGTCCTCGTTCTACCACGGAGAGCGTGGAGGACCACGGAGCTGGCCCTGGAGTGCGGTTTCTTCTTGCCGGCTGTTGGGCTAAACTGACGCCGCCTCGGATCGCATAGGGCGATACCGAGAGAAGGAGTGTCCT
>JBIIEC010000199.1:0-10304 GCA_044238045.1 Pirellulaceae bacterium | reverse complement strand
TCGCCACGACCTTCACCGCCTCGCAGGGCCTCCTGCTGATGATCCCCAACATGTTCAAGATCGCCGGCGAACTCACTCCCACCGTCTTCCACGTCGCCGCGCGCACAATCGCCACCCACGCCCTCTCGATCTTTGGCGACCACAGCGACGTCATGGCCGTTCGTTCCACCGGCTGGGCCATGCTCTCTTCCGAAAGCGTCCAGCAAGCCCACGACTTTGCCCTCATCGCGCACATGGCGACCCTGCGGTCTCGCGTTCCTTTCCTGCATTTTTTCGACGGCTTCCGCACCTCCCATGAAATCAACAAGATCCAGCGTCTTTCCGAGGACGACTTGCGCAGCCTGCTGCCCTGGGACGACGCCCGCGCCCATCGCAGCCGAGCACTCGACCCCGACCATCCGGTGCTCCGTGGCTCGGCGCAGAACCCCGATGTGTTCTTCCAGGCGCGCGAAGCCTGCAACACCTACTACCGCGCCGTACCAGGCATCGTCCAGGCAGCGATGGAGCAGTTCGCGGCCCGCACCGGTCGCCTCCACCAGCTCTGCACCTACCACGGTGCCCCCGACGCCGACCGCGTTGTCGTCCTGATGGGCTCCGGCGCTGGAGCGGTTCGCGAAGCGGTCGCTTTCCTGCGCGCGAACGGGCAGCGTGTGGGCGTGCTGGTCGTTCATCTGTTCCGCCCTTTTCCGCAGGAGGCCTTCCTCGCCGCGTTGCCGGACACCACCCGCGCAATCGCCGTACTCGACCGCACCAAGGAACCGGGCGCGAGCGGCGAACCGCTCTTCCTCGACGTCACCGCCACGCTCGCCATGTCGCCCCGCCCGCAAGACCATTCCATGCCGCAGCTGGTGCGCGGACGATACGGCCTGAGTTCCAAGGAGTTCACGCCCGACATGTCCGTGGCCATCTTCGAGGAACTCGCCAGCGAACGACCTCGTCCCGAATTCACCGTGGGCATCGTCGACGACGTGACCCACCTCAGCCTTCCCGCGCGCGAAGGCGCGGTGCGCGAACCCGCCGATGTCACACGCGCCGTCTTCTATGGACTCGGCAGCGATGGCACCGTCGGCGCCGCGAAGAACTCCGCCAAGATCATCGGCGAGCATACGCCCCTGCATGTCCAGGGCTACTTCGTCTACGACTCCAAGAAGTCCGGTACCGTCACCACCTCGCACCTCCGTTTCAGTCCGCGCCCGATCGAGTCGACCTACCTCGTGCACGACGCGAGCTTCGTTGCCTGCCATCAGTTCGCCTTCTTGGAACGACTGGATGTCCTGGAACATGCCGGACAGCACGCGACCTTCCTGCTCAACTGTCCTTACGCGGACACCGAAGCCTGGGACCACCTGCCGACCTCCGTCCGGCAGCGGATCCTGGATCGTCAGTTGCGCCTGTTCGTGATCGATGCCGATGCCGTGGCCCGTGACGCGGGCATGGCCGGGCATATCAATACGGTGATGCAGACCTGCTTCTTTGCCATCAGCGACGTGCTGCCACGCGACGAAGCCATCGCGCGGATCAAGTCGGCGATCGAGGAAACGTATGCGCGGCGCGGCGATTCGATCGTGCAACGCAACTTCGCCGCCGTCGACGCGACGCTGGCCGCCCTGCGGGAGATTCCGACCACAGACCGCATGGCGGGCAACAGCCCACCGTACTGGCTCGACAACGCCTGGAGCGACGCACCCGACTTCGTCCAAAAAGTAACTGCCGTCATCGCCGCCGGACAGGGCGATCGGCTGCCCGTCAGCGCGTTCCCAGTCGATGGCACGTTTCCCACCGCCACGTCACGCTTCGAGAAACGCAGCATCGCGCGCGAAATCCCCATCTGGGATGCGTCCCTGTGCATCGACTGCGGCCTCTGCGCATTCGTCTGCCCCCACGCCGCCATTCGCATGAAAGTGTTTCCAGCGAACGTGCATGCGAAAGGAAATGGTGACGGGCAACCTCCCGAATCGTTTCGCAGCAAGCCGTGGTCCGGCAAGGAGCCAGCGTTCGCCGGATGGCAGCTTGCCATCCAAGTCGCGCCCGATGACTGCACCGGCTGTGGTGTCTGCGTCGATGTGTGCCCCGCGCGTTCCAAGGAGACATCGCGTCTGAAGGCCCTCGATATGCGGCCCAAACAGGACCACCTGCGCGAGGAACGCTTGAACTGGAACCACTTCCTGGCATTGCCGGAAGCGCCGCGGCAGGAGATATCGCCCGACCTGGTCAAGGCAACGCAACTGCTGCAACCGCTGTTCGAGTTCTCCGGAGCTTGCGGCGGCTGCGGTGAGACTCCCTACCTCAAGCTGCTGACGCAACTGTTCGGCGATCGCCTGCTCGTGGCCAACGCCACCGGCTGCAGTTCCATCTATGGCGGCAACCTGCCCGCCACGCCGTGGTCCGTCAACGCGGACGGCCGCGGCCCCGCCTGGGCCAACTCCCTGTTCGAGGATAATGCCGAATTCGGACTCGGCATGCGCCTCGCACTCGACCAGAAGCGCGATCTGGCCAAGCACCTGCTCAGCTCACTTGGCGATGCCGTTGGCAAGCAACTCGTGGACGAAATCCTTCGCGAAGCTCCTTCCACCGAAGGCTGGCTGGCCGAACAGCGGAAGCGGATGGACACCCTGCGTGCACGGCTCGCGACCGACAACTCGCCGGCAGCTCGGCAACTGCTCGCGCTGGCCGACGTCTTGGTGCCGCGAAGCGTCTGGATCGTCGGCGGCGATGGCTGGGCTTACGACATTGGATTCGGCGGACTGGACCACGTGCTTGCGGGCAACCACGACGTCAACGTGCTGGTCCTCGACACGGGAGTTTACTCCAACACGGGAGGCCAGGCATCCAAGGCCACGCCTCGCGCGGCGGCCGCCAAGTTCGCATCGAACGGAAAGAGCGTCCGCAAGAAGGACCTCGGTATGCTCGCCGTCTCGTACGGGCACATCTACGTCGCCCAGATCGCGATCGGAGCCAATCCGCAACAGACGATCCGCGCATTCCGCGAAGCCGAATCGTTCCCCGGCCCGTCGCTGCTGATCGCCTACTCGCAGTGCATCGCACACGGCATCGACATGTCCACCGGCATGAGCCACCAGAAGGATGCCATTCGGTCCGGCTTCTGGCCGCTCTACCGTCACGACCCGCGACAGGCGCATACGGGCCTTCACCCTCTGCAACTCGACAGCCACAAGCCGACCATGCCGCTCCGGGACTTCGCCGCCAAGGAAGCACGCTTCGCGATGCTCGCTCGTTCCGACGCAAGCCATGCACAGCGGTTGCTGCAGCAGGCCCAGCAAGACATCGACGATCAATGGCATTTTTACGAACAGATGGGCCTCGTGGAACGCGAACTTGATGCCCACCCGGAGGAGACAACTCCATGATCCACAGAACACCCTCCACTCGAGCAACTGGCGACGCCGACCAGCAGAGACCTGCCCTCGGATCTGCCTTGCCCGATCGGGTCGCCATCGACTACACGACACACTACCTCGGACTGACCCTGCGCAGTCCCCTGGTCGTCGCCGCCAGTCCTTTGGGCGGACACCTGCCGGTGCTGCGCCGCCTGGAGGAACTGGGCGCGGCCGCCGTCGTGCTGCCCAGCCTCTTCGCGGAGCAACTGCAGCGGGAAGAGATGGAGATCCACAACTTCCTGGAACAGGGCCAACACAGCCAGGCCGAATCGCCCTCGTACTTCCCCGACATCGATTTCTACAACGCGGGCCGGCAAGCGTACGAGACGCACCTGCGTGAAGCACGCCAACAGCTGGGAATTCCGCTGATCGCCAGCCTCAATGGCGGAGCCCCCGGCCAATGGACCGACACGGCCAAACGACTGGCCGACGCGGGAGCCGACGCGCTGGAATTGAACCTATACGAGGTCGTTACTGATCCCATGGACAGCAGCCAGCAGGTCGAGGATCGCCAACTGGCGCTCGTCGACTCGGTCCGCCGCGCCGTGACGCTGCCCATCGCCGTCAAGATTGGCAATGCCTACACCGCCCTGCCCCACTTCGCGCAACGGCTGGCTACCACGGGCGTGAACGGACTGGTGCTCTTCAATCGTTACCTCGAGCCAGACATGGACCTGCAGGCCATGGCCGTTGTGCCTCAACTGGAACTGAGTCGCCCCAGCGAGATGCGGGTTCCCCTGCGATGGATCGCCATCCTGCGCGACCAGCTGTCCATCTCCCTGGCCGCCTCCAGTGGCATCCATTCCGGCTTGGATGCCGTGAAACTGCTGCTGGCGGGCGCGGATGTCGTCATGATGGCTTCGGCCCTGCTGCGCCATGGCGTCGAACACTTGGAAGTCATGTTCTTGGAAATGCAACAATGGCTGCGAGATCGGGAATACGCATCCATCGCACAGCTCAAGGGCAGCATGAGTCGCTTGAAGTGCGCGAACCCGGAGGGATTCGAGCGAGCGAACTACGTCCAGTCGATTGTGTCCTATGTCTAAACTTCCGCCTGGGTGCAAGGATTCGCATCCCGATGACTCCACTCGCATCGCCACGACCTTCCCGTGCCAACCGCCTGGCGGCAACCACCCGGCGAACGAACGACCATTCTTACCCGAGAGGCCCGAAGATGACTGAGCCCATTACCTCCGTTGTTGTCCGAGACGTGATGAACCCACGCGTGATCTCGGTCCAGTCGACCGACACGCTGCGATCCTGCATTGAACGCATGGCGTCCAATCAGGTCCATGCCGTTCCCGTGGTGGGCATGTTTGGCGAGTGTCGTGGCATCCTGACGAGTAGCGACCTGTTCCGCATCACGCGAGTGATCGAGCAGGACCTCGTGGAAATGCAGCGAATGGACCCGGCCACGGGACGCTGGATGCTGTCGCAGTTGAGTGACGAGTTGGTCAACCAGCAGGTGGGCGATGCCATGACCCCGGACGTGACGTCCGTGCACGAAGACTCGTCGATCCTGTCTGCGGCCCAGACCATGTTGCGACAGCAGGTGCACCGACTGCCTGTCGTCGACCACCAGGACCGCGTCGTCGGCATCGTGTCCACCACCGACCTGCTCGCCGCCTTCGTCGAAAGATCCACCGAATGATCACCAGCGAGCCACCTTCGCAGTTCCAAGCAGCCGACTGTTTCCACTCCGATTGTTCACGAAAACTGCACTCGATGAAGAGCTGTCGCATCTATCCGCAATTCGTGGGGAAACTGTTGACGAAGCATTTGCCTGCGTTATGCTGCACCCGACGGCTGATGCATCTTGATATTTCGACTGATGACTCCAGCAACCGGCTTGGTCGACCTAACCCAGGATGGGTGCGTAACCAAGCGGTTTTCAGGCGATTTCTGGACTTTCTCCCGCGCATCACTTGGCAACGGACGGCATTCTTCGGAGGATCAGGACCATGATCCAGCGTACCCCAGCTCCCCTGGAAGCTCCTGCGACATTTCACGATTCAATACCGCAGCTGGCCGAACGGCTCCTTGGACGATCGGGCTATCGGGCGTTGCGGCAGGTACACTGCGAATACGCAGCCGGTACACTGACGCTGCTTGGTCAGGTGCCTTCGTTCTACATGAAGCAGGTCGCGCAGACCCTGGTGAAGCGTCTGGACGAAGTGACGACCATCGACAATCGACTCATCGTCCGCGACAACGGCTAAGCGGATACGTAGGGCCTCAATAGACTCGTCGGGTGTGCTAGCAGCGGTTCACGCCTGCGGCGGCCTGCTTTCGCGTCACACGCGTCGCGGGAGGTCCCTGGCTTGTAGTGACCGGAAGTGGTCACGTTCTCGCGCCGGCGTGCGGCTTGGCGCGCTACTCGCCCGATTCGGCGGGCGTCGGCAGCCATTTGCTCGCGAAGATGGCCCGGGTGCGTTTTCGAGGCGCTTCGGTACGTGAAATGCGGCTCATGTTGAGTGCCGGAGCCCCGATGTCGCTCTTTCAACGACGCTGTGGAGGCCGGTCGCCGGGATCGTACCGTGACCACGCATTCGCCCTACAACGCCGCAGTTACCCGCCTGACTCGCTGTCATGAGGATCTGATGATCCTGCGCGTCGTCCTGGACGGCGCGAAGCCCCAGGCGATCGCAGGACAGTACACCGTCCTTGGCCTGGCGCCGGCCGCGAGGCGAGTGGCGGGCGTGCAGGCGGAACTGCCCGGTGGCCTCGCATCGGACCGATTGATCCAGCGTGCCTATTCCCTGTCGTGCCCAATCCTCGACGACACGGGACGCATCGCGACGGTGCGGGAGCTGGACTACTTTGAGTTTTACATCGTGCTGGTGCGTAGCGGCCCGTCACCGCCCGCTCTGACGCCGCGGCTGTTTGCCCTGGAGGTCGGGTCGCGGCTGTACTGCAGCCCGAAACTGCATGGCCGCTACACGCTGCCCGAACTGTCGCCTGACGCGAACATCGTGTTGCTCGCCACGGGTACGGGGGAAGCTCCCCACAACGCGATCCTGGCCGAGCTGCTCGCGTGCGGCCATCGTGGCCGCATCCTGTCGGTCGTCAGCGTGCGGCAGGATCGCGACCTGGCGTACCGTCGCGTGCATGAGAGGCTGGCGGATCGCTACGCGAACTACCGATATGTGCCCCTGACGACGCGTGAGCCTCGCAACCTGGACAACTCACGACCCGACTACGTTGGCAAACGTTACCTGCAGGACTACCTGACCAGCGGCCAGTTGGAGCGCGACCTGCAGACACGCCTGGATCCCGCGAACACCCATCTGTTTCTCTGCGGCACGCCCCAGATGATCGGCGCTCCGCAGCGATCCCACGATCCGGCCACGCGTTTCCCGCATCCAGGCGGCATGGTGGAGCTGCTGGAGCGACGAGGTTTCCAGGTCGACCTGCCGCATGAGCGTGGCAACCTCCATTTCGAATCGTACTAGAACCTTCCTCCCGCCTGCGGCCCTCATCCTTCCAGGAGAGCTACCATGAAACGGTTCGCCTTGTCCGGCCTCTGCTTCTTCACCATCACGCTGCTGTATGCGTACGCGCAGGTTCCGCCGGCGACTGCCCAGGAGAAGGAACTGCCCCTCGAGACTCGCAACTTCATGCAGGCCAAGCTTACGCATGCGCAGAAGATCCTGGAGGGGCTGTCGCTGGAAAACTACGATACGGTGGTCAAGCATGCGCAGGAACTGAGCTTACTGAGCCTCGAGTCGCAGTGGAACGTGTTGCGAACGCAAAAGTACGTCGACCAGAGTGCCGAGTTCCGGCATGCGATTGAAAGGTTGGTGGAGGCGGCGCGCACGAAGCAGGTGGACGCCACGGCGCTGGCCTACATGGATGTGACGCTCAAGTGCGTCCACTGCCACAAGTATGTCCGCTCGGGTCCGGAGGGAGCGAAGGAGGCGATCGGCAGCAACTCCGCTCGCTGACGCACCGGGCCCGCGGCGGCGATGGCCCCTGCCGCGGGACTCTCGGAAGCCGGCAAGCCTCTTCCCACGGGCGGCGCGTCCTGCCAGACTGAGAGCCTGCGGCGGCTGGTCGGGGCCGGCGCGAGACGACCCCACCGGCCGGCCCATTTTCCAGCAAGACGGATGTCCTGATGAGTATCGTGCGAACAGGTTGGCTCACGGAACGGAAGCCGGCGATTGGTGTGGTGCACCTGCGTCCCCTGCCCGGCAGTCCTCGCTATGAGGGATCGCTGGAAGAGATCACCGAGGCCGCGTTTCGGGACGCGGACGCCATCGTCGAAGGCGGCATGGATGGATTGCTGCTGGAGAATTTTGGCGACACGCCGTTCTTTCCAGGGGCGGTACCGCCCGTGACGGTCGCCTGCATGACCGACCTGGCGGGCCAGTTGCGGCGGCGATTCTCGGTCCCGCTCGGCATCAACGTGCTCCGCAATGACGGCCACAGCGGGCTGGCCATCGCCTTGGCCGTGGACGCCCAGTTCGTCCGCGTCAACATTCTCTCGGGCGCGCGGGTCACCGACCAGGGCATCATCGAGGGTATCGCGCCGCGCCTGCTGCGGGAACGCCAGACGCTGGGGGCGACCAACGTGCAGATTTGGGCCGATGTCGCCGTGAAACACTCCGGACCACTCACTCCGCGCAGCCTGCAGGATGAGGTGGCCGACACAATCCAGCGCAGTCACGCCGACGCGGTGATCGTCACGGGTTCCGCCACGGGGCGACCGGCCTCGCCTGCGGAGATGAGTGTGGCGAAGCAGGTTGCCGACGAGACGCCCGTGTTGCTCGGCAGCGGCGTCACGGCCGAGAACCTACAGGACTGGCTGGCGCTGGCCGACGGCTTCATCGTCGGCACGGCGCTCAAGGAAGGCGGCCGCACCGACCGCCCGGTCGATCCGGCCGCCGTTCGCCGTTTCGTGGCCGCGCTGCGCGGCCGCTGATCGATCACCAGACGTCGCCCGCGCACTCGCGCCATTCGAGGACTGGCCCCCAGCGCCCACTCGGCTTGCGATCAGCTTCGCCAATCCAGGCCGAACGGCAGGCGATTCAGGTTCTCGCAACCGTCGGCCGTCACGATCACCATGTCCTCGACGCGCACGCCGCCCACTTCGCGACAGTAGAGGCCTGGTTCGATCGTCAGCGCGTCGCCGACCACCAGCACCGGCCCTTTACGATCCAGCAGGGGTGGTTCGTGCACATCCAAGCCGACCCCGTGTCCAGTACCGTGGGTCATCGCGCAGTACGACGGTGGATCGCTGGACGTGGGCAAGCCCATGGCGAACCCATGGGCTCGAATGACGGATTGGGTGGCTGCGTGCACCTCCTCGCCGGTCACTCCCGCGCGCGTCGCCGCTTCGGCGGCCAGTTTCGCGGCGACGACGGCCGCATGCATCTTCGCCAGCCGATCGGGAATCGCGCCGTGGACGACCGTCCGCGTGCAGTCGCCGTTGTAGCGAGTGGAGCGGTTGCTGGGAAAGATGTCGATGATCACCGGTTCCCCCGTGCGGATCTCTCCATGGCCGTGGTCATGGCAATCGGCGCCCATCGGCCCCGGCGCGACAATGGCGGGTGGGTTGGCGTAGCCGCGGTCCAGCAGCCAGTGGTCGATCGCCGCGCGAACGCGCTCGGCCGTCAGCGGCTGGCCTTCGTGCAGCAGCACGCCGTCCGCGCGCGCCGTCGCGTGGGCGACCAGGCGACAGGCCATCTCCATCGCGCCCTCCGTGGCCTGCTGGGCTTCACGCAGCCATTCCACTTCCTGCGCGTCCTTCGACCGGCGCTCGACGACCCCCAGGTCGGGATCGCAGACTACTTCGATGCCGCGTTGGCGAAGATGATCGGCATACAGGAGCGGCAACGAACGATCGGCGACGACGCGCCGTACTCCCTCTCGATGCAGGCACTCCGCGACCGACTGCGCCGTGGCCGTCTCGCGATCGCCCGACAGCCCCGTCGCCGGCGCGAAGTCGGCGGGACAGGCCACGCGATCGGTGCGCGCGTGCTGGCGTGCCCGCTGCATCTCGATATCGCGCAGGATCAGAGTGCGCGTCCGCTGGCCCTGGTCGTCCATGGTCACGAGAAACGCGCTGGGATCCCCGACTAGAAAGCGGATCTGGTGGTAAAGGGCCGCGTTGCTCGCAGGAATCCCCGCCATCAGCAGGGCCGTGTTGCGATCAAGATTCATCCAGAGTTCCTCATGCCCGTGGTTCATCGCGTTGATTCATGCGTTCCTTCCGCCTCGTCTCCGATTGCTGGAGTCGCGGGTTCCTGACACGGCAAATCGAATCCGCGTCTCCCTCCTGCGTTCCACTCATCTTCGCCTTTGTCGCATGACGGCGGTCGACTATGCTAACCGTTTACACTCGCCGCAGAAAGACGCCCGTGGACGCCAGGAGCCGATCGTGCGAGCCAGGCGGCGGGTTGCTCTTTACCGGCGGCCACCGCCTGGGGACATCCCGCATGAGCCCGCCCGACCTGCCGCTCTACCTGGGCTGGCCGTTCTTTTCCAGCATCGTCTTCGCCATCGGCCTGCTGTGGATCAAGCAGGCCAACGAGCGTGGCGCGAGTGCCGCGGCCGTGACACTCGTCACCAACGCCTGCGCCGGAATCGCCTTCACGCCGCTGTGGATGGCGGGCGGCACGCTGCAACCCTGGCCGATGTGGTGGCAACCGGCGGCTGTTGGCGGCCTGTATCTGTTGGGACAGATCTGCACCTTCCTGGCCCTGGAACGCGGCGACGTCTCCGTGGCCGCGCCGCTGCTCAGCATCAAGGTGCTGCTGGTCGCCGTCCTGCTGACGTGGATGGACGGCGCGAGCCATCACTGGTCACTCTGGACATCCACTTTCCTGGCCACGGCCGGCATCGCCATCATCCAGCGCAGCCAGCCGGCCCAGGCCACGGGCCGGGTGCTGCCCAGCATCCTGTACG
>JBIIEC010000590.1:0-3039 GCA_044238045.1 Pirellulaceae bacterium | reverse complement strand
CCTCGGCGAACGTGCTCTGCGGATCCGAGAACCGCGCGTACACGACGGCTCCCGGCTTGATATCCTTGATCGCCTGGTAGCCGAAGACTCCGGCAAAACGCCCCCAGGTCTGTTCGTTCTCGCCTGGTGAGTCCTCCAGCCAGAGGAACTGGGAGCGTCGGCCTTCGTCAGAGAACTGCAGCGGCCAGGGAGTTTCCGATCCCACGCGGCCCAGTTGGATCGTGGCCGCTCCGCGCGAGTAGAACGTCACCGGATACAGGTCGCGAATCCGCGCCAGCCGTCCTTCCTCGCCGCCGCCCAGGTCGCCTCGCGTCCAGCGTGACGTGTTGACCGGGCCAGCGACCACCACCAAGCCTCCGGCTTTCTCCGCGACCCATTCGTCGAGCAGCGCGACCTGTTCGTCCGACAACTGGTTCCAGTCCGGATCGAACGCCACCAGGCAGTCGTATTCGAAGAGCGATTCGCGATCCGTCGGGAACTCCAGCAGCACCTGGTTCGACTCCTGGGCTGCTCCCGGCAAGGCCGACTGCAGCCAGACGTCGACCTGGGTGTTCTTGTCCCGGTAGAGCATGTTGCGGAGAAAATGGTAGTCGCGATTGGGGCCGCCCGCGATGAGCAGGACGCGTGACTTGCGATCGACGACTTCCACCTTGGCCGCACGCTGGTTGTCACGCGGTTCGAGATCGTCGTCGGCTCCCGTGATGACGCGCATCGACCATTCGTCCCGTCCCGGCGCCTCGGGAACCACTTCGAACTGAACGGGTACAATCTGGCCATCTTCAGGAAGCGTGATTCGTTTCTCTTGGCGGCCGGTCTCGGCGTTCGCGGCGGCACCTTCGCGCGGCGCGGCTTGCAGTTCGACCGTGAACGTCCGGCCTGATAGCCCGAACGCCTGCAGATAACCGGTGACGGTGAAGCGGTCTCCCGGATAGACGCGCTGAGGCGCTTCGAGGTCCACGAGACGCACACTGCGAGGCTGCTTTTCCGAGCCGAGTCCGATCGGGTAGATGCCGATCTCCGACGACTGGGCAGCGCGAAGCATGGATTCGGGGGCGAGGCCCGCGTTACTGCGGCCATCGGTAACGAGGACGATTCCGGAGATGGGCGCTTCGCGCTCGCGGTCGAGTATCCAGCGGAGCGCGTCGCCGACGCGGGTTTCGGTGCCTCGAGCGACCAGCGACGCATTCCAGTCGGGCGGCGCGGGCTTGGTGTCAGAGGGATCAGCCTCGGGAGCCTCGGGAGCGGTCACGACGGACGCCGGTTGGCCGCTCCACGCCTCCCGCCAGGACACTTCGGGATAACGGAGGTTGGTGACGGCGGCCAGCACCAACGCGGCCAGTCCCAGCAGTACACCGGCCAGCGAGCCGTACGCCTCGCCTTCGGCGCCGCGCAACGCTCGGACGAAGACGCGGTCGATGACCAGTGCGAACAGTCCCAGCAGCAGCAGCCCGGTGGCCGCGGCATAGGAGGCCCGCGCCGCTCGCCCCAGGGCGTCTCGCTGCTGGCTGGTCGCTTCGGCATCGGACGCTTGTTCTTGGGAGTCGCGCGGCAGCACGGCGACGGGCAGTGGAGGTTCCGCGCCGCCGAACGCGTACACGGCAATGTCATGCTTCTGACGCAACTCCGGCAGCAGCTTGCCTTGGTCGAATTCGCGGACTACCTGCTGCAAGCGACTGTCCGTCGTCGCCGTTCCCGCGTCCGCCAACCCCATGCTCTGGCTGACATCCACCAGTACGACCGCGCGTGATGTTCGCGTGACGCGCCGTTCGGAACGCTTCTCGATGCCCAGGAAGAACAGCACCAGGCCCGCGATGGCCGCCAGGCGCAGGGCTAGCAGGATCCCCTTCAGTCCCGGAGACAGGTCCAGGGAATCGCGACGGTAGACGCGCAGCACGTAGCTGACCAGCAGTGCGAGCGCGGCCAGCAACGCCATCCAGTGCCACCACTGGGTAAACTGCTGCAGACGCGCCGACTGCCAGAAGGTGCGCGTGGTCGATTCCGCCAGGAGTGGTGCCAGGCCGTTGATCATACGGAAGACCCTCCGCCGGCTGGCAAGGGAGCGGGATGGTAACTGAAGCGGTAAGCGAGCCACTGCTCCAGCAGCAACAGCAGCACCGATCCGGCCAGCAACCAGAGGCTCCAGGGGTTCGACGCCCCGAGTCCCGAAACGTTGAGAGCTTGGTCGAATCCGCGGATGTTGACGCTCAGCGGCAGCATCCGCTGGCGAAGCGCCGGCGCGTCGACAAGGGTAAGATCGCTGTCGAGGGTGCTGACGTTCAACGCCCAGCGACGATGGTGCACGGGCCCAGCGAGCGTCTGCAGTTCTCCATCGTAGACGCCCTGCGTGTCCGTCTCGCCGGGGCCGACGCCTGCGGGTGGTTCCGCGCCGAGTCGCGCGACCAGTTCCAGGGGCTGCTCAGGAGATCTGGGCACGGCTATCTTGTCGTACTGTCGCGTCCTCTCGGTGCCGGCCGCCGCTGTCACCTTGAACTCGGGCCGGTATTCCGCTCCATCCAGGGTCCAAGAGAGAGGGCTGCCGACGAGCTGCTCAACATGGGGACGTTGGGTCTCGCTGAGGTACGCCTGCAACTGCAGCACCACGACCACGAAACTTGGTTCCATCGCCCAGTTGTTCCAGTCGGGAGCCAGCGAGGTAAGGAAGGCCACCGATCGACCGGTGCCGACTCGGCGTTCAAGCACGAGCGGCACGCCGTTGTGGAGTCGCGCGAGCGTCTGGATGCCCGAGTCGGTGGCGGGTTGCCAGTTGGCGGCGGTGCGGGCATAACGTCGGACGCGGATGGAACTGGTGAAAGGATTGCGTTGGCCCGAGAGCGCGCGGAAGACGGGCGAGTCGCTGAGTTCAAGACTGCCGGCGGTCGCATCGGCGTCGGCGGGGATGGCGTCCAGTCGTTCCAGCGGAGCGGGAAACCAGCCGGCCTCATACGCTCGCGACAGGAACGGCCCGTTGAACTGCTCGCCGACAAACGTGGCGATGCCGCCACCTTGCGCGAGGTACGCCTGCAGGTTCGCCTGCGATCG
>JBIIEC010000198.1:0-10329 GCA_044238045.1 Pirellulaceae bacterium | reverse complement strand
CCCATACCACCTCTCCCAACGGCAGACTCGCCGGGCCCGCGCACGCTTGGCGGCAGGCCAACGCTCGCCGGCCGGCCTCCTCGTACCCATCCAGACCCGCGTTGGCCGCCCCATCGACTCGCGTTCGCGCTGCCCACGAAACGCGCAACGTGCCGCGCCGCGCCGCAGCCGCTCGAACGATTCTTCTCCGGCCTTCGCGCAGGGACGCCCGTTTCCGCCCAGTTCCTTGGGACAGCGTCTGCCGCCAGCCACTGCCGCCAGACGCTTGGCACGCCAATTGCTTCCGCGACACCCCACGAGATTGTCCATCGGGACGGTCGTGTTTCGATGGCGAAGCAGAGGCGATGGAACGGAGCGTGACACGATGGGACGGCGAGGTTTCCTGATCGACATGGATGGCGTGATCTACCGAGGCGGCGAGCTGATTCCGGGCGCGGAACAGTTCATCCACCTGCTGCTAGACCAAGAGATCCCTTTCCTGTTCCTGACCAACAACAGCCAGCGCACTCGCCGCGACGTGGCCACGAAGCTGACGCGCATGGGCATACCGATCCAGGAGAAACACGTCTTCACCTGCGCCATGGCGACGGCCCGATTCTTGGCGAGCCAGAAGCCGAACGGAACGGCCTATGTGATTGGCGAGGGAGGACTGCTGACCGCAATGCATCGGAACGGATACTCCATTGTCGACAAGTCGCCCGACTACGTGGTGGTCGGCGAGGGGCGGACGCTGACGTTTGAAATGCTGGAGAATGCCGTGCAGATGATCCTCGGCGGCGCCAAGCTGATCGCCACGAACATGGACCCCAACTGCCCGACGAACACCGGGACGCGTCCAGGCTGCGGCGCGATCGTGTCACTGCTGGAGACGGCCACGGGCATCAAGGCGTTCAGCGTCGGCAAGCCCAGCCCCGTCATGATGCGGGCGGCTCGCAAGGAACTCCAGCTTGCCGCCTCCGAAACCATCATGATCGGCGACACCATGGAGACCGACATCCTCGGCGGCGTGCAGCTGGGCTACTACACCATCCTGGTCCTCTCGGGCTCCACGCGGCGCGAGGACCTCGATCGCTATGGCTACCGTCCCGAACTGGTGGTCGACTCGGTGGCCGATCTCTGCTCCGGCAGCCAGCTGGCCGACATCCGCACCAGTTCGAGCACCGAGGACGACACGCCGCTCGACCTGCGGCAGTGGGCATTGACGCATGGAGCGTGACGGAGAATAACCGAAGGGGAAGGAATGCGAGGAGCCAACGCGGGTCCCGCGTCACAGCCCCGCGGGAGGTGCACCGGGCAGGCCTCTGGATAGTAGTTGCACGGGGCGGTCCCTTACCGGGGACCGGCACCTCGCGTAGATTGGAACCTCCAGGGATCCGTTCGTTCCTCGAATTGAAGGATGCGGCCGGTTCGAGCCACCTTGGAAGCCGGGGCCAGGCACCACGGCCGTGTTTAGTAACTACTCGATAGCGGTCAAGGCGACGAGCCCGACCGCGTTTTCTGGAACCCAGGCAATGAGAACGTTGGAAGAAGCGAAGGCGGCGGTCGGCTACCTGGAACCGGGAGCGAAGCCCCAGGACACGCAGGATATCCTCGAATACCTGAACCTCAAACTGGCCGCCATGGGTGCTCCGATCTTTGGAGACCCTGCGGACTATCCGCTGCTGCAACTGGGTGACTCCCTGCTCGCCAACATCCGCGCCCAGCGCCGGTTCATGGCCTCGGTGCTCGCACCGGTCGACCAGGCGATCCAAAACTTCCTTTCCGACTACCTGTCCGGCGTACCGGGAGTGGAGGGCACGACCTGGCTGCCGACCAACACGCTGGTACTGGACCGGCACGGCCTGGCGCGGACGCTGTCCCTGCCGCCGGACCGGGACGAGTTCTCGTCCGAGATCCTGCGATCGTACCGCGTCTACCAGGGCGTCTGCCATAACCCAGCCAAGGACCGTCGAACCACCCAGGGCGTGTTCCATGTGACGGAGGGGCACCTGCCGGTCCCGTACGACAAGAAGGAGGTGCCGCGGGCCACGTTCGCGGCCCTGTTGCGCCATGCGCTCCGCCCGCCCCGCGAACTGCTGCGACTCCCGTTCACGGCTTCGCAGGTCGAGCAGGCCGAGGTGTTTGTTTCGCTGCTGCTGCGTCCGGTCGTCTCTCCCGCCGTGCCCGGGTTTTCCGACGAGAAGTCGATCGAAGTACGATTCTTCGCACCTGGCAACCTGGTGGCCAATCTGGACTTCGTCGAGTCGATCTTCGGCAACGCGGGCGATCCATTCCTCTCCAAGAACGATGCGCGTCTGGATACGCAACACTGGTCGGGCCACACGGGCTGCGTCATCGTCGCGCCGCACCTGATCCAGTTGACCAAGAAGGAGGTCGGCCTGCCGCATGTCGGTGAGGCGACGCCCCGCCAGGTCCGTGACGGCATGTGCTGGCGCGACGAGTACGAAAAATACAACGACGGCGGCGCCTTCAAGATCACCTGCCGCGACCATCGCGGCGTGATTGTGACCGTCATCGCCGACAACTACTTTGGCTACTGCAAGAAAGAGGTCAAGACGCAGCTTAGTTATGCCACCAACCTGATGGGACAGTGCGAGGAGGAGCATGCGGGTGGAGCGATCGCGTTCCCGTCGATTGACTTGGGCGAGGATTTCGAACGCAGCGGCTTCCTGGCGGAAGGCGAGCATCGGTTCCACGATGTGGTGAAGAACTATGGACCGGTCATGGACCTGCAGCCGGAGGGCTATGGAATCGACCTCAACTACCCGGACGTCCTGTACATCCCGGAGACGGTGCGCCTGGACCTGCGCACGCAGCAGGTGACCTGGGAACACAACGGACACAAGCAGTCCATCCGCCTGCAGCCCGACCGCACCTACATGATGCCGTCGGGGTACCGCCTAGAGATGAAGCGTCCTCAGATGGGCGTGCGCTGGCGACTGGTGGGGACCATTCCCGAAGGCACGTTCTGCCACAAACCGTGCACCGTTTCCGGCGGCGGCAAGTCCGAGATCAGCAAGCCGATCACCGACTCGATGATCACCGGCCCGATCCTCACCTACGACATCAAGAACGACTTCGACCAGGTCGAGGCGATCATCAACCGCGATTTTGGCGATCGGTACCGGAACCCCACGTCGACGAACCACCGCAGCCGTCCGTTGCTGAGCCAGGCGCGGTCGTTGGGATCGGCCGTCCGGCTGCTCACGCCCAGCCCGGACTTCACGGACGACTACAACCAGTGGGTGTCCAGCATCCCGCGACACATCCGCGACCTGGTGCTGCTGGTCAAGCGATTCCACAAGCCGCACTGGAACGACTGGCGTCGCCGGTTCAGTGTCGACCTCATCAATGGAAATCCAGGCCAGGAGCTGAAGTTCCGCAAGCAGAAGCTGCTGTCCTTGAACATCCGCGTGGGCTTCGCCAGTGACGAAGCATGGCGCACATTCTCGCTGCGCAAGGACTTCTACGCTTCGGAAAAGCTGCAGACCGAGGATGACATCACCGTGTCACTCGTGGTGCCGGCGAGGTTCGTGAAACACGCGCACAAGGACATGAAGCAATTCGCCTTCAAGTTCGCGAGGAACGTCGAGTACCGGCTTTTCCAACGGCCGGACGAGGCCATTGTGCGCGGGTACGACAAGACCGCCGAAGCGGACTTCGCGCGGCATGGCAACTTCTTTTCGAACTACGAGCCGCTGACGCGTTCGGAGGCGGGCGAAATGATCGCGGATACGATCCTGTTCGACCAGTTCAGCAAGCCCATCCGCAAGGTCATCCGGCAGTTCGCCTCCGAATCCAGCCCCGACTTCTGCGTCTCCACGTCGAACCCGCGGATGGTCAATGGCCAGCCGAGCCAGAATCCGCGTTACCTGCAGAACCGTCCGGACCTGGAGAATCCCCGCGGCTGGTACGTGGCCGAAATGGGCACGCGCCTCCATCGGCGCATCCCGCTGGGCGAAGCCGTTCCCCTGCCCGTGAACTCCGTGCTGCCAGGCCGGCGTAACAATCCGGCAGACCGCAGCCTGGGCATTCGACCGCTGGCCGTCTACAACCCGATCCACTACCAGGAGTGGCCCGAACTGTTCATGGAGTTCGTGGCGAGCTTGACGGGCAAGTCCCCGTCCACCACCGGCGCGGGCTCCGAGGGTGCCCTTACCAAAGGCCCCTTCAACGCACTCCCCCTGATCATCGACCTGAATAACGCCCTCGTCAGCTACCTGCTGACCGGCAACCCATGCTTCACCACCTCCGCCGGCTTCATCGGGCCCAAGTATCGCTTCGACCACGACATCAGCCTGCTGATCCCCGAGATCTGGTCGCGGATGTTCCTCCATGAACGCGATCCGAAGTATCTGCTGGAGAACGGCCACCTGGAGAAGATCGAGGACTTCACCTTTGGCGGCCAGCTCATCCAGGCCAGCCGATTGGGATATCGCATCACCGATCGCTTCGTCGCCACCTTCTTCGGTCGCGTCTTCAGCGATCCCAGCGCGCTGTTCACGGAGGACATGCTCAAGCCCGAACTGCAAAGCCTCGAGGACTATGTCGACGGCATCCAGAACATCGTGGGCACGCAGCAGCGGATCGCGCAGGCGTACTTCGACGACGGTACCATCGAACTGGCCTGCCCGCCCCTGAAGGCCCTGCTGCACATCATGGCGCATGGGCACTACGAGGGAGCCACCGTGCAGGACCCGGCCCTCCGCGCGATGTTCTCGCGCGAGGCTCTGCTGGCCAGCGAATGGTACCAGGCGCGGCTTCGTGAACAGCAGGTGCTCGACCAGCGTCTCTGGAAACGACACATCGACTATCTCACCGGCTTTCTCGAAAACCCGATCACGCACGAGGATGCCGAGGGCCTGAAAGTGGCAAGCCGCCTCGCCGCCTCCCAGGACCAACTGGCGGCCATCGAGTCGCCCGAGTATCTCGAGTTTATCCACGGCACGCTCGGCGCGGACCCGGCCGCCCGCGGCGGCAAGGACGAGTTCTAGGACGAGCCATCGGTCGCTGTCGAAAAGGGGATGCTGGCACAGGCCGCCCCCGCCGTGCCCTGGGAGATCGCCACGGCACGAGCGAAGTCCATCGCTCGAAGCTGGGCAGGATCGCCAAGGATTGACGGTCGGTCCGGTGGTTGCCGCAGAATCGAGAACTCCGCGGCCGATGACAGGAGGGCATCGGCGGGTTTTCGCGAACGCAACCGGTGCACGGCCTGCGCCGGCAGCCGAGGATGGCGAACGCTCGTGAGAACGCCACGCCGGCAAGGCATTGCTGGCACGGGAAGTCCGCCATCGAGCCGTCCCCACCGCAGCCCAGCACCGCGCGTAGTCGTTCGTCGAAACTGACGCCCGTGCGTGACAGGGCCCGTTCGTCACCGGCCGTAACCGGCAAGGAGTCCGCCATGGTATTCCGAGGCTCTTGGATCGCTGCTCTCCTGGTCCTTGCCGTCATCGGCGGACAGTCGGCCCGAGCCGATGAACCGGAAGCTTTGCCGCCGGAGCCGCTGGATGAGGTGGAGTGCCCGGACGAGGAGACGCTGCGAAGCCAGTTCAAGCCGATCAGCGAAGTGCGGCTGAAGTTGCACGCGGAGGCGAAGCAACTGCCAGCAGACTGCTCCCGCGTCCTCTTTGAGTCAACGCGGCCCAGCAACGCGCGTTCCAACGCGGTCCGCAACGTTCACTGGCAGCCGACCAACTTCCTGCACCAACCGCTGTACTTCGACGACGTGCCGCTGGAACGGTATGGGCAGACCCTGAGTCCCTGCTGGCAACCGGTGCTGTCCGGAGCGCGTTTCTACCTGACGTTGCCGGTCATCCCCTGGAAGATGGGATACGACCACCCGTACGACTGCGTGACCACCCTCGGTCTCTACCGCCCGGGCGTGTGCGCGCCGTGCATGCGTGAGAAGCTGCCGCCGCGGAATCCGCAGTCCACGCTGCTGGAAACGGCCACCGTCCTGGGCTTCGTGTTCCTGCTGCCATAAAGGGCAGGCTCGCGGCAAGGCGGTGACTTTTCGGTGGCGTCGCGTAGCCGCGATCACGCGAAGGCGAACCGCTCGACGAGGCAGTGTCGGCTTTCAGGCTGACTTCTTGGACTCTTGGGCAGTCGAGCGTCTAAAAGCGTGCAGCCGCGCCCCCAGCCGATCTGGGCGGCTTTCTCGGCGCGGATCGCTTCGCGCCAGCGATCTGCATGCCTGTGGCTCGCCGGCTTCTTGCAAAGCCATTCTGCGGGCGGGACGGCTGCGCTACACGGTGTGCGGTGTGCGGCCGGGACGGCCGCGCTCCTACACAATGACTCGACTCTAACGGTTGTAGCGGACCGCCCAGTTGTGTTGGTGGGAACGGTTAGTCCTCACCGATGAATCCTGACGGCTGGGGATGCCCCCGGCACACGAATGATTCCTTGTCCGGCACCCCCTGTTCGGCTCCACGTCTCGCGACCATTTCGGTCCACCACCCCTCGTCGGGAACCTATCCGCATGACTCGACATTCTTCCAGCTGGCGCCGCCTTGGTCTGTGGCTCGCCAACTGTTCGATGCTGTGCAACCTGGTCGGCTGCCATTCGAAGCAGGAAGTCCGCTTCGAACCGGTGGCCCATTTCCAGCCCGCCCAGACGCAGATCGAGTACCCGGACACCTGCGTCGAGCCAGCGTCGGCCATCGGCGAGGCGGCGGCCGAGCCGCGCAGTGTGCGGGAACCGGGGCCGGAAGATATGTGGCCGTTGACGCTGGAAGAGGTCATCGACATCGCCCTCCAGAACAGCACGGTGATGCGTGAACTGGGCGCGCGGGTCCTGGTGGGACCGCAGAGCATGCGGACCGTCTACGATCCGGCGCTCCAGATGACCGACCCGCGATCCGGCGAGGAAGCGGCCCTGTCCGACTTCGATGCCCAACTCAGCTCCCGGCTGTTCATGGGACGCGACGAACGAGCGTTCAACAATGCGTTTTTCGCCGGTGGCGCTCCGACCAACCAGGCCACGGCCGCCGCGTCGGTCACCGGCGGGTTGATCACCGAGGTCAGCAAGACCGCCGCCACGGGCACCCAGTTCGCCATTCGCAACGAGAACCTGCGTAACAGCAACTCGATTGCCGGCGCGAAGCCCCCCTTCGACCTGTTCCCCAGCACCTACGACTCGCTGATTGCGGCCGAGTTCCGCCATCCGTTGCTGCAAGGGGGCGGCCTGCAGTTCAACCGCATCGCCGGCCCGAACGGCCGACCCGGCTTCTACAACGGCGTTCTGCTGGCGCGCATGCGAACCGACATCGCCCTCGCGGACTTCGAAGTCAGCGTCCGCGACTTCCTCGGGGATATCCAGAGCACCTACTGGCAGCTCTATTTCGCCTACCGCAACCTCGACGCCCGCGTCGCGGCCCGCGACGCCGCGCTGGAATCGTGGCGACTCGCGAAGGTCAAGCTGGAGACGGGGGCGGGCAGCGAGTTGGAAGAAGCACTCGCGCACGAACAGTACGAAGCGTTCCAGGCCGAAGTCTCCAATGCCCTCAACGGCGTCGGCACTTCCACATCCACGGCTTTGGCACGTGTGGGTGTCTACGCCACCGAACGGCAGTTGCGGCTGCTGATGGGGATCGATGTCAACGACCAGCGGATCATCCGGCCGGCGGAGGAACCGTCGCGGGCCGAGATCCTGTTCGACTGGGATGAGTCGGTGGACCAGGCCATGTTCCGCCGCGTCGAACTGCGTCGCCAGCACTGGACGGTCAAGCAGCGCGAATACGAACTGCTGGCCGCCCGCAACCTCAAGCTCGTGCGGCTCGATCTCGTCGGCGGCTACCGCTGGCGAGGCTTCGGCGATGACCTGTTCGGGCAGCGCGACCGCAACAACGGCAGCGCCTATCGCGACATGTTCACCGGCGACCTGCAAGGCTGGAACAGCGGCCTGCAGCTGTCCACGCCCATCGGCAACCGCATCGGCCATTTGGCCGCGCGGAACGCCGAGCTGCAGTTGAGCCGCGAGCGCGCGTTGCTCCGCGAACAGGAACGCTACACCTTCGCGCAGCTTAGCGACGCGACGGCGGAACTGGCGCGATCGTACGACCAGTCGCGGATCCAGTTTAACCGCACGGTAGCCGCCCGCCGCCGACTCAAGGCCGAGCAGGCGCGGTACGACCTGGGCGATGGCGAGCTGGTGTTCGTGCTGCAGGCCCAGAGCCGGGTGGCGGATGCGGACAGCGAGTTCTTCCGCGCTCTGGTCGACTACAACCTGGCCGTGGCCCGCGTGCACATCGCGCGAGGCACCTTCCTGGACTACCTGGGCGTGAGCCTGACGGAGGGTCCTTGGAGCGACACGGCGTATCGCGCGGCGACCAAGCAGTCGCGTCGCTTCACTCCGCGAACGCTGAACTACTGCGTCACTCGCCCGAATGCCGTCAGTCGGGGGCCGTTCGAGCAGCATGTGCTGCCACACGACTCGGATGCGGCCGAGGGAGAACCGACACCGGCTGGCCGCCCCGCGCCCGCCTCGGACGTCGTGCCGGACGAACCGTCCGCGCTCCCCGAACCCGCTGCGGCCGAAGATGACCGGGAGACGGATGGCCAACGCCGATCGTCGTCAAGTATCCCGGACCAGGAAGCGTCCGGCACACCGCGGGCCGAGGAGGAACCGCCCCTGCCAACTTCGCCGATCGCGCCAGAACCGGCGGGTGAGGCCATTCGCAGAACTCCGTCCACGCGGGGCATCGACTCCTGATGCGTGCATCGCGGACCGGTCCGATCCCTTCTTTGAATACCCGACTCCCCCGGCGAGCCCCCCGGCCACCTGCCCGCTGAGCCCACCTCGTACCCTCTCGCCTTCCCCCGCGGCCGAGCGACGTCGAACCCTTCCCCCTTCGACGCGCTCGGCCGTTTTTTTTCGTTCTTCACCGATTTTAGGGAGCCGCGACCAGCCGTCCCTGACTGCCGCGTATCTCGCCCGCCCGTTTCCCCGCCTTCGCAGGATGACTCCGCGAGACTCCGCCCATTGCCCGACCGACTGGCGGACAGCCCCGAGGCGTCGCCCCCCGTTTCGGGGCATCGTCCCGCGAAGGCTTCCGTCGAGGCGTGGGCGGGGAACCGCTTGAGCCTGCGGGGAAAAGCGACCACAATGGCGGGGCTTGGGGCCCTGGCGTCCTGTGACGGACGCGGTCCCTTGTTGCCGTCAACTGCCCGATGCGCGATCTGCCGCTTGTGACGCAGAGCTGCATCCGGGGGTCTCGCCTCCCGTGGAGATATTGATGATGAAATCTGTTTTTGCCTCCGTCACCTGCTTGTGCGCGCTGGGCTTCGGCGCGCTGGCTCACGCCGCTGGCGGAGTCGCTTTCACCGATGCGGCCACCGCTCCGATCGACTTCCAGTACCAGGGCGAGTATGCGGGCACCATCGACGCCGACGGTTCCCGCTGGGGAGCCCAGGTGATCGCCCTGGGTGGCGGCAAGTTCCACGTCGTCGGCTATCGCGGCGGCCTGCCGGGCGAAGGCTGGACGCCGGGCAATGAAAAGAATGAGATCGACGGCAAGCTCGAGGGCAAGCTGGTCGAGATCGAGGGACCCGAGTTCGTGATCAAGATCGACGGCAAGAACCTGACGGTCGAGACGCCGGATGGCGAGAAGCTCGGCGCGCTCCCCAAGGTCGAACGCAAGAGCCCCACGCTCGGCAAGGCCGCTCCCGAAGGCGCCCTGGTGCTGTTCGACGGCTCCAACGTCGACCACTGGGTCAACGGCGAACTGATCGAGGGCAAGTACCTCGGCGCGACGAACGTGGAGACGAAGGAAAAGTTCGGCGACCACTCGCTGCACCTCGAATTCCGCGCACCGTTCATGCCCGAGTCGACCGGCCAGGGACGCGGCAACAGTGGCCTGTACATGCAGAGCCGTTACGAGGTGCAGATCCTCGACTCGTTCGGCCTCGAAGGGCTCGAGAACGAATGCGGCGGCATCTACTCGATCAGCCGCCCCAAGCTGAACATGGCCCTCCCGCCGCTCGCGTGGCAGACCTACGACGTCGATTTCACCGCCGCCAAGTATGACGCGTCGGGCAAGAAGACCTCGAACGCCCGCGCCACGGTTCGCCTCAACGGCGTCGTGATCCACGACAACCTGGAACTGGCCCACGGCACGCCCGGTCGGCTGGAGGAAGGCCCCGGCGACGCGCCAATCTTCCTGCAGGACCACGGCAATCCGGTCGTGTTCCGCAACATCTGGGTCATCAAGAAGTAGTCGATCCAGGGACGCGGCCGCCCGCCACGACCGCTGGTTCTGACGCCGGTGCGGTTGCACCTCACCGGCGAGGCCGGCCGCACGAAGAACCCCGGCCGCACGAAGCATCCCGGCA
>JBIIEC010000589.1:0-3054 GCA_044238045.1 Pirellulaceae bacterium | reverse complement strand
CCGTCAATCGCTGGTGGCCGCTGGCGTCGTGGTCTTCGCGGCGGGAGTACACCTGACGTACGAACGCTATCGCGGTTCGGACTTGAGTCGTGTGCCCAGGACGACGCGGGCAGGACGAGTGGTGGAAGAGGCAGATCGCGAGGTCGAGTCGGCGGAGGCGGGGAGCACGGTGGCGACGCTGGCTTCAGCGGCGCTGACGGCCACACTCGGCGGGGAAGCGCGCGCGGCCAGCACGCAGTCCGCATTGCAGCCAGGCGTATCCGCCGTGGCCGTTTCCGCGGACGCGGGGATCCCAGGCAACGCGGCGCGAGACGCGCGGCCCAACTCGGCGATCGAGGATCCGCTGGGGGATGTCACCGGTCAGTTGACGCTCTATCCGACCATCGAGAAAGGCATGCGCACGCCATTTGACCTGTGGCGTTACTACGGTCGTGGTGCCAGTTCATTCAACACGCCCGTGCTGCCCATGCGCTTTGAGCAGTGGTTGGAGTTCCACGCGAAGCAGAAGCCGCAGTTGATGGAGGACCTGCGAGCCTACATGGGCAGTCGGTTCGATTTCTCCGGCACCGCCATCCCGGGTGCGACGATGAGCGGCGGCAAGCCGGTCATGCAGGGGCCGATCGCGCGGCTTCCTGGAGACATCGCCACCTTCGAACAACTCGCCTCGCTGCCTGCCCGCGAAATTCGCGAACGGGACTGCTTCCCCTACAAACCCCTCTCGCATCCCCTGCAGTCGACGGCCCACATGCTGTTTCCGCCGGAGTGGATCAAGGCGCATCCGGAGCACCAGCGGATCGACGTCGACATGGACATCCCGACCGAGTACCTGCCCGAGTTTCCGCCGCCGCTGTTCCTGACGACGCATCGGGAACTGGGCGATATCTCGCGGGGCCAGGAGATCACGCTGGATAACTACTATGAGATCTTCGACGGCCTGCTGACGCCGGAGCAGATGGAGGGTCTCAAGGAGCTGCTTCGTCCCTCGCCGACGACTTGGTTCAACCAGACGGAGCACCGACTGACGGTCAAGCCATCGAAGGGCGTGGCCTGCATGGACTGCCATGTGAATGGCCATACCAACGCCGCCGTGGAACTGGGCCCGGACTCGCGGCCCAACATGGGGCGCCTGCGCACCGATACGCCGACGCTGCGGGGGAACTACAACCTCGTGCAGTTGTCGTCGAAGCGGTCCATTCGCAGCATGGACCATTTCGCGGAGGTGGAAGAATACTTTGACGGCGATCCAGGCATGCAGCAGGCCATCGGTCCTCGGGGCGTGCAGCGGACCGTGACGAACCGCATGGCCGACTTCAATGCCCTCATCGACTACCCGCCCGCGCCGAAGCTGGACCCGTTAATGCGACTCGATCCGTTGCTGGCCACGGAGGCGGAACTGCGCGGGGAGGCGTTGTTCCAGGGCAAGGCGCAGTGCGCGAAGTGCCACTATGGCCCGGCGTTCGTGGACGACTACATGCACGACCTGAAGGTCGAACGTTTCTATGTGGGGCGGCCGGAAGGGCCCATCAAGACGTTCCCGCTCCGCGGCATCAAGGACTCACCACCGTATCTGCACGATGGACGTTGCCCGACGCTGCACGATGCGGTGGAGTTCTTTGACCTGGTGCTGGGCCTGAAACTCACGCGTGCGGAAAAAGAAGACCTGGTAGCCTACCTGCTGTGCTTGTAAGCCTTGTGTTCGTGGACGGACAACGTCGGCAGGGCCGCGCGGCCGCACGCGAGGATTCGGCAGACGGGCCGGTACGGTGCCGTCAGGGCCCGGGCCGTCAGGATGCGGGCCGTCAGGGTGACGTGCTGCTCGAGTCGGACTTCGAGATGCCGGGCAGGGGCATCGGGAAGGTTGGGTTTTCGGTCATCTCACAGGCCAGCACCTGTTCGGCCATGCGGATCAGGTCGGGTCGCGTGGCGGCCAGGTCGTGCTGTTCCTGCTCGTCGTGCTGCAGGTCATACACCTCCCAAGGGCCCGGTTGGGCCGTGAGCAGCTGCTTGCGGAGGATCTTGCAGGAGCCGATGCGGACCGCCACCTGTCCCTGGTATTCGGCGAAGACCCAGGTCATGGGACGCGAGCGGGCGGGCGACGGCTGGCCCGTCAGCGATCGCCACAGGCTTTCGCCGTCGGCCTGGGGTGGGCCGTGGATACCCGTGGCTTCGGCCAGCGTGGGAAACCAGTCGGGAAAGTAGCTGGGATTCGCGCAGGTGGTGCCGGCGGGGATTTGTCCGGGAAGCCGCACGATGGTGGGCACCCGGATACCGCCCTCGTGCAGGCTGCCTTTGTAGCCGCGGAGGCCGCGCGTGCTGTTGAAGAACCGAGCGTCGACGCCGCCCACGGAGAAAGGGGAGTCATCGCGACCGGCATGTGTCGTGCCGTTGTCACTGGTGAAGATTACCAGCGTGTTGTGGACCAGCCCTCGTGTTTCAAGCGTCGCCAGGATGCGGCCTACATGCGCATCGAGATCGGCGACCATGGCCGCATAGGCCGCGCGCGGACGCGGGTGGGGCAGGTAGCCGTTCTCACCGCGGTACGGTTCGTCGTCCCATTCCTTGGGGAAGCGATCCAGCGATTCCGGTCGCGGGTGCATCGCCACGTGGGGCTCGATGAACGGCAGGTAGAGAAAGAACGGCTGGCGATGCGGCTGGTTCAGGAAGGACACCGCCTCGTCGATCATCCGCTGGGGCGCGTACTGCTCGCCGATCCAATCTTCCATGCGGATGGGCTGCTCGCCGAGTTTCGGATGGGCGGGTACCGGAGCGACGTTCAGAGTGACTCGCTCGCGGTTGCGCCACAGGTGCGGCGGATAGTAGCTGTGCGCCACGGCCTGGCAGTTGTAGCCGAAGAAGAGGTCGAAGCCCTGGTCGTTGGGATCACCGGCGCTGCCCACGGGGCCCAGTCCCCATTTGCCAAACGCGGCCGTGTGATAGCCGGCCGCCCGAAACGCTTCGGCCAGGGTCCAGGTGTTCGCCTCGATCGGGTGCTGACCCTCGGTGAACTGCGGATACCGGTCGCTGGCCTGTCGGTTGCCGCGGATATCGGCATGC
>JBIIEC010000197.1:0-10351 GCA_044238045.1 Pirellulaceae bacterium | reverse complement strand
TTCGCACGGATTGAAAAAAATCCCCCAGCTCCAAGGTGTCATCCGAATGACCACCGGATGAAGGCCGGGTTCCCTGCCCATCATCACCGACAGATCGGGAGTCAACGATTCGGCAATCATCGGCAGGACACCTCCCACCGCTCATGCACGCGTCCGGCCACGCACCTGTTCACGGCTGCCAACACCCGGTCACTCTCCGGATCCAGCGAACCATCGACCGCGCAGAACGTGACCAACTCCATGCCCGTGCTCCTACATCCTCTCATTCCCGGCAGCACTCCGCCGACGCACTCGACATGGCGAATTTATGAACGTTCCCTGCGATCGTCAACGAACCTCCTTCGGTTCCCCCAACGGCGCACCAACGAGACGACCAATTCGACGTTCGCTTTGCTGAAAAGCCCCCAACCGCGTCGCCTGGACTCCGACTGTTAGGCCTTCCGAACATCACGTGCATAACTCGTGCGTAGCAACGACGTGTTGACATGCACTTCGCGATCACACGCGTGAAGCGGCGCAGACTGGGCGATCCACGGCTTCGCTTCCTGCAAGAAACGAGTTTTCTGCATCGCTCTACCGACCGAGCGCGAGGTTCCGCAACCGCGCGACTTCCGCCCCCACGCGACGCACAGAAAGCCGCGAAGAAGCCTGATTTTTTTGCTCTGTGACATAATTCACGAAGTACACCTGCGAGAACGATTCCTCGTGAATTCTGGCCCAAGAAAAAACCGAACATCCTCCAGCTACAACAAGCTTTTTTATTTTCCTCGGCGCGTTGACGCAAACCTTCGTCAAACGCTGATGCTGCGAAGAAAGCCTGAAAGCGCCATCGCGCGGACGGCGCGCTGTTGCGAAAGAGATCGTGCGCGAAAAAATGTGACAGCACATTGTCAGCAACTCGCGCGGCAAAGACTTGCACGGCCTTCGCCCCTGCGTACACTTTCGTCTCGTTGAGGCATCTGGTTCGAGGCGATGTAAGAAAGGCAGGGCAGGGCGATGAAGAGAAAAAAGATCATGGGCGTCGTGAACGGCGATCGCTTCTTGGAGGCGATGGGGGAACTGAGCGTTGCGGAGTTGGCTGCGAGGACAGGGATCTCCGAGTCAACGGTGCGTAACTTCCAGCACAGCGTTGCGACGAGTCCCCATCGCCCGTCGCGGCGCGTCCTGAAACTGCTCGATCAGGTGCTGAAGTTCACCCACGAGCATTACATGGAGTATCCGCCGCAGCCGGTTACCGTCGACAGCGGGCTGTTTGATGCATTGGCGATCTGCAGTGCGTTGCCGGTCGAGCAGTTGCGCATGGCGGTGCCCATGGACTTCACTGGCCTTTGGGATGCTCGCCTGCGTTTGATCGGCGAAGGCATGGTGCACGGTCGGTGGAGTGACACGATCGCGCTGTCGATCTTGCAGACGAAGGAGCAGGTGACGATCAGTGCGCTCGACCCGGAAGGAGCGATCACCCACAACGCCACCGTGCTCCTGCCGAACGAGGGCGACACGACATTGGATGCGGAGCGGCTTGCGTCGGCGGGCGAGGCGGCCGACCCGCAGGCCTCGGAGGCGGATACCAAGGCCCAGGAGGCGTCGGCGAACATGGTGAAGCAGACGGTCGGGCTGGTCCTGCTGAACGCGGCCGGTCCGCCACTCGGCTTCGACCGCGTGGCCAACCAGGAACTCCCGTCCGGATGGATCACCTACTGTTACGGCGACTCCCACCTGGCTGGTCATCTGGTGGTCGTGGTGCCGTTGGGCCCCCAAGCGACGGGCGTGAGCCTGCAGATCCGCGTCGAGATCGAGGCCCGCCGCCGCTCGTCGGACAGGCCTCGCAATCGCTAGACTGGTCCGTCGTCCCTCCCCCAGCGACCGTTCATCGCGGAACGGTCGCTGCCTCTTCACTTGACGATCGACCCGAGGATAACGTGCGGGCTCGTCTCTACAGCAGTTCCGCGATCGGCTGGCCGTTCTCCTGCACGATGGCCAGCGGCCTGCCGCGATCATCGTTGTAGGTCGTTTCCAGCGGCACGCCCATGTGGTGGTAAATCGTGGCGGCGAGGTCGCCAGGCGTCACCGGGCGAGTCTGAATCTGGCCGCCGTCGCGGTCGGTCGATCCGATCACCTGCCCATGCCGGAATCCACCGCCGGCCAGACAGATCGACATCACTTCAGGCCAATGGTCGCGTCCATCGGTGCTGCCCTGCGTGCCCATCATCGGCGTGCGTCCAAACTCGCCCATCGCGATCACCAGCACGTCGTCCAGCATCTCCTGCCGTTCCAAGTCCGCAACCAGCGTCGTGAGCAAACGATCGAACAGCGGCAGCAGCGGCCCGAGTCCTTTGCTGATGCCGCCGTAGGGCGGAATGTTGTCACCGTGGGTATCCCAGGTGCCCGAGGCGGTGTGATAACTGAGATCGAGCGTCACGAAGGCGACGCCGGCCTGCACGAGGCGTCGCGCGAGCAGCGCCTGCTGGCACCAGAGATGGCTTCCGTAGGCATCGCGCACCGACGCCGGTTCCCGTGAGAGATCGAACGCCGGCTGCACTCGACCGCCGGCAAGCGTCTCGATCGCCTGCTGTTGATACCGGTCCATCCCGTCGATCGCACCCGACGCATCCAGGTCGCGACGCAGGCGATCGAAGTCTTCCCGCAACTGCGAGCGCTGCGCCAGTCGCTCGAAGCTCAGCGATTGACTGAACTGGAACAGATCGCCCCGCGTCACTGCGCCGGTATCCTGCCCCACCATGTCGTAGACAGGCAACCTGGCCGCCGGCCCCGCAATGAACGGATCGAACTGCTGCCCCAGGTAACCCGCGTAACCGATGTGCGATCGATACTTCTCGAAAGCCACATAGGGCGGCACCGAGCGATGATTCGCACCACGGTAACGAGCAATGACCGACCCGAAACTCGGAAAGCGATCGCCCTTCGGATTGATCCGTGGCTCCGCGTCGCGATGGCCCGTCTGCATCACCATATTCGGTTCGTGGTTGCTGTGCCGGCAGTCGACGGAACGGATGAGCGTGAAGCGATCCATCATCGCGGCTTGCCGCGGCAGGTGCTCGCAGATCCAGACGCCCGGAACCGAGGTGCCAATGGGCGAGAACGGACCGCGATTCACCAGCGGCCGGTCCGGCTTCATGTCCCACATGTCGATGTGACTCGGACCTCCGGTCATCCACAGCAGGATCACCGCTTGGTTCGCCCGCGCGGACTTGCCGGCCGCCAGCGCCTCCGCACGATGCTGCATCAACCCGGGCAGTGACAGCCCCGCCAAGCCCGCCATGCTGGCCTTCAGCAGGTTGCGTCGGCTGGCCACCATCAGCCCCTCGGGACGCGTCGCATCCAGCGACTCGAAGGCATGACGCCCGTGAACAATTCCACTGCAGTTTCGCGGAAGCATGGCCGGGATCCCAAAGTCTCGCAGTTCCAAGGAAGTCGCTGCCGGAACTCTCCCAGGATTAGACTAGACGCCCCGTCCTCCGGAAAGCCGCAGGCTTGCGAGAAACGACTGGTTCGCTGGTTAAGTGACTCGACTGTCTTCCGGTCACTGCTACACTGGTCGGAAGGAGCACCGCCGGCCCGCTCGGGATACTCGTCGTTCTCAGCGGATTCGCGGTTCCAGTGAAAATGTCCCCCAGGGATCTGCACCTCGGCGCCCGCTTCTTGGCGTCCGCGTCGCTCCCCTCGCTTGGTCCGTCGAGACTGGTCCCCTCGGTGCGTCAGCGAACGTCCGTGCTCTCTTCCCTTAACACATCTCCCCATCTCTCCGAGATTGCCCTGACACTCTCATCAACGCATAGAGGAGTTGACCATGCCTCGCCGCCATCTACGCACTCGCACAGGCAGAGCACCGTTCCAGAGTTCGTCACGCGTTTTGGAGCCCCTGGAGAGCCGACTGGCCATGGCGGCCGATGCGGCTGTCTGGGCCGGTGACGCCAACGCCGACGGACGCTTCGACTCCGCGGACCTCGTGCTCGCCTTCCAGCATGGAAAGTACGAGTCGGGGAAAGCCGCTCACTGGGACCAGGGCGACTGGAACCTGGACGGCCGCTTCACGACGACCGACTTGGTCGCCGCCTTCCAGACCGGCCGCTACGGCCGAACTCGCAATGCCGAGCCAAACCCAGACGATGCAACCGGCGGTTCCGAAGTTCGGGACCCGAACGCGGGCGACCCGGGTGCCGGAGGACCGGGAACAGGTGATCCGACTTCTGAGGATCCGGGTGCCGGGGATCCAAGCGTTGAAGATCCAGTGACGGGGGATCCGGGTTCGGACGCCACGACGGGCAACCTGGCAAACGACGATTCGATTTCGCGAAACCTGCCCGCGAACAGCGGACAAGTTCCCAGCTTGAACATCGATGTTCTGGCGAACGACTCCGCCAGCGTGGTCGAGATTCGGTCGATCGGCGAATCGATGCTTGGCACGGTGGAACGCCTGCCGGGTGCCGGACCGAATGGGCGCGAACTGCTGCGGTATGTGCCCGGTCCGCAGTTTCGGTACTGGGATCGATTCAGCTACACGGTGGCCGATGCGGAGGGCAATGAGGCCACGGCCTGGGTCGTTTTGAACTTCACCCAGGATTCGGGCGCCAGCCAGTTCGCCGTGCAGGTTCCGGATGCGATCGCCACCGACGCCGGCACGCCCATCGAACTGCTGGACGAGGCGGGCGATCCGCTGCTGCAGGTCGACTACGAGGGCCCGAGCGACATGACGGTCGGCATGTACATCTACTGGGCGGCACCGGACGTGCCGTATTCGGGCGATGTGTTCGCCGGCAAGTTTAGCTCCAGCGTTCCCTCCACGGCGACGGGCGGCTTCTCCGAAATCGCCGGCGGTGGTGCGTGGGTATACGGAACCGTCTCCGAAGTAAACCAGCTGCTGGCCGGCATGCGTTACGAACCGGCGGCAGGCTTCACCACGACCAACGGGTACCGGGTGAACATCAACACGTATCTCTACAGCAGCCTGCGTATTTCCGTGGGCATGGAGTCGTCGAGTTTCCGCGTTCTGGTGCGAGCACCCGAGGGCTCGCCGAAGGCCGTGGACGATGTGTTCGAGTCGTTCAGCCTGGCCACGGGTTCGCCGATCGAACTGGATGTCACGGGGAACGACTACGCCGATGGCCGCAACCTGCTGGGGCTGGGCGAGGTCGAACTGGTGAGCGTCGACAAGTCGGACTACTCGCATGGGACGCTGGAACTTGACCCCGCGACCGGCAAGGTCGTCTACACCCCGGACTGGTCGTACAACGGGCTGGACACCTTCTCTTATCTGATCCGCAACGCCGAGGGGGTCCTGTCGCAGGGCCGAGCGGCGATCCGCGGTAACGTCTTGATGGGTGGCCCGTTCGTCGACCCGGGTACGGACGCGACGGATGCCGGGGACGGGGCGACTCGAGACGGCGGCACCGATGCTGGCGGAGGAGACGACGGTTCTGGAGACGCCGGGGCCGGGGATTCCAACGCGGTCGTCACACCCGACTCCGCACAGCTAGCGCTGGCGATCTTGGCCGAGATCGAGGACGAACAGCAGCGACTGGGGGCTCGGGGGTTCCTCGGGCAGTTCCTGTCGGAGTACACCGGAGAGATCTCGGAGTCCTTGCTGCGAGAGAAGCTCGCGGAGTACCTGGGCGGAGCGGCGGGCACCGCGGCCTGATTTTCCCGACGGGGCGAGCGTCCTCGTCGATCCATACGCGGTCCGTGACGGAGGCGGCCGCGTTGATCTTGCCCGCGACGCTGCGTGCCGCGGACTTCTGCTGCCGGACATGGGTGTCCGGCGCCGCTCTGGCAAGTAGCGGCTTCCCGAAAGTCGCCAGGGGTCCCTGAGCCTGTCCAATGCCCCCACGCCAGCGGCTCTTCCTCGGCTGGCTGTCGTGGGCTTCTCATCGCGGGGCTACCCGGCGAAGCTTTCTCGAGACGATCCGGAGCCCCCCCTGACGCGGTGATGGTCGCCAATGGAAAGGTGTACGTATAGAATGACCGGCTACGAAAACTGGACGGGTGGTGGCTGAGTCACGTGGGCTCCGAATCCGTTCGCGATTTGCCCGAGAGAAAGGGAAATACTGTGTCCCGACTGTTTCGATGGATGATGCCCGTCAGCCTGACTCTGCTTGCCGCGTGTGCTCCGCCGCCGGCCAAGACGCCTGACGCTCCCGCTACCCCTGCGACTCCCGCCGCGCCGGCAGCACCTGCGACCGGGGCCCAACCGGACTCCAACGCCACCTCCGGCGGTTCGCTGCGTTCCCGCCTGACCGAAACGCTCTACACCCAGGCGCCGGCAGCGAAGGAAGAAGTCAAGGAAGGCGCCGAGGAAGCGGCTCAGGACGAAAACGAAGTGAACGCGATCGAGACCGGCGAGGCGCCGGCCGAAGTGACGTTGACGATTGGCGATCAGGCTCCGGCGGTTTCGATCGCTGGTTGGGCCTTGGGCAACGAGGTGGGCAAGTTCAAGAAGGGCGGCGTGTACGTCGTCGAATTCTGGGCCACCTGGTGCCCGCCGTGCCGCATGAGCATGCCGCACCTGAGCAAGCTGCAGAAGGAGTATGGCGAGCGAGTGCAGTTCATCGGCGTAACCGATGAGGACGAGGAGACGGTGACGAAGTTCCTCGACGAGCGGATGGATTCGGAGAGCGAGCAGACGTGGCGAGAGACGATCAGCTACTCGCTGGCGCTGGACAAGGAGAAGTCAACGGCGACCGCGTACATGGCGGCTTCGGGCCAGGGCGGCATTCCCACGGCCTTCATCGTCGGCAAGGACGGCTTGATTGAATGGATCGGCCATCCGATGGAGATGGACGAACCGCTGCGGCAGGTGGCCGACGGCAGTTGGAACCGCGGCGAATTCGCCGCGACGTTCCGCAAGAAGCAGGAAGCGGAAAAGATGATGATGGGCCTGCAGCTGGCCGTCCAGCAGCGGGACTGGGACAAGGCGCTGGAGGTCACCGAGACGTTGTCGGCGAGCGACCCGAAGAATCCGCAGTGGCCGATGGTGCGAGCTCGCATCCAGATGATGTCGGGCCGCTTCAAGGACGCCAATGCGACGTTCGATGCGGTGGCCAAAGCCAACTGGGAGAATCCCCAGCTGCTGAACTTCGCGGCCTGGACGATGATGACGGAGGTGCCCGAGGAGGAGCGGAACATCAAGGCGGCGCAGGGGATCATTCTGCGAGCCCAGGAGCTGACCCAGGGCAAAGACGGCTCGGTCCTCGATTCGCTGGCCTTGTCGTACTATCTCCAGGGCGACTTGGAGAAGGCGATCGAGACCCAGGAGAAGGCCGTCGAAGTCGGCTCGCAGGGCAACGACGAGGCGCTCCGCGAGTCGCTCAAGCGTTACCAGGCGGAGCTGGAAGAAAAGAAGAACGGCGGCAAGGCTGCTGAGGATAAGAAAGACGGCGACAAGGAAGGCGGCGAGAAGGCCGACGACGACCAGTAGTCGCCGGCGTTCCTCCTTGGCCCCAGTCACGGCGACCGCAAGCACCCGGCGCCGTGCCGAGGACCGGTGCATGGGTGGGGGGTTCCGCAGGCGAAAAGCGGCCTGCGGACGTTCCCCCCTTTACCCGGCCATCCGATCTGCCGATAATCCTACGGCGTCCTGAAGTGCCCCTGCGGCACTCACCAAGGGACGCCTTCGCGGCGGAGTAGCTCAGGTGGTTAGAGCAACGGCTTCATAAGCCGTGTGTCGGGGGTTCGAGTCCCTTCTCCGCTACTTTAGGTAATCTGCAAAACCAGGGCGATCTCACAGAGTCTCCCACCGAACCGCTGAACTGATTGCCTCTCTGCGTGTTCTATCACGGATGTGCCAGCCGGTTCCGTTTCTGGCGAACGCTTGCTGCGTCGGCTTCTAGCGGCTACTGCGCCGCACTCCGCATCGCCTAGGACCGCCCGTTCACAGTCCTCCCCTCGTGCGGTCCAGTATTGCTGCCGCTCCAAGTCCCTGCGGTGCCCGATCGAGGCCAGTGCTGCCAGCCCCGGATGCATGACGTCCAATCCGCTTCGCGTGGCAAACGCAGTGCCTGCCATGGCTTCTTCCAGCGCCAAAAGCCTGCCCGTCGGATGATCTGGGCGACCCCAATCCGCAGGTGGGGGTCTGCCACCCGGTATGCCTCTGGGCCGCGTGGCGATGGGGTCCACCCTCCCACGCTCCACGCACGGGCATGCAAGACCGTGATCGCAAAACCCTGGCAAGCCCAGTAAGAAAAGCGATAGATAGCTGAAGGGGCATGTGGATATTGCTGGCGTCGCTCAGTCTGCCAAACGCTCACCAACAATGTTCTTCCCCCGCGGACTCGGCTTGGGCTTTTCACCGACCCGAAGAGTCTCGGAAGCCCATCGCTGCCGCGACGACCGTGCGCTCCCAGGGACAAGTTATGGGAGGAATACCTCGCCAAGTCTGCCGGGACGAACCCGTCGATCCGAGAGGCGGCTGTCCAACCAAACGGAATGCGAATCGTGCCGACGCTTTCCAATGCGGCGACGATCGACGTCCACCTGCTTCCCGCCGACACGCAGAAGAGCGCTTCCAGATGGTCGGCGATCATCCGCGAGTCCTGTCAGGCCGACTCGCTCGTTGGCCACTTGATCCTGCTCCTTCAAAACAACGCGATCGCAGGAAATTCCTGCACTTCGCGGATGGAGGATTCCGGCACGACGATCGCGTGCTCAAGACCGGGGCCTTGGAGTCGCTGCAAGCCACCGGCGATAATTCGCAGCAATGGCGGATAGATACCGCCGAACTCTCCCTGCTGCGGACGGGCGAGACGGACTACGGGCCCATGCTTCCATGGAACGGGGCCAAAGCACATCCGCCCATTCCGCCGGAAGAACGACGAAAGCTTCAAGGTCGCAAGCAACCCCGGCACGACCAAAGTCGCAGTCGACTCAGGATCCGCTCGCCTTCCCCGAGCCTTGAGTTGGGGACCATCTACCGCGGGCTGGCAACGTCGGCTACCGCGGGCTGGCAACGTCGGGGGCTGCCACCGCCCGAGTTCTTTCGGTCGACGCGCGAAGAATTCTTGTCACCCAAAGATTTTTGAAAATTCTCTCCGGAATTGCGTCCGCTGGGGCCGGGGACCCGCAGGTTACTCTTTTGGCGCAGTAGGTCGCGCCACCTGGGTCCCGGTGCGCCCGGCAGTGTGCTCTTCCGAAGAGGTATTTCGAGATGAAACGTTCCTTGAACCGTCGCCGTCAGCTTCGAGGTCTCGACCGCCGCCTGAAGGTGGTCGTCCGGCAGTTCGCCCGCCCGGAGTTGCTTGAAGACCGTCTGGCTTTGGCGGCGCCAACGGCCGTGAACGTCAATCCAAGCCCGATCTTGATCCCGGAGACGACGGCTATCGGCACCGCCGTCGGCCAGTTCTCGACAACCGACGCCGATTCTGGCGACCAGCACGCCTACACGCTGGCCTACGGCGCGGGCGACCAGGACAACCACACGTTTTCCATTTCCGGCAACCAGTTGCTGCTGCAAGGGACGCTAGACTACGAGACGAACTCCAGTTACTCCGTCCGTGTTCGCTCGACCGACCTTGACGGGCTCTTCGTGGAGCAGTCCCTCACGATCACGGTGACCGACGTCAACGAAGGGCCACGGGAGGTGCTGCTGTCGAACTCCTTCGTCGCCCAGCGTCAACCGCTCGGTACCACGGTTGGCCAGTTCCGCACGAACGACCCGGACGCCGGAAACACCTTTACCTACCAACTGGTCTCCGGCGACGGTTCCACGGATAACAGTTCGTTCACGATCGTGGGAAACACGTTGAAAACGAACGCCGTTCTCCAGCAGGTTCTCAAGCCGACCCATTCCATCCGCATTCGCGCGATCGACCAGGACGGGCTTCCCGTGGATCAGGCGTTTCTCATCACGGTCACGGAGAAATTCGACCTATTGAAGGATGTGAATGCCCTTGGCGGCAATCGATCATCCGCACCCGGGCAATTTACAACCGTGGGACGCACGCTGTTCTTCCGCGCGACCGATGGCACGAGCGGCGACGAACTCTGGAAGAGCGACGGGACGGAGTCGGGAACCGTCCGCGTCAAGGACATTCGCAGCGGCAGTGGCAATTCCTATCCACGCTACCTGACGAACGTGAACGGCACGCTGTTCTTCAGCGCCAACGACGGGACGAGCGGCTTCGAACTCTGGAAGAGCGACGGGACAGAGTTGGGGACCGTCCGCGTCAAGGACATTTTCAGCGGCAGTTACGGTTCCTCTCCACTCACCCTGACGAACGTGAACGGCACGTTGTTCTTCAGCGCCGCCGACGGGACGAGCGGCTACGAACTCTGGAAGAGCGACGGGACGGAGTCGGGAACCGTCCGCGTCAAGGACATTCGCAGCGGCAGTGGCAATTCC
>JBIIEC010000588.1:0-3057 GCA_044238045.1 Pirellulaceae bacterium | reverse complement strand
GACCTGGAACTGGTCCCTGCTCCCGCGAACGGCCCCGTGAACTTCCTGGTCTATCCGTATACCGAAGTCGACGGGAAGCCCCACACGCAGTTCGAGAAGCGATTCAGCTACCGCGACCTGTAGCCGCGACCTTCGGCCGTGACCTTCGGCCGTGAGCGCGTCGCGAGGGCTACTCGCCTGACGGACGGATGGAGCGGAAGTAGTTGCGAATCGTCTGCCGGTGGCTCAGCGGCAGCGACTCCTTCCGCAAGACCTCCTCGGCCATCCGTTCGTAGTCAGCCGGTGGCGGCTGGAAGGGACGTCGAGCCTGCTCCGGCTCGTCGACGGACTGCTCCACGCGCTGCGTCTGCGAAGGTCCCGTCCCCTGCTGGCCCGTCAACTCCTCGCGCTGGCGAACGGTCGCCAGCGGCTGCGTCGCCTCGCCTTCGGGCTTGCCCGCGTCGCCCTGCCCGAAGGTCTCGCGATCCTGGTCGGAGCGGGCCGTATTCTTGCCGCCATCGCGGCTCATGGCCTTCGCCTCGCTCATCATCTCCACTTGGCTGGCGAGCTGCTGGGCGAGTTGGGCGCGGAGGGCCTGCTGCTGCAGTTGCTGCGCAAGCGGCACGGCCAATTGCTTCGCCGTGTCCGCATCCGCTTCCTGCGTGGCATCCTTCAGGGATTCCACCGCGTCGGCCAACGCGTCGTTTCCCTGCTCGCGAAGCGTCTTCTCGGCCTGCTCCAACTCCTCTTCCAGCTGCTGGGCTTTCTCAGGATCCCGCACGCGCGGGTCGGCCGCGGCCAGTTCCTGCGCGGCCTGCTGGAAGTCCTTATGCTGGAGCGACTCGGCGACGGGCGCGAGTTCTTCGGACGCGGACATGGCCCGCGCGACGCCCTGCAACTGCTGGTCAACCTGCGACGGATCCAACTGGTCGCGCGCGGCGGCCAGTTCGGCCTGCATCTCCGACAGTTTCTGCAAGGCCTGACGCGTGGACTGCCGCGGATCCTTGATCTCCTGCGTCTTGGTCCGCAGGCTCTGCGTCAGCTGCCGCAGCCGCTTCACCTCCGGAGCGGGCATCCCCGTCATCTCGGCGACGCGTTCCAGTTCCTCCACGAGGTTCTCTTCCAACTGCTCGGCCACGACCGCGTTGGCTTGCGGAGCCGGCGCATCGGCCCGATCCTGCCGCGCCTCCACGGGCGGGACCCACTGCGGCCAGAGTACCAGCAACGACGCGGCACTCCAAACCAAGCCGCCATATAGGGCCATGCGCGGCAGTCGCCAGGCCACGACATCGCGCGAGACCACGCGTTGCAGGAGCGGCTCCGCCTGGCGCATCTGCAGAAGCATCCAAGCGTCGGGCGTTTCAAGCTGCGAGAACTGCCAAGCCGACGCGATGGCATCCTTGAGGCCATAACGCTGATCGACGCGGCGAGCGACTTCGAGCCAATCCAGGCGACGCAGGCCCTCGGACGCTGCGCCCCCCAGCGCGGCCGCGCCGGGCAACAGCAGCCCCCAGCCGAGCCCAGGTCGCTGGCCGCTCCATGCCCATCCCGCCAGCACACACGCCAGCAACCCGATGCCACCGAGCATCATGCCCTTCCCCGCACCGCGCAGCATGCGCGCCACCCGCAGGCGACGGCGGACGGGGCGCAAGGAGAGCAGCATGGAACGCGACATGGAAACCAATTCCCCAGGACGAAGACCGCGCACGCAGTGAACGTCGCCAGCACGGAGGCCCCGCGCTTCCGCGATCCGAGGTCTGCTCAAGCACCCTACTGGACCCATCGAACGGCTGAACGCAAAGATCCACGAAGAGTCGCAGGTCGACTCCAGCGAGCCAACCTGGCGATCCTCACCGACGTCGCCCTCGATTCTAATCGGGTGACGTCCGCACGTCACTCGCAGCAGCGGCCATCGCTGTGTTTTGTGCCCGGACATGCCCGTCGCGCGGCGCACGGACGTCCGACCACCAGCGGCCCCAGTCCAGGCGCCGCAGGGCGACGTCAAGCAGCAGCAACAGGACGGCCAGCGCCAGGAGAGGCTTCGCCAGGGATCGCAGGCGATAGGCGGGAGGAGCCGGCGCATCCAGCAGATCGGCCGCCGTCGGCTCCCACAGACCTCCGCGCAGCCGCGTCAACTCGCGGAGCAAACCCTCGTTCACGGGTCGCAGGCGCAGTTCCTCAAGGACCTCGCCCCCCAAGCTCACCACACGCTGGTAGACGGCTTCGCCTTCATGGCGAGCCTGCACCAGCACCTGCCGCGCATCGCCCATCGGCACCGCCACTTCCGCTTGGTAACGCCCTGGTCCTGTCTGCGTGAAATGCCCCTCGGTCGCTCCATGATCCGCGCGGGAAGACGGCTCATCCGCACGAGAGGACGGGATCGTGTACCGCACCTCGGCTCCCTCCAAGAACCGGTTCTCCCGGTCCGTCAGGTCCAGCGTCAACTGCTGGGTGACACCCTGCTGTCGCACTGTCAGTTCGCCCCGTTCCTCAACGCGGCGACGCGCGATGTGTCGCACGCACTGGGCCCAGAACCGAGCGAAATCCGGCCACACCTGCCAGTCCACGGCCCACCGCTGCCCCGCGTCCGACGTGAAGGCCAGCGACATGCCCAGTCCATAACGCCACCACGCCAGCAGCGGCTCGCCCTTTTCCGAAACCATCACCAACTCGCTCGTCGGCTTGGTGCCCGTGGAGACATACCCCAGCAGCGGCGGCAGGGAAGCGAGGTCGATGCCGCGGAGCACGGGGGTCGACCGGAGCAGGACCGGCACGAATGGCTCTTCCTGCAGGGCCGACTGACCGGCCATCATGGTCTCCTGGACGAACACCTGCGGCACCGCGCGCGGATCGTCGCACTCATAGAAGCGACCGTTGCCCAACTGAGCCATCTCGCGCAGCCGAGGCTTGTCGGCTTTGTCGCCCAAGGCAATCGTGGAAACGGTGATCGGGTGGTTCGCCATCTCGGCCAGGAGGGATGCGTCATCGGCGGGGGCGGAGATGCCGTCGCTGAGGACGAGCACGTGTTTGATGCGCGCCGATGCGCCGCGCAGCGCGTCGTACGCCGCCTGCAGGGCC
>JBIIEC010000587.1:0-3061 GCA_044238045.1 Pirellulaceae bacterium | reverse complement strand
CCGTTGCACTTGGGCGGCGAGACGCGGAGCGGCCTTCTGGGCGCGCTGCGCCATCATCCGCGCGGCGATGGCGGTGGCGGACGGGGGACTCTCAGCTTCCGCTTCCGCGTCGCTGTTACTGTCCGTATTCATCGCCTCCGACGCATCGGCCTGCGCCGAAACGTCCGGCTCGTTTGCGTCGGATTCGTCCGAGGCGAACGAGGTGCCTTCAAAGGGATCGAACGCGTCGTTGCCGTTTGCTTCGTTGGGGTGGCCGTTCGGGGCGGGCGCGTGCGGGTCTGGCTTGGTGGCCGCAGTCGTGCGCCGCGAAGACTTGGACGCTGGCGCCGCTGCGAGCGGGCCGTTGTCGGCTGGAGTTCCCGCGGCCTTGCCTCGCTTCAACCAGGGTGGAGTCGGAGGGCCCGCGTCGTTGGCGCCGGGAGCAATCGCGGCGTCGGATTCCTCGGTGTGACTGGCCAGCAGCACCGACTTGACCGCCGAGTCAGCGAGACGCGCTTCGCCCGTTCCGGAAGGGGCACGCACCAGTTCCGACATCGGCGCGTCGATCGCCCGAGGATGTTCCGTCTCCACCGACAGGTCTTCGTCCAGCAGGTTGGTCTGCGCGATCGAACCTTCGGCCGCGAGCGACTTCTTGGAGCTTTCGACCGGATCGTCCGGGTTGTTGGGAGCGTCGATGGACGGAGCGTCCACGGACGCGATCTGTTCGTCATCAAGCGGCGGCTTTTCGATCTCGAACGGGTCGATCTTCTCGCCGTGTTCGGACGCTTCCGCGCGCTGGTTGGCGGCCGATGCTGAGACCCTCCCCGCATTGGCGGCGGTGGAACGCGCGTTGGAGCCCGGGGGGATCGGCAAGCCGCCGCCCATCGAGCCGAGCCGCATCTGCTGGTGCGGCGTGCAACCGGGAGCCAGCATGAGGCAGACCAGCCAAAGGGCGAGGGTTCCGCGCGCGGCAACACACAGCGGACGGTGCACTAAACGATGCACTAAACGATGCGCTAAACGATGCACCGCTCCGCTCCGTTCGGCCTCGGGATGTCGTGTGACCTGTTCTGCTTGGGCCATGTTCATTACCTGCTCCGCGGCATTCCGGCGGCAATCGGGCCGGAGGACGTACGCTGGATCGTTCGCACAGGCGATCGGTGCGCACGGGACCCCCGAGCGGGCGGAGGGTAGCAGGGGCCTCCCGGGGCGTCTAGGCGAATCCAGCTCGAAAAAGCTCCCTTGCTAGCGGCCTGCGGACAGGAGCGGTGGTCAGGTCCACATCTGGCGGTCGAGCAGCCGGTAGTTGATGGCCTCGGCCACATGTTCGGTATCAATGGACGCGTGGTGATCGAGATCGGCGATGGTGCGGGCGACGCGGAGGATCTTGTCGTGCGCGCGAGCAGAGAGGCCGAGGTCGTTGACGCTGGCGCGGATCATCTCCTGGCTGGTGGGGTTGAGGCGGCAGTGCTGGCGGACTTCGCGGCTGTTCATCTGTCCGTTGTAGCGGGTGCGCGAGCCCAGGAAGCGTTGCTCCTGCAGGGTGCGCGCGCGAAGGACATCGGCGCGGAGGTCCTGGCTGGAACGGCCGGCGATGTCGGAGGACAGTTCCCGGTAAGGAACGCTGGGCACTTCGAGGTGGATGTCGAGTCGATCGACGAGGGGGCCGGAGATGCGGTTCATGTAACGCTCCACCAGCGGCGGTGGGCACTGGCACTGGCGGCGCGGGTCGTTGCGATAGCCGCAGGGACAGGGATTCATGGCGGCGATGAGGATGAAGCTGGCCGGAAAGGTCGTGGACCGCAGGGCGCGCGAGATGGTGACGCATCCATCCTCCAGGGGCTGCCGGAGCACCTCCAGCGTGCGTCGGTTGAATTCGGGGAGTTCATCGAGGAAGAGGACGCCATGATGCGAGAGGCTGATTTCGCCGGGGGAGGGCGGGCTGCCGCCACCCACCAGGCCCGCTTCGCTGATCGTGTGATGGGGCGAGCGGAACGGGCGTCGGGCCATGAGCGGTTGTCCGGGCGCGAGGCGTCCGATGGCGCTGTAGATGCGCGTCGTCTCGATCGACTCGCTGGGCGAAAGCACGGGCAGGATGCTGGGCACGCGTGAGGCCAGCATGGTCTTGCCCGTGCCGGGCGGACCGACCATCAGCAGGTTGTGCGCGCCGGCGGCCGCGATCGACAGGGCGCGCTTGGCGAGTTCCTGGCCGCGGACATCGGCGTAGTCGTCCTCGTAGCCGGAGAAGCGATCGAAGAGTTCCTGCAGCTGAGTCGGCGCGGGCGGGATGTCGACATCGCCGGCGAAGAAGGCCACGGCCTGGGAGAGGCTGGCGACGGGAATCACATCGATCCCCTCGACCACCGCCGCCTCCTGGGCACTGGTGGCGGGGACGACGATTCCCCGCAGCCCTTCGTCTGCGGCCGCTCGCATGGCCATCGACAACGCGCCCTTCGTCGGTCGCATGTAACCCTCCAAGCTCAACTCGCCGACGGCCGCATACTGCTCGAACAGGTCGGAGGCCAACTGGCCGCTGGCGGCGAGAAGCCCCAGGGAGATCGGCAGGTCGAAGGACGCGGCCTGCTTGGGAAGTTCCGCCGGCGCAAGGTTGATCACGACGCGGTCGAACGGACGCTGGAACCCGGAATTCACAATCGCCCGCTCCACGCGGTGCGTACTCTCCTTGACCGCCTGCTCGGGAAGCCCTACAAGCACCGTCTTGGGCATCGCCTGGGGCGAAACGTCCACCTCCACCTCCACGGGTATCGCGTCGATGCCGAGCAGCGAATAGGTCTTGAGTTTCGAGAGCATGGTGGAACGAATGCCTGGAGCTGAGGTGGTGAAAGGGACGCGACGCGAGCGGCCTCAAGGCCATGCCCGTCGATCGCCGGCGAGCGGCATTGTGCTGCGCGGCATCGCCGGGCCACAAGCGCGCGTGCGACCTTGAACCACTCGCCCAGCCGCCCACTCGCGATCCGCCCGCCGGGCGATCCGCAGAACGGGCGATCCGCAGGACGGGCGCCGAGGCCCGAACGCTGGAAGCCCGAACGGTTGAGGAGGAGAAGCCCGACGATGCAGCCTT
>JBIIEC010000196.1:0-10379 GCA_044238045.1 Pirellulaceae bacterium | reverse complement strand
CCGCATTTCATCACGCAGACGCAGGATCGCAAGGACGACACGATGCTGGGAACCTTCGTGCAGGCGTTTGGCCGACGTGGCGTGCGCTGCGTGCCGGCGACCGAACTCGTGCCCGGACTACTGGTCTCCGAAGGCCAGTTGACCGGCTCGCCGCTGACCTTCGGACAGCGACAGGATGTCGCCTTCGGCTGGCAGTTGGCACGCGAGATGGGGCGGTTGGACGTGGGGCAGAGCGTGGTGGTCAAGGGGCGCGCGGTCCTGGCGGTGGAAGCTGTCGAGGGGACCGATGAGTGCATCCGACGCGCCGGAAAGCTCTGCCCGCTCGGCGGCTTCACCGTGGTCAAGGTCGCCAAGCCGCAGCAGGATATGCGTTTCGATGTGCCAACGATCGGCGAGGGGACGCTGCGGACGATGGCGGAGGCGGGAGGCAAGGTGTTGGCGGTCGAGGCCGACCGGACGATCCTTATCGACCAGCCCGCTTTTGTGCAGGTCGCGCAGCGCCTAGGCATCACCGTCGTCGCGCTCCGGCAAGCTCAACTGGCGCAGGAACCCGCTGCAGCCTGAGTAACACAGCCTGAGCACGAGCAGGTTCCGGCGTTTCTGTTCTGCTTTCTGCGGAGCGGATTTCTTTCGCCACCGCGACTCCGCTATCCTGGGGCTGCGGGGAAGTCGCATTCGAACGACGCGCGCTGCGCGGAACTCTCAAGGAGCTTGTCTGTGAACGACCATCGTGGGAGCGGTTATCGGGTAGTCTGGCTGTTGGTCCTTGGGGGAGTGGGAATCATGTGGATGCCCTGGAGTGAGCGGGTCACGGCCGAGGAGCCTCGCGTGGTTCGGCCAGCCGATACGGAGCCCGAAACGCCAGAACCGCCCGCCTTGACGCACTACCTGGGACGCGAGATCGCGCAGACCATGCACTACCTCGGCGCACCGTGGCTCATCCGCGAGTCGCGCCAACGCGAGGAAGACTGCGAGACGATGCTCCGGGAACTGGCTGTCCGCAAGGGCATGGTCGTCTGCGACATGGGGTGCGGCAACGGCTTCTACACCCTGCAGATCGCGCGGCAGGTGGGCGAGCAAGGAAAAGTGCTGGCCGTGGACATCCAGCCCGAAATGCTTCGCCTGCTCGAAGCTCGCGCCGACGAGGAGGATCTCGAGAATATCGACCTGCTGCTTGGGTCTGTAGTCGACCCGAAACTGCCCCCGAACCAGGTCGACCTGATCCTCTGCGTGGACGTCTATCACGAGTTTTCGCACCCGGAGCCCATGTTGGCCGCGATGCGGGGGGCCCTCAAACCGGACGGCTTGGTCGTGCTGGTGGAGTTCCGGGAGGAGGATCCGGAAGTGCCCATCAAACCCCTGCATAAGATGTCGAAACGCCAGATCGAGAAAGAGATGCAGGCCAACGGCCTGAAGCTTGTCCGGCAATTCGATGGGCTGCCCTGGCAGCACATGATGTTCTTCGGCCGCGATGAGGCTGGGAAGGCGAAAGGCAACAAGTCGTCGGAAGACAGGTAGGGCACGGCGGAAAGGCTGGCGGAGTGGGCGGAGCACGAGGAAGGGCGTTTCTTTTCCTTAACGCTGGTCTGGGGTTGCTGGGAGAATTCGGGGGAACGCGGGGGAATTGATTGCAAAGTCCGGTTTGACGATTAGAATGGCGAGCTAGATGGCGTGGCGCAGGTCACGTCTGGACATTTCGATTTTCAAACAGGTGGTCTAGTGACTCGGACTTCGTTACCCCTTGGGTAACGCCCACAGACAGAAAGAAAGCCGTTCGCACGCAAGGTATTGCGCGGCGAGCGGGTGCCGCACACATGAAGGCAAGCTCACCAGGAATCGCGAATCAAGCCGCTTCGGCTGCTCCGCGATCCGCAGATGGCGAATGGGTGCTCGGGAACAATCCCGCCATCCGACGTATTTCTCGCCATGCCGAGCGTGCCGCGGCCGTGGGTTGTACCGTGTTGATCTCCGGTGAAACGGGGACGGGTAAGGAAGTCTGGGCCAAACAGATCCATCAGCAAGGCGGTCGCGCGACGAGGCCTTTCGTGCCAGTCAACTGCGCGGCGCTCACGGCCACTCTGGCCGAAAGCCAGTTCTTCGGACACGAGAAGGGCGCGTTCACGGGGGCCTTGGGAGCTTCCTTGGGTGTCTTCCGCGCGGCGCAGGGCGGCGTGGTGTTCCTCGACGAAGTGGGCGAAATGCCGCTGGAGCTGCAGCCCAAACTGCTGCGAGTGCTGCAGGAGTCGGAGGTGACGCCGGTGGGCGCTTCGTCGCCCGTTTCCATCGACGTCCAGATTGTCGCCGCCACCAACCGCGATCTGGAGGCGGAAGTCAGTGCCGGGCGATTCCGCGAAGATCTCTACTTCCGACTCAACATGGTAGAACTCCGTGTGCCGGCCCTGCGGGAGCGTTCGGAGGACATCCCGGAGTTCGTGCGGTTCTTCGCGCAGCGTTATGCGACCCGATATGGTCGCGAGATCTGGCAGCCCGATGCGGACGCACTGCGGGAGTTCTGCGAGTATCGCTGGCCGGGAAACGTCCGGCAGCTTTCGCATGTCATCGAGCAATCGTATGTGCTGGATTCCGTTCCTTGCCTGCCGCACCAGGAACGCGTGGAAGCGGGCAGTGATCGACTGCCGTTCCTGGACCTTGCCCGGTTGCGATCAGCAGCCGTACAGCAGGCTCTGCGCACCACGGGCGGTCACAAAGGCCGAGCCGCCAAACTGCTGGGCGTCCACGCCAACACCATGACTCGACTGCTGGCGGAACTCAAGGCCGAAGAAGACGGCCCGAAGTCCGCCAGGTAGCCGCTTCGGCGCACTTGCTCGCCGATCGTAGCCCCCACACCTGAGATCGTAGCCGGCACGCGCCGAGTGCCGGTGGAGTTGGTGGCCTTCGCGCGATCGGTTGAGAAGCGAGGGTCATGGTTCGGCTGCCCGACGGTTGCCCGAGTGTTGGACTTTGTCAGGCCAGTCGTTCGGCATCCGGCGTGTGCCGACTACCCGGGGTTCCCCATTCAGTCGGCTTGGCATTCCTTGAGGATCTGCGTGTAGGCTTTGCGGGCGAGATCGTAAGCGGCCGCCGCTTCGGGCCGGTCGGCTTCGCGGATCTTCGGCTCCTTCTGCTTCCAGCACACATCGACGGCGTCGAGGCACCACTGGGCGCTGCGTCGACTGGCTCGAATGGGCTTGCCGTCCACTTCCACGAACACCGGATTGGTGTGCGCTGCCGGGAAGATCCGCAGCGCCACCCAGCTCGATTGCTTCGGCTGGTACTGGAACTGCAGGTCCTGGATGGAGCCGTCGGCTTCGATTTCAATCGTCTCCACCGACTCGCCGTTGACGATCAGTTCGGCGGGCACCTTGCGGGAGTTGCCGACGCGCGAGCGTTCGACATGCCAGTAGGGTTGGGCGAGGAGCGACTTCTTGCGGATGTCCTCGCGGGGCGTTTCTTCCAGCAGCGCGGCCGCGCGGGCTTGCACGCGCAGCGGCTGGCCGGCGGCGATGGACAGGGTGCTCATGCGACCTTCGTGGCCGGGCGTGCCGACGGCCAGTCCGTTGACTTGGAAGTCCATGAGGTGGCTGAGTCCTTCGCAGACGTAGGAGCGACCGTCGCGAATGCCCTTGACCCAGCCGTCGAAATCGATGGGCTTGTCGGACGGCATGTGCACATAGACGCGACCGAGTCCGACGCGTTCGTCGTAGATGCAGGGGAAGTCGGTTTCGCCGCTGATGCGGCACTGATAGCCGCAGTTGAGCGTGTGGTACCAGATGTTGAGTTCGGATACCGCGGGCGTGTCGACGGTGGAGATGAAGTCGACGGCATCGTGCACGACATCCACGATATACTCATTGGCGCCGATACCGTCGAAGGCTGGCATGTCGTGCGTCGGCAGCTTCTGGGCGGGGACTTCCAATCCCCAGCCGCTGTGGCTGAAACCGACGACTCCGCCCTGCGCCTTGCCCCACTTCAGTACCGGCAGGTCCCAACTTGGCCACTCCTCGATCTTCGTCGTGCCCGGGTAGTCGTCCTCCTGCAGTCGCAGCAGGCACAGGTGGCCCGTGTGGGAACTCGGGAAGCCTGACACTTCGATGTCATAGCGCATGATGTAGCCGGGCTGGGAGAGGTTGTGCACCTTGCCGTCGAAGAACTGCTTCTGGTAGTACCAGCAGGGGCCCCAGGTGAGTACGCAGCCCACGGCCAGGTCCTCGCCGAGGATGTGACGCATCATGACCTCGGGTGTCACGCCCTGCGTGGGAGCTTCGTAGTGCGAGCAACCGGCGGCGTGCACATGGTGGTCGCCGGAGATCCAATTGTGTTTCTGCAGGTGGATCCAGCGTTTCAGGTCGAAACGCTCAGTCTGCCGGGGCTGTCCGGCGGAGACGACCAGCGGCCGCTTTTCGATGCGGTATTCCGGGCCACGCGTGTACGTCACCTCATAGCTGCCCGGCGGCAGCGTGATCGATTCGCCATGGTGACGGTAGATCTGGTCATGGAAGAAGAAGTCCGGCGCGAGCCGGCGGGCTCGTGAGGGGTAGACGCGTCCGTTGGGATCGCGGATCACGAACTGCCCTGTCGTGGGCGTACCGTCGAAGTCGTAGATCTCCAGCTTGATCTCGCTGGCGGGCTGGCAGCGGAACAGGATGGGCACGGCGTTGCGATAGCCGAGGTCCGCGGTGCCCTGGCCCACATCGAAGGCCAGCAGCGCTTCGCGTTGTCCGCGGTCGCGGCTGTAGAGCTGCACGATGCGATACTCGACGGCAAGGCCGGACAGGCCCGGCACCAACGGCCGGTCGTTGAACATTTCGACATCCATCCAGCGATGGGGCACGTCGCTGGGAAGCACCGAGGGCTTCGGATCCGGCGAACCGCTGGATCGCTTCACAATCGGCTCGGCGTTCGGGCTCTTCACTGCCAGCGGCGCCGTCACGCCGGCTTCGTTGCGGACCTTCACCAGGAACACACGCCATCCCTGTTCGAACAGCTCCTTGTCCACAGGGCCGGCCGCGACCTTCACACGGCTTTCCGGGTTGATATGCACTTCGGCCAGGCAGAGCGGATCGAGGATCTCCTGGATGGCCTTCGTGGCTTCCTTCTCGTCGGTGTTGCGGACGGCGAGGGCAAGCTGTTTCTGCTGGTCCTCGGTCAGCGGCTGGCCCAGCGACTGAAGCGCATCGCGGATCCGTTCCGCCTGCGCCTGCAGCGGCTGGGCGGGCACCTCCGGCACGATCTCCAGCTTGTCCCAGGCCAAGGCGACGGGCGGGGCCAGGAGAAACAGCCCTGAAAAGAGCAGCAGCAGGCAACGGACGCGCGACCAGCGCATGGCAAGAAGTTCCTTTCGTTGCAGGGCCAAGGGGGGAAGCACCTGCGGTGCGGGGACGAAGCGACTTCGCGAACCCGACAGCGGCCGAGCCATCAGGACTCGGGGCCGGCGTACTTCCGGGGGGATGCGCCCGCTAATATAGCCCCGCGTCGAGCCCCCTTCTACTTGCCCGCGCCGCTGTCCTTCGACTCTTCGCTGGCCCGGGACCGAACAAAGTTCTGGACGCCCGCCGGCGGACCGCGAAGCTCGTCGATTCGAGCGCCGGGCTACTCAAGGCAGTTTGGGTAGACTATGCTTCTGCATCATGAACGCATCCACCCATCCGTCGAAGCTGGCAAACGCTCTGGGCATTCTGGAAACCTTCGGGTTTACCCCCGCCATGGTTGCGCTGGATGCGATGGAAAAAGCGGGGGATATCTCGGTCCTACAGATCGAGCTGAACGACATGCTGGGCGTCTGTATCAAGATCCTGGGCGATGTCTCCAGCGTCGACGCGGCCCTGCGACAGGGCCATCAGGTGGCCGAGCAGATGCAGGGACGCCCGGTCAGCCAGGTCATCAGCCGTCCGGATCCCGAGGCGTGGAAGGCGATCGAATCACCGTTGGAAGTCAATCCCTTGATGCAACAGAGCGTGGTCTTCCGGCCGCGTTCGCAGGAAGAGTCGGGTGCCATGAACCAGACGAGCGAACCGATTTTGGCTTTGGGTTTCATCGAAACGCAGGGCTTTACCGCCGTTTTTGAAGCGATCGACACGGCCTGCAAGGCGGCGAACGTGGAAGTGCTGGGCAAGGAGAAGCTCGGTGGCGGCTACGTGACGGTCATCATCAAGGGTGACGTGGCCGCCGTGAAGGCCGCGATCGATTCGGGCAAGCAGAAGGTCGAAGGCCTTGGCAAGCTGATCGCGGCCCATGTGATCCCGCGTCCCAGCGCCTCGGTCATCGCCCTGCTCCCGAAGTAGCTTGCCGGAGCGCGGGCGTCCCGCCCGCCCCGGAGCAAGTATCTGCGCTGCCAGGGCCAAAAAGCTGTTCGCTGCGGCCGGGACGGCCGCGCTCCCTGCGGCGGCGTTTCTCTTGCTGCCAGGGCCAAGAAGCTGTTCGCTGCGGCCGGGACGGCCGCGCTCCCTGCCTTAAACGTTCAAGTGCCGCCTTCGATTGCCCATCATGCGATCTCGGTGAGCTGGAAACGCCGACGAGAACTGCCACTGGTCCGCGCTGGAGACCAGTTGAGCCACCACGGGATTGTGCTCAATGTAGGCAATCGTATCCTCCAATTGGGCCGTCGATTTCATGAAGGTATCGAAGTAGTCCGGGAACCAGAATCGTCCCTGTCGTTCCAAGATTCGATTCGCTTCGTGCGCCGTGTACGACTTCCAGCCACCAACGATGGTCGTCAAGGAACGATCGGGCAGCGGAGCGATCAGTGTATGCACATGGTTGGGCATGATGCACCAGGCCAACAGGTCGTAGTCTCGCAGATCGCCATGCGTTAACGTGCTCTGCACAAGCGTGGCGATGCGGGGGTCGTTCAGCAGGCAACTCCCCGTACCGCGGTCGACGTAAGCATCGATGCGATGACGCAGGATCTCGCGGCGACGTATTCGCGGGGATTGCGCTAGTTCTCGCTTCCACCGTTCAATCGTTTCGATTGGCATGCTGTCGTGCAATCGAAAACTGATGAACTGGATGCGGCCGGCCTCATCGCAGTGGGGCAGGTAGCCGCGCGAATGGAATCCTCGTGGTTTGCGGCGATGGGAATCGTGCATCGTGCTTCTCCTTGACGTGGTCGCCCGCGGGCAACGGATCAACGTAAGGGAAGCTTTCCATGGAGGGAACGCAGCGTGGGAGTTTGTCGGAGCGCGGGCGTCCCGCCCGCCGGGAGCAGTTTCTCTCGTTGGGTGGGCCTTGAGATGGTTCGGTGCGGCCGGGACGGCCGCGCTACGCCAGGAGCAGTTTCTCTTGTTGGGTGGGCCTTGAGGCTGTTCGGTGCGGCCGGGACGGCCGCGCTCCAACTAGCGCTCCAACTAGCGTCCCAGCACCTCGTCCAGCGACACCGGCTTGCCGCCCTGGCGTTTGCTCTCGTCGGCCGCTTCCATGAAAGCGTAGATCTCGAGCGTCTCCCGCGCGTTGATCGGGGGCTTGCCCGTGCGGAAGAACTTCACGATTTCCACGACCAGCGGCCGGTAGCCCTCGAAGTTGCCGAGCACGCGCGTTCCCTTTTCCGCGAAGACGGTGCCGCCGTATCCGGCCTGGCCGTCGCGCTGCCCGCGGAACGTGCCGATGCGACCATCCTTCCAGCGGCCCACGACCACGTCCGCGCCGGGGGACGTCATGCGAGTGACCGTTTCGCAGCCAGGTCCCATCACGGTGAACAGGGTTTCCACGCCGTGGATGCCATACCAGAACAGGTCGGGGTGGGTGGGTTCCAGTGCGCAGGGACTGTAGGCGTCGCAGCCAAAGACCTTGCCCAGCGAACCCGCGCGGATCTCCTGGGCCGACTGCAGGTAACGCAGGGACGAGCATGAAAAGAACGGTACGCCCGCTTGTTCAGCTTCCCGGACGATCGTGATGGCGTCCGCCAGGCTGCCAGCGATGGGCTTGTCGATGAACACCGGCTTGCCCGCCGCCAGCACGGGGCGGACCTGCTCCAAGTGAGGGCGGCCATCGTTCGTCTCCAGCAGCACTCCGTCCACCTGGGACAGTAGTTCGGGGATCGAATCCACGATCTTCACCCCCAGCGCCTGGATCTTCTCCTTGTACGCCGGTACCCGCTCGACGCTCGACTGGATATCGCGACTCCCCTCGGGAAACGCCGCCACGATGCGGCAGTTCGCCAAGTCGGCCGGCGGATTGGGGTCGTTGAGCAGTTCGGCGAAGGCGATCGCGTGCGACGTATCCAGCCCGATGATCCCCAGTCGCAACGCACGCGGCGTTTCTTCGACCGCGAGGCAGCGGACCCCGCTTCCCGTGAAAAACAAGGTCGCGAGGAGAACCGACAGCACGAACCGAACGGTCGGGGGCGGGCATGGGAACAGCCGTCGATGCATCGGGGGAGCCTTTTTCCATGAATCGAGGAGGGGGGAGAAACCGGCTCGCGACCTGTCAGCGCGCGACGCCGAAACAGTAGAGGGCCGCATCCGTGCGGAGATACATTCGCTGGTCGTGCAGGACGGGGGTCGCCATGATGCGTTCGCCGAAGTCATGCGAGCCGATGACTTCCCAGGAGCCGCCGGCGCGCACGATGGTCATCACGCCGGACTCGCTGGTCGCATACACCTTGCCGTCGCCTGCAACGAGTGACGAGAAGTAGTTGCCGCGTCCAGCGAGCCGACCTTGTTTGATCATCTGTCCCGTGGCTGCGTCCAGTGTCGTCAGGATGCCGCTGTCCTTCGCCATGTAGAGCACGCCGTCGTACAGGGCGGGACTGGAGACCGTGGGTAGGCCTCGCTGGTGGATCCACTTTACATGCGTGTCGGTGACGTCGCCCTCGCCGCCCAGTTCTATCGCCATCGCGACATTCTCGGCCCGCGAGAAGATCTCGGCATACCGCCCCCACTCGAACTCATCCAGCTGCTTGTCCTGGTTCGTGTCCATGCGGAAAAATCGCTGGCGCACTTCGCCCTCCGGCAACTCCTCCTCGCCAACCAGGTTGTCCCCGTTCCGGTCGTGCATCTGCAAGGTCTCGCTGAAGAGCGGCATCGTGATCCGCGCGTCGGGATCGCCGCCGGGAGTCCAGGTGGCCAGGTAGAGGCGATCGGCCGTGACGATCGGTGTGGTGTCGACGATGCGCGAGAGGCCGTTGACCCACCAGACCTTGCGACCGTCGGCCGGATCGTAGGCCGCCAACTGCAGCGAACCGGCGACCACCACCTGCGACCCGCCGTTCGCTCGCACCAACACCGGCGTCGAATAGCTGCGGGCGAACTCCGCGCGTTCCGTGCGCCAGATGGTCGTGCCGTCACGCGGGTCGATCGCCATCAGGAAACTGTTTACGTCGTGATCTTCGTTCAAGATCACCTTGCCGTCGACCAGGATCGGCGAACTGGCCGCTCCGAACTCGTCCTGGAACGGCCCCAGCTCCTTGGCCCACACGAGCTTGCCGTCGAGGTCGTAGCAGAGCATGCCGTAACTGCCGAAGAAGGCATACACCTGCCGGCCGTCGCAGGCGGGCGAACTGGAGGCCGGGCTGCCCGTCGGATGGAACGCCTCCAGGCTCCGCATCGGCGCAGCCTGCGTCCATAAGATCCGGCCGGTGCGGGCGTCGACCGACACCGTGGCCAGTTCCTTGGCTTCCGCATTCCAAGTCGTCACATACAACTTCCCGCCGGCCAGGCAGGGCGTGGAATTACCCGGCGGCAGGGGAGTGCGCCAGAGGAGTTCCGAGTCATCGAACTTGGCAGGCAGGCGGGCCGGTTCCGAAGACAATCCCCGGTCACGACGGAAATAGGCCAGCGTCTCTTCGTTCGTCTCCTGCGCCAACCCAGCGCTGCCCGCGAGCAGCACGAGCGGCGCAAGGATCCGGCAGGCGAATCGACGAATCGCGAAGAGTCGGGTGCAGGCAGCCATGGTCGAGTGTCCGGAGGTGGTAAAACGAACGAGGCATCCCGGACGGGATCGCGAGGACACCTTAGCAGATTCCCGACGGGGATCCTACCGTGGGGATGCATGCGCCGGCGCGTTGACAGGCCGCGCCCGTCCGCCACAATAGGGTCACCGCGGCCGCGATCCGCCTGCACGCATCGCGTGTTGTAATGCTCCGCGTTCCCGCCCTCTTTCCCTCCTCCTTGCCTGGCGCGCCCGTACTCGCGGACACGTCCCACCCGGATCAAACCTCCATGATGCGCTCCCTGTTCGCGTTGCTCGCGATCCTGCTCCTGGAACTCTTTCAAGCGAACGCGCTGGCCCAGGCGGCTCCGGCGGAGTCACTTGCCGACTCGCCACGCGCCGACTGGCTCCTCGATGGCAGTCCCTATCGGGCGCGAGCGGAGCGGAACGCAGCGGGCGACGAACTGGTCCTGGAAAACGGCCTCCTGCGTCGCGTCTGGCGCCTGCAGCCCAAC
>JBIIEC010000586.1:0-3068 GCA_044238045.1 Pirellulaceae bacterium | reverse complement strand
GCCGCACGATCTGTTTCTGCTTGAGGAGAGCCTTTTCACCGTCGAGGAGCACGCCGCTGACGTGGTCGTATTGCGGTGTGAGCGGCGTGCCGGTCTGGGACGTGAGGTCGCCGATGTTCTGGCTGAGCTGTTCCCGAAAGGCGGGCAGCACGAACTCGCGATTCACGACCGAAAGCCCCGCGACCAAGGCCGCTCCGAAGATCAACGGCTGCACGATCCGCCATCGCGAGATGCCGGCCGCCATGAGCGCCGTCATCTCGTTGTAACGCTGCAGCCAGGTCACGACGAACACGCCCGCGATCAACGCGGCCACGCGACCGATCGCATCCACAAACCAGGGAATGCGGCCGGCATAGTAGTCCCAAAGCAGCTTGTGAAGGCCCCCGTATTGGTCGCCGGCGTCGATGAATTCGTTGAGGTTTTCCACGAAGTCGCCCATGATGTAGATGCCGGAAAGGCACATACAGCAGATGAGGAAGACCCGCAGGAAAAGCAGGAAGATATAGCGATCGATCACGCGCATCAGGATCCGTCTCCGGTCCTTTGTACGAACGGCCAATCCCGGCCGTTCAGCAGTTGCCGTTCGTCAGGCAGGGCTGCGGCCTGCGGCTGCGGCCGAATCGTAGCGGATACGCACCCTGCGGAGAATGGAGATTCCGCAGGCTGCTAGCGGCGTGAATTCCCGGGACCGGTGTGCAGGTGCGGTGTCCCGGAAGCTGTTCACAGGCGAGCTGCGGCGGATGGAAAGGAGTTCGTCATGAGGGCGATGACGCGCAGGGGGATCGCGTCGAGACCTGCGGCTTATCAGGCGGTCTGGCAGACGCTGCTGTCGGCGTCGAAAGGAGTCGTCCGGACGCTGCTCGCGCTGATGTTCCCGCCGGCCTGCGAGTTTTGCGGGGAGAGTCTGGCGTGGGACAGCGGACGCAGCGAGTTGTGCGATGGCTGTCGTGACGAGTTGCTGGCAGACCGGTCGGTTGCCCATGGTTGCAGGGCGATGGCGGTTCGGTCGCCCTGTCCCCGTTGTGCGTTGCCTTGGCGAAGGACTTCCGGAGGCCGCTGCCACTACTGCCAACGGCACGGCTACCGTTTCGACGCGACGTTGGCGTTGGGCGCCTATGAGGGACGTTTGCGGCGGGCGGTGATTCGGATGAAGCGGCACGCCGAGTATCCGTTGACGGCCGCGGTGGGCCGGATGCTGGGCCAGCGGCTGCGGGTGGAGTGGGCGGACGACCTGCCGGATGTGGTGGTGCCGCTGCCGAAACACTGGTGGAAGCGTCTGCGTCGCGGCACGAATTCGGCCGAGTTGCTGGCGGAGTGCGTGGGGCGGGAGTTGGGCCGGCCGGTCGTGCGGGGCGGGCTCCGCTGTCGCCGGATGACGCGCAAGCAGAGTCTCTTGACGATGGAGGAACGTCGCCGCAACGCGGCCGGTTCGCTGGCCTTGGCCGGGCGTCGCGATTGGGCGGGCCGCGACGTCCTGGTCGTGGACGACATCATGACGACCGGCGCGACGGCCAGCGAAGCAGCGCGGGTGCTGAAGCAAGCCGGGGCGCGTCGCGTCCGCGTGGCGGTCGTGGCGCGGGCCCTGCCAGGAGCACCGTCGACCCGACCGCTGCCCCACGTCGCCCAGGTCCCCTTCCTCGGGCCCCCGTCATGACGCCGTAGAACTCTGGTAGATTGGCGAACAGGCCCGCTCGAGGCCCAGGGGGAGAGCACGTTGGATTGGGACCAGTTGGGATTCGCGACGCTGTGCCTGGCGGTGGGAGCCTTCGTCCAGTCGTCGATCGGCTTCGGAATGGGAATCGTGTCGGTCCCTTTGCTGGTGAGCAACGGCTGTTCGTTGCCGATCGCGTTGGCGGTGCTGATGCCGAACGTGCTGCTGCAGACGGCGGTCAGCTGCTGGCGGCTGCGAGCACATCTGCCGTGGCGTGATTCCTGGCGGCTGGTCGTGTGGCGGTTGACCAGCTTGCCGTTGGGCATCTACCTGCTGACACTCGTTTCGGCTCGCGGCATCGCAGCGTCCCGCATGCTGCTGGGCGTCACGCTGGTCGTGCTGCTGCTGGCTCCACTGGGCCGGGGACCGACGCGAACTTCGGTTGCCGATCCGGGCGGTTCCGATCCGGCGAACGACGGTGACGGCGCGGAGCGGACGGCGGTTGCTCCGGCCGCGCCTCCGGGCCCCGTCTGGACCTGCCTGGCCGGCCTCGCCAGCGGACTGCTCATGGGGCTCAATGGCATGGGAGGTCCGCCGCTGATGGCGTGGGTGATGCGGCAGGACTGGCCGAACCAGCGCCAGCGAGCGTTTCTCTGGCTCTCGTTTCTGCTCGCCTTGCCCGTGCAGATCACGCTGATGACCTGGCGTTTCGGCTCGCCGTGGCGCGATGGATTGGTGGTGGGCAGCTGCGCCATCCCCGTGGTGCTGCTGGTGACGTGGCTGGTGGGTACCTGGGCCGACAACTGGTCGAAGGAGCGACTTCGCTGGGGTATGCGGTTGTTTCTCTTCCTGTTAGCGTTACGCCTGATACTCTTCCCCGGGCTAGGGTAGTCTCTCTGGCGTAAACGGGGCGGCGGGGAACGGATGAGGTGCGTGGTGAGCGACGAGCGGTCAACAACGATTCGACTGGGAACGCGAAGCAGCGCGTTGGCGCGTTGGCAGGCGGAGTGGGTGCGAGGGCAGTTGGAGGCGTTGGGCCTGCGGGTGGAACTGGTCCTCATCGAGACCACCGGTGACGTGCGCACGGGGCCGATTGGCCAGATGGCAGGGCAGGGCGTGTTCACCAAGGAGATCCAGCGAGCCCTGCTGGCCGGGACGGTGGATCTGGCCGTCCACAGCCTGAAGGATCTGCCGACGGAAGTCGTGGAAGGGCTCGGGCTGGCGGCCGTGCCGCCGCGGGAGGCGGTAGGGGACGCGTTGATCAGCCGCCAGGGCTTGCCGTTCCGCGAACTGGCGCCGGGATCGCGAGTGGGCACGGGCAGCGCGCGGCGTCGGGCGCAACTGCTGGCCCTGCGGTCCGACCTGGAGGTGAGCGACATTCGCGGCAACGTCGATACGCGGCTCGCCAAGCTCGATC
>JBIIEC010000195.1:0-10406 GCA_044238045.1 Pirellulaceae bacterium | reverse complement strand
GTTCCGGAGTTGCCAGGCGTTCGCCGTCCTGGGCGAGGCTGTGCATGGCGCGATCGAGGATGCCGGTGGTGAGCAGCGTACGCTCCACCGGGTACACGGCACGACCCGCGTGGACGGTGGCCTCGAAGGCCTGCAGCAGGTAGGCGAAGTGCGGGAAGCAACCGCCGTCTTGAAGCTGGAACCAGGTCGCGACCGGTTCACGCTGGCCCTTGAGTCGGGCGGCGAACGCAAAGCCTGGCGACAGGCCATCGGCCATGAGGACGGACGTCCTGAGTCCATCACGGCGGGGGACCAGGTAGGCGGCAGACATCTCGTTGTGGACCCATTCCCCGTTGTCGCGGCGATCACCGGGGAACGTGGCCAGGGCCGCAGCGAACAGGTCGCCCGACCAGAGTCCCTCTTTCTGGGCCGCGCGGATGGCGTCGCCGCGCACGGCCTGCACGGAGGCGGCGCCGGTTTCGCCGCCCCGCCTCCGCTCGATCATGCACTGCAGTGTTTCCAACGCATGGAATCCGTAGGACTCCAGCGGACCGTACCCGATGGCCAGCGCTTCGTCGAGTTCGCAGTCCAACGGCAGCTCCAGCAGCGGGGCGCGGCGTGTGAGGGGCAGCGACGAACCGGCGAGAAACGGAAATTTCATCTCCTGGGCTTTATCGACCATCCACCGCGCGTCGTCCCAGCGGTAGGACAGGTGTTTGTCATTGAAGACGGGAGCCGTCTGCCCGCAACGCTCAAAGGCCGCCACGGTCTCCTCGAAGAAACGCCTTCGCGGATACATGTGCTGGTGCGTATCCGACGTATGGGGATAGTCGCCGTGCTCACCGATCAAGAGCACTCCCGCCACCTGCAATTCATCGGTGCCAAACGTCAGCGCATCGTCGATGGATTTGCAGAGACGGACCTGGTGCCGCGCGGCCAGGTCCTTGCCGATATCGTGGGGGGACACCTGGTCCATGTAGAGGGAGGCGAGTCGCAGATCGGGACCGGGACCACCATCGCGCTGCCAGCCTTCAAGGATCTTGGTGACAATCACGTCGGCGTGGCTGACGTTGTAGTAGCTGGTGACGATAGCCGCGACCGGTTTCTTCTCGCGCGGCGCAGCGTCGGGCGGAGCGGCCAGTACGCGGGATGATGCCACGCTTCCGAGGGCAAGTGCGCTGGCAGCCGCGAGGCTTTCGCGACGCGTCATTCGGCTGGGCATGGGTTGGCTCCGGGAGGGTTGTGGGGAAACAGGTGGAATGCATCGCCTTCGCGGGCCAGGCGGACCTCGAGTCCGATGCCGTGTGATTCGTTGGCGTTGAGTCGCTCGGCAAGGTAGCGTCGCGCCTGTTCTTCCAATGCATCCAGACCGGCATCGTCGCGCTGCGGCTCATGGTGTCCCAGGTGCAGACGGTGGCAGCCCGCGCGCAGGGCCGTCTCGACGCACGATTCGAACGTGCTGTGGCCCCAACCCCGTCGTGGCTGGGGCTTGCCGTCGCCGATCCCTTCGAGTCCCTCGTACTCGGCCCGCGTGTACTGGGCGTCCATGTAGACGAGGTCGGCGTTGCGAGCGAACTCCGCCAGTCCCTCATCCGGCGTCGTGATCTGCTCATGGTCCGTGGCGACCACCACGCAGCAACCGGCGCGGTCGAAGCGGTAAGCCAACGCTTCGCCCGGATGGTTGCACGCGCGAACCTGTACTTGGGTATCGCCGATTTGAAGGAGGGCGTTGTGTTCGAGGACGTTCCAGTTGCGGATGGAAGCCAGCTGCCGCAAGGTTACTCCGGCCAGCGGACCACGTTGCTGCTCGGGACGCTGCAGCAGTTCGTGGAGGCGATGGATGACTGCAGCCGAGGCCCAGATCGTGGTCTCATTCCGAGGCTGGAAGAACACATCGCAGGAACTGATGCCGACCAGATGGTCGAGGTGCGCGTGCGTCAGGAAAAGATGCGTGTGAATGGGGTTTTCCTCGGAGGAGGTCGCCGTGCCCCGCCGTTTCAGCATCGCGGTGCTCCAGGCGCGCAGTCCGCTGCCCGCATCGACCAGCAGCAGTTGGTCGCCCGCTTCGATTTCGATGCAGGTGCTGTTGCCGCCCGTGGTCATGTGCACGGACGCGGGCAGGTGCTGTGCCAGGAACGCCAGGGCGGCATCGGGGGTGGCCGGCAAGGCCATCCAGGCGTCCCAGAGTCCTTGCTGCCGCAGCTGGAGCAGCGCGCCCGCCAACCTGGCCTTCAAGGCGTCGGGGGAGAGCGGACGGGGGATCGAGCCCGTGGTGCCCCAGTAGCGAACGGTCAGGGCGGAGTCGTAGGGCATGGCAGGGTCCGCTGGGTGGAAGTCGCGGAGGAATTTCGCGCGGCGGTCCGCCTCGCGTGTTGACCGAGGCGGACCGCTTGCGTTATCCGTGACCGCGCTGTCGACCCGATTGCCGGGCCGGGAAAAGGCTCTGAGAACTCGAGAAGCTCAGGAGATGTGCGCGCCGCGCGCTTCGACGTAGACGGCGTAGACCGATTGGCTGGCAGTCATGAACAGGCGATTCCGCTTGGGGCCGCCGAAGCAGACGTTGCTGCAGATCTCCGGCAGGCGGATCTGGCCGATGCGCGTGCCGTCGGGAGCAAAGATGTGCACGCCGTCGTAGCCGTCACCGACCCATCCCGCGCTGGCCCAGACGTTGCCGTCGACGTCCGCTCGAATGCCGTCGGCGAGACCCGCCTTGCCATCGAGTTCCATGGAGGCGAAGGTGCGGCCCTTGGCGAGTCGTGTGCCGTCGACGATGTCCCAGACCTTGATCTCCTTCGGCGCGTCGGGATAGTGTGACGAACCCGTGTCCGCTACATAGAGACGCCGGTAGTCGTTCGAGAAGCACAGGCCGTTGGGCTTGTAGATTTCGTCCGTGAGTTTCTCGATCTTGCCCGACTTGGCGTCGATGCGATAGATGGCTTCCTTCAGGTGGAGCGTGCCCTTGTGGCCTTCGTAGTCCATCAGGCTGCCGTACCCGGGGTCGGTGAACCAGATGCTGCCGTCCTCGGGGTGGACGACGGCGTCGTTGGGGGCATTCAGCGGTTTGCCCTGGAACGAATCGGCGAGCACCGTGAACTGGCCGTTATGCTCGTAACGCACGACACGACGGTTCCCATGCTCGCAGGCGATCTGGCGTCCCTGGTAGTCGAAGGTGTTGCCGTTGCTGTTGCCGGCCGGATTGCGGAAGACGGAGACATGACCGTCGTCATCCAGGTAACGCCTCTGCACGTCGTTGGGGATGTCGCTCCACAGCAGGTACTTGCCCACCGCGTTCCACGCCGGACCCTCCGCCCACAGGTTGCCATGGTGGATGCGCTGGATGGGCGTGTTCCCGATCTTGTACTTGGCGAAACGCGGGTCGAGCACCACGATGTCGGGATCGGGATAGCGAACCGGCGGAGCGTCGGGGCCGAACTCGCGGGCCTTGGCCTGCTGGCCCAGCAGGCCGGTTGCCAACGCGGCCGCCGCTCCCACGAATCCGCGTCGTGACAGTCCGGCGATGGACGCCTTCGAGCGATCGTCGCGGGAAGCATCATCGGGAGAGAAGGATTCCGTACGCATCAGTGGACCTTTCCAGTAGTTGGGCCTGTCGCCCGTCCCATGTTCCCGCAACCCATGCTTTCGCTGCAATGCGGCGTCTGCGTTCTCGACATCTCATGGCGACGAACACGTTCGTCCATGCCATGTCCGCCCCACAGGACCACGTCAGTCAGGCGCGAGGCGGTTGAATTCACTGGCCGGGAACGCCCCGGATAGGACGAAGCCATTGGCGATGGCCCCTACTATGGAGGCTGGCTGGGCAGGATGCAAGATGCGGCGTCGCCGCCCGCTCGGAGTAAGCGCGGGGGCAAGCCCGGATGCGGCGGGGCTGTCTCGCGAGGCCGCTGTCCATGGACTAGAATCGGACGCTCCCAGTTCAGCCGATGGCTCCCGTCCCGCGAGGAACCTCCTGTCGAGATTCGCCGGAGCGCACGGTCCATCGCGAACTCATTTCCTGTCGGAGGCCACCTATGGTCCGATCCTTGGAACGCAAGCGTCTGCATACGGTGCAGTTGGTACCCCTGACGGCTTTTGACGCGACGGGACAGCTTGACCTCGGGCCGATGCGGCGGCAGACGGAGCGGCTTTACGCCGCCGGAGTACGCGTGTTCATCCCCTGCGCGGGAAGTTCCGAGTTCCACACGATGGTCAATGACGAGATCGTGGCAGCCGTGCGCATGACCCGGGAGGTCGTGGGCGATGATGCGGTCGTGATGACGCCCGTCGGGCTGCAGTTGCAGGCGGCCATCGACCTGGGACGACGCGCCGCCGAGGCCGGCGCCGATGCGCTGCTGGTGATGCCGCTGGTGAACCCGTATCTGTCGGACGCGGGAGCCCGCGACTACTACGAGTCGCTGCTGCAGCAGGTGCCTTTGCCGGCGGTGGTTTATAAAAAAGACACTTACCCGTCGAACCAGTTGCTGCTGCAGATGGCCGACCATCCCCAACTGATCGGCGTCAAGTACTCGATGCCCGACATCAGCGCGTTTCACCACATCGTCCAACAGGACCAGGGCCGACTCGATTGGTTCTGCGGCCATGCCGAACGCTACGCGCCGTTCTTCATGCTCGCCGGCGCCCCCGGCTACACGAGCGGGGCTGGCAACATCTGTCCGCGCGTCACCCTGGCCATGCATCGCGCGCTGGCCGCGGGGGACTACACGGAATCGCTGCGATTGCAGAAGATCCTCGCGCCGATTGAGGACTATCGAGCGCGCGACGCGAACTCCTACAACGTGTCGTTCCTCAAGCATGCCATCCGCTCGCTGGGGATGGACTTCGGCCAGCCCCGCGCGCCCTACCGACGCTTGACCTCCGCGGAGCAGCAGGAGATCGAGACGCTGGTGGCACCGATCCTGCGCGCGGAAGCGGAACTCGGATAGCCGCGCGAGTTTGCAAGGTCCACGCGACTTCAAGGACCCGGCGAAGCAACTCGGTTGGTGACCTGAAGGACCACCAAGGCGCTCTTCTGACCCGATGCGCACGGGCAGCCGTCAACCGCGCGGCGCATGAAAAAGGCCCGTCGGCCGATGGGGGGGGCCGACGAGCCTTGGAACGATAAAGAGCGGAGACGTTCTTAACGGCGGCGACGGAACAGACCGGCCAGCAGCGAAACGCCGCACAGCACCATTGAGCCGGAAGCCGGCTCGGGTACGACGCTCACGTCCACCAGGAACGCGCCGTCGTTGTTGTCATAGAAGGTCGGCTTGCCGAGGAAGTCTGCGGCATCCACGATACCCAGGAACAGGCGGGTCGCTCCCGAGGGCACGATAAAACGCTGCTTGTTACCAGTTCCCGTTCCCGTCAGGCCGTCACCGATGAAGAAGGTCTGGTTGAGCCCGGGCGACAGGGTGTCGAAGTCGCGACCCAGGGCGTAGGAGCTGAAGTCGAGGCGTTCCGGAGCTGCACCGGAGGGTTCGTTGTCGTTCAGGAAGACACCCGTCAGGAACATTACGCGACGATCGGCCGAACGACTTTCCACCACCGTCATGCCCGAGATGCCGCCGTAGGAGAGTACGTTGACGTTGAACGCGTCCGGGACCGCGGGCGGATAGGAAACCGCTCCGCCGTCAGGGCCGTTGAACTGTCCGCGATTCGGATCACCCGCATCGTTGTTGTAGGACACGCTGCCCGTCACGCTGTTGAAGATCACTTCCAGTTTGTCGCCGGGCGTGAAACTGAGGACCGGCGGCAGGATGCCTCCGCCGAATCCGCCTGGATCGGGTGCCGCCGAGCGGCCGGCACCGAAGATGTTCGATTTGGCATCCACGACAATCGGTGCGGCCTTCGAAACAGCCGCGCTACTGACAACCAGAAGCAGCCCCGCGAAAGCGGCAAGACCGTGACTCATGATGCGTGACATTAGCAAGCTCCCTGTGGCGTTCAGGCCAACAACGTGGAATGGATGATCCGATTGGATGATCAGGAAATGAAACCAAGCCAAGGCTTGGGGCCCGCTCCGCCTGACTTCGCGATTCGCGTTTCAGCTTCGTAGCAGTCCACGGGCCTCATTATAAAGACGACCGCACCCGATGATCCAGAACCTAAACACGCCGCAGTTTCTAAAACTTGACAATTGGTCCGCAGAACAACTCCACGCCGGTGTCTAGGGCGTGAAGCAGGGCAAATTCGCCACGGTCGCTGCCTCGTGACGCAATTCGTGGGTAACTACGCCGCGTCACTCGTTACCGAGGCCCATCGTTGGGGCTGGCAAACCGCCTCGGTCCGATGTCAAGAGCCCTGAATGAAAGAGGCGCAGGACGTTGTCGGCGGAGGTCCCTGGCCGGGCTGGACTCGTCGCGGAACGATGGCGCGGTCCCAGGCCGGACCGCTTGGTCGGAATGCATTCAGGGCGAGCCCACGGTCGCCGGAACGCTTGCCGACTGCCGGGGGCAGGGCCCCGGCAGTCGGCCGGCCGAATCTCCTTCACCGCCTTTTCGTGGCCCGCTCAGTATCCGATCGCCGCGCCATCCTTGCGCGGATCGGAGCCGCCGAAGTAACGGCGCGGGTTCTCTTCGCGCCAGATCGCCTGGTAACCTCCGAGGCTCGAACGGCCGGCGGCGACGCGGTGGCCCCGTTGCTGCAGACCCGCTACGAACTCGGCGCTGAAGCTTGGTTCGAGGACGACTTCGCCGGCATCGCTGTCGTCCGACTCCCGCCCAGGCGTCGCGGGAGACCAGGGCTGTCGCCGGCCTGCGTGCGCGATGCGCGGCATGTCGCCCGCTTGCTGCGGGGACATGCCGAAGTCCAGCAGGTGCATCAGCACTTGGCAGTGGCCTTGCGGCTGGAAATCGCCTCCCATGACACCAAACGAAAGCACGGGCCGTTGCTGCTGCGTCACGAATGCCGGGATGATTGTGTGGAATGGCCGTTTGCGCGGTTCCAGCCGGTTGGCATGGGCCTGGTCGAGCGAGAAGCACTCCCCGCGATTCTGGATGCTGAAGCCCAGTCCGTCGGGGCAGAGCGTGGACCCGAAGCCAAAGTACAGGCTCTGGATCAACGAGATCATGTTGCCATCTCGGTCCGCGGCCGTCATGTAGATCGTGTCCGAGTCGAGTGGCGGGTCGCCAGGTCGAGGCATGGTGTTCGCCTTGCGGGGATCGATCAACGTCGCTCGTTTCCTCGCGTACTCCTTCGAGACCAGCCACTCGATCGGTACCCGCGCGCATTGAGGGTCGGCGTAGTAGCGGGCTCGGTCTTCAAACGCGAGCTTCTTGGCTTCGATGAAGAGGTGCAGATGGTCGACGGAGTTAGGCGTCAGCGATCCGATGTCGAACTGTTCGAGCAGGTTGAGCATCTGGAGGACGCAGATCCCCTGTCCGTTGGGCGGCAGTTCCCACACCTGCCAGCCACGATAGTCGACGTGCACGGGGTCGACCCAGTCCGTCGTATGTTCGCGCAGGTCGCTCGCTGACAGATAGCCGCCCAGGGCCGTGGACTTGGCCACCATTCGTTCCGCGATCTCTCCTTCGTAGAACGCGGCTGCTCCGCCGTCGGCAATCAGTTGCAGCGAGCGGGCCAGCGCCGGGTTGCGAAAGACATCGCCGTATCCGAGACGCACCCCGGCCGGTTCGTAGAGGGCGCGCAAGCTTGGGTCCGCGTTCGCTCCCAGGCGAAACTGCTCGGCGATCAGTGGTGAGAGAGGAAAGCCGTCGGTGGCGTAGTGGATGGCGGCACGAAAGTTGTCGGCCCAGGGGAGTTTCCCGAAACGTTCATGGAGCATCTGCCAGCCGCGGACGCATCCGGGCACGGTCCAACTCAACGGGCTCACACGCGGGATGCTCGTCAATCCACGCTCCTGGGCTCGTTGCAGGTTCCAAGCGGCGGGAGCACGTCCGCTGGAGTTCAGGCCATGGAGCTTGCCGGTCGCCTGCTCATACACAATCGCGAACAGATCACCGCCAAGGCCGTTGCTGGCGGGCTCGGTCACGCCCAGCACGGCGTTGGCGGCGATGGCCGCGTCGATGCAAGAGCCTCCCGCCTGCAGAATGGTGATGCCAGCCATCGCGGCCAAGGGTTGACTGGCACAAACCATGCCATCCTGGGCTACCACGGTCGAACGATCGCGATTACGCAGGAAGTTGGGGATGCCGTGCAGGGAGTCCACCTCGCGGGCGGTTCCGGACGGGGGGGCGGCGTGGCCTGCCAGCGGAGTGAATGCCATCAGTCCGGCCATCTTCAGGAAGTTACGTCGACCCATGAAATGAACCTCGAGGCGCGTGGCGGTTGTTTGCAAGGGGAAAGGCCTGTCGATCGTATCTCGCGACGACGGGGGCGATGAACGGGCCGATCTGCGGGTCGCTTGTTCCACGGGCCCGCAGCTCATGGGCGAATCGCGAATTGGCCACTATGATAATGGGTTCAGCGGACCACTTTCCACGGAGACATGCGGATGGCGTGGCGTTTCTTGCTTCCAACTGGCAGATCACGGCACGGCGGCGGGCAGGGGCAGGCTCCCCGTATCCGCGGGCTGGTACCCCGGATCCTCGTGCTGCATCTACTGACGCTCTTCGTGCACCCGGTCGTTGGAACCAGGGGGCTCACGGCGGCACCTGCGGAAGCAACCGTCGGGTTGCCCACCGCAGTAGAGTCGCTGGCGTTCCGCTCGGAGGCGGTCGACGGCACTCCTTTCGTTCTGGAGCCCACGTCGAATGATCGTCTGTCACGTTGGACCGTCGTCTGTTTCCTTGGCACCGAATGTCCGCTGGCGCGTCTCTATGCGGATCGCCTGAATCAACTGGCGTTGGACCATGCGGACGATGGGGTACGTTTCGTTGGCGTCATGAGCAACCATCAGGATTCGCGCGAAGACATTGTCGCCTATTCGGACGAACATCGGCTGCGTTTTCCGCTGGTGCGCGACGACGGGAACCGCATCGCGGATCGGTTTGGCGCTACGCGGACTCCTGAGGTCTTCGTGCTGGATCAGCGGCTGGCGATTCGATACCAGGGGCGGATCGACGACCAGTATGCGCCGGGAGTCTCGCGGCCGCAGCCGCAGCGACGCGACTTGCAGGAGACGTTGGAGGCGTTGGTGGCCGGCAGGGTGGTGGAGCATCCGCGCACCGGCGCGGCCGGATGTCTGATCGGCAGGGTCCGTCCCCCGGCCGCATCACCGCGTGTGACCTACTGCGATCAGATCGCGAGGCTGCTTGCCAAACATTGCCTGGAGTGCCATCGAGCGGGCGAGATCGGGCCGATGGCTCTTACGGATTTTGACGAAGTCGTCGGCTGGGGCGAAACGATGCTGGAGGTTGTCGAGCAGCGGCGAATGCCCCCGTGGCACGCCACGTCAACGCATGCACCGCTGCAAAACGCGCGCGGCATGACGCCCGAGGAGATCGGGCTGCTTCGCGACTGGGTATCGGACGGCATGCCCTACGGTCGCTCGGAGGAGTTGCCGCCGCCGATGGCCTGGGCCAGCGGTTGGCAGTTGGCACGCGAACCAGACCAGGTCGTGGAGATGCGTGGCAAGCCGTTCGAAGTGCCGGCGAGCGGTACGGTGGAGTATCAGTATTTCGTGGTGGATCCCGGTTGGAAAGAGGACCGCTGGATCTCCGCGGCGCAGGTCGTGCCTGGAAACGCGGGAGTCGTTCATCACGCGATCGTGTTCGTGCGGCCTCCGGACGGATCGGAGTTCCGCGGTGTGGGCTGGCTGGCGGCTTATGTTCCCGGCCAGCGCGCGACGGTGCTGCCTGCGGGACGGGCCCGCCACGTGCCAGCCGGCTCGCGGCTTGTCTTCCAGATGCACTACACGCCCAATGGCGAGCCCCGCGAGGATCAGACGAAGCTCGGGGTCCTCTTCGCCGATCCCCGGGAGGTAACGCACGAAGTCTACACCGTGATCGGCATCGACCAGGATTTCGAGATTCCGCCGGGCGCCGCCCAGCACGTCGTCGAGGGACGCGTGCGCAACTACCCGGAACGAGGCGAACTGCTTTCGATCGTGCCGCACATGCACCTGCGCGGACGGTCGTTCCAATTCCAGGTGGATCGCGAAGCTGGCAGCCAGACCCTGCTGGATGTGCCACGATACGACTTCAACTGGCAGCATGAATACCTGCTGGCCGAATCGCTTCCGCTGCACGATGTGAAGGCCTTGCGTTTCACGGCAACCTTCGACAATTCAGCGGACAATCCGGCGAATCCCGATCCTGGCCAGTATGTGACCTGGGGCGACCAGACCTGGGAAGAGATGGCCGTGGCCTTCTTTAATGTCGCCGTGCCGCGGAAGAACACGGTGGTGGAGACCACCTCCCTCCAGGATGCCTCACGGTCCGCGGCGGACCCCGCCTTGGTTGCAGAGCCTACCGTCAGTCCGGCCGCGGCGGAGTATGCGAGCGACTTCTTTCAACGTTACGACCGTAACG
>JBIIEC010000194.1:0-10438 GCA_044238045.1 Pirellulaceae bacterium | reverse complement strand
ATCCGGGATCGGGCTGGCTGTCGCCGGAGCTACCACTTGAGGCCGAACTTGTCGCCTTCGCTGCGGTTCGAGAGGCCGCCCTGCAGCGGCTTGTTGGAAATCGACACGCGGCGCGCGGCTGGCGATGCCTTGGTCGCCGAGCCACTCTCCGCCGCACCCTCCGCCTCGTCCGTCTCCTGGGTGGGAGCCGCCAGGGCCGCCTTGAGCGACAGGCTGACGCGCTGCTGGGCGGGGTCGATCGACAGGATCTTCACGCGCACCGTCTGCCCCTCCTCCACCACCGACCGCACGTTCTGGACGCGATGATGGGCCAGTTCCGAGATGTGCGCCAAGCCTTCGATGCCCGCCGCCAGCCGGATGAAGGCGCCAAATTCCATGATCTTCGAGACGGTGCCGTCGACCACCGCGCCGACCGGGAGACTCGTCTCGACATCGCGCCACGGATCGTACACGAGGTCGCGGTAGGACAACCCGATCTTGCCCGTGGCCGGGTCGATCTTCTCCACGCGAACCTTGATCCGCTGGCCCTCCTCCACCACGTCACTCGGATGCCGAATGCGTTCCCAGCTCAACTGCCCGATGGGAATCAAGCCGTCGATGCCGCCCAGGTCGACGAACACGCCGAACGGCTGCAACCGACGCACGATGCCCTCCCGGATCTGGCCAACCGCCAGTTCACTGAGCAGCTTCTCGCGCGACTCCTGCCGCTCCCGCTCCAGCACCGCCCGGTGGCTCAACACCAGGTTCCGACGCTGCGGGTTGGCTTCCGTCACCACCGCGGCCAGCGTCTTGCCAATGAACGACTCGAAGTCCTCCACGCGATACATCGAGACCTGGCTGGCCGGCATGAAGGCCCGCAGGTGCTTCACCTCGCACTCCAGACCGCCCTTGTTGTGGCCCGTCACCTTGGCTTCCACAACCACGCCCTCGGTCACGTCCGACCAGTCCTGCACCTCCACGGTTCCGCCCGGGATCATGCACTCGTACAGCTCTTCCTCCATCAAGTACTTGGCCGGGATCACCTCCAGCACCGCACCGACTTCCGGCGGTTCCGGAAAGAGTCGCACGGGCGTGATCCCCTGGTTGGGGCCTCCCAGGTTGAAAAAGACCGACTCGCGGTCCACCTTGATGACCCGCGCCGGGATGCGCTGGTCCAGCTCGACCGGCTTCGCTTCCTGCGGCTTCGGCTTGGATTCCCCCTGGAGGAGCGCATCGAGGGAACTGAGGTCGCCGAGCGCTTCGTCGATCTCGGCCTGCAAGTCGGCGGTGACGCGCGGCACGCGGGGAGCCGACAGGGCCGATTCGGCTGCGGCCGACCAGCCCTCCGCCGCTGACACCGGTCCCCGTCGCGTAAACTCCTCCATCGCCGCATCACTCGTCTTGTCTTCTTCTTCCTCCGGCCGTTCGCCACGCTCGGCAGGCGCCGCCGGCTTGCCACTCACGGGCGGAGCGGCGGGCGGCTTCGTGGCGGAGGAGCTGGGTACGACGGTCGTTTCACCGGGGCGCTGCGAACCGATCTTGATCGGCCGACGCACGTTCGGGTCCGACGAAGAAGCGTTCGAAGAAGCCTGACCAGCGGCCGGCTGCCCGGCGGGAGTACCGGGGGAACCCATGGAAGTCTGTTCGTCGCTCATCACTCGCGCCCTGCTGCAACCAAAGAAGGGAGAAACCAAAAGTCGAAAGGAACCCCGTGAGGCGTGGACCGCCATTCGTGGACTGGGATCCGGGAGGCGTGCCCGGAGGCATGAGCATCTGCTCGCACCGCCAGAGGCCTGCCTGAGGGACCGGGTATTGTACAATACCGCGGTTCGTCCACCATCAGCCCCGCGAGAACGAGCTTCCCCCATGGCCAGCGAGATTGTACTGCGTCCCGCCGACTACGGCACGGTAATTGGTTCGCTCCTCGCCCCCGCCGACCTCCGGCCTCCGCTCGACGCCGGCACCAAGCACGTCGCCATGGCCGACCCGCTCCTGGCGCTCACGCCCGATAACGTCACGGGCCAGCAGCCGACCGATCGAGGAGCCGCCGCCTGCTGCTTGGCTGGGCTCTGGCTGTGGCACAACTACCTGGACGAAGCCCACATGGTCTGCCAATCCCAGGAAACCCCCAGCGGCAACTCCTGGCATGCCATCATGCACCGTCGCGAAGCCGACTTCGACAATGCCAAGTACTGGTTCCGTCGCGCGGGCGACCATCCGGCCCACGCGCGGATCGCTCGCTTCGCCGCAGCCCTGCGCGATGCCCATCCGGAAATCGCCGCCGCCGAATGGCCTCTGCGATCGGGCCGCTGGGATCCGTGCCGCTTCGTCGACTGGACGCGCGACGTCGTCGGTTCCGACTCCCCCGCCGTGCCAATCTGCCGCGAACTGGCCCGCGCCGAATGGATCGCCCTGTTCGACAGTTGCTACCACCGGGCGGTCGGAAGAGACGCGGTCGGAAGAGAATAGAAACCTTCCGCGCGATCGGAGTCTACCTGCCGCGGATCACTTGCCGCGCGTCTTCTTGCCGGGGACATCCATGCCCATGTCGCGCATCAGCAGCTGCATGTCCTCCCAGGCGTCTTTCTTCGCCGCCGGATTCCTCAGCAGATAGGCCGGGTGGTAGGTCACCACCACCCGCAAGCCGTTCCACGAATGCACCTTCCCGCGCAGCTGTGCGAGCGCAGCCTTCGGGCCGAACAGGGCCATCGCGGCCGTGCGCCCCAGACAACAGAGGAACTCCGGGCGGATAATCTCCAGCTGCTGGTCCAGGAAGGAACGGCAGTTGTCCATCTCTTCGGGCAGTGGAGTGCGGTTGTCGGGCGGCCGGCACTTGACGGTGTTCAGGATGTAAACGTCTTCGCGACGCAGCGAGCAGGCTTCGATGATCTTGTCGAGTAGCTGGCCGGCACGGCCGACGAACGGCTCGCCCCTCTTGTCCTCATCCGCTCCCGGCGCTTCCCCCAGAAACACCAGCCGCGTCTGCACGTTGCCCACGCCAAACACGGTCTGCGTCCGGTTCTTCACCAGTTCCGGACAGAGCCGACAGCCACGCACTTGGTCGCAAAGCGTCCCCAGCAGTTCGCGCTTCTGGCTCGCCGAACGCTTCACGCTCGCCCCCTGGGCCGTCGCCGGCTTCGCGGCCACCGGCCGGGCTGGAGTGGATTTCGCGGGAGGCGGTGCAGCCGCGGACTTGCCAGCGGCCGCTGGGCCGGAATCTTTTCGAGTGCGAGCCATCGATGCAGCCTCCCAGTCAGGTTCCACCATTTCCGCCGCCAACTCATCCAGCAACTGGTTCGGATCGACAGCCCGCGAAGCCGCCGCTCCGACCGGCCGCGCCGGGGGAACAGGCCGCGCTGACGAACCTGATCGCGTTGACGGGACGGGCGGAGCTGGTCGCGCGTCGGCTGGCCGTGTTTGCGTTGGCCGTGTTTGGGCAGGCCGTGTCTCGGGCGTTTCCGCCGTTCCCGTTCGCGCGGCTGCTGTTCGTTCGGAGTCGCGTGTGGGCGTCTTGGGCACGGGCGATGCAGCAGCCGTTTGAGCGGCAGCAGGAGCAAGTGGGGCTGCAGTCGACGGGGCTGCTATCGACGGGGCAGCCTCGCGTGGCACGGCGAGCACCGGTCGCGGCAGCTGGGAGACGCCGGCCCGCGCCAAGGATTCGAGACGTTGACGCAGCACCCGCGTCCACGCGTCGCCTCCTCTCCCTTCCCCGGCGGTTGTGCCCGTTCGCTCCATCGTCTTTCTCCATTATCCCGAGTGTCCGGCTCGCATCGCACCCGCGTCCTGACGCCAGCAGTCCCGAAACCACCATCGCCCCTGGGCCAGGCCCCCGCGAAACGGCTTCTCATGATGGTCCATGCGAAGGCCCGATGTCCAGCCGCTTTCACGCCACGACGCGATGATTTATGATGAGTGCACGCTGGCGGACGACGCCCGTGTGACTGCTGCCAGCGATCCGAGGACGCTTGACGGGTCGATCTCCTGGCACTCCATGTCTCGAGGCGACCGGCCAGCTCCGCTGCGGTGCGTCTTCCATCCGCCGGTCCTCCGCCACCTCGTCGATCGCCGGCTCCCCGCTGGCTCCCATGCCATGAAGGTTCCCCAAGTCGTCATTGTCGGCCGTCCCAACGTGGGCAAGTCGAGCATCTTCAACTGGCTGGCGCGGCGCCGGCTGGCCATTGTCGACGACATGGCTGGCGTGACGCGCGATCGCATGACCTACCTGATGGAGGTCGAGGATCGGTTCTTCGAACTGGTCGATACCGGCGGCATGGGAATCGAGGACAGCGACAACCTCACGCAGCAGATCGAGGACCAGATCTCCACGGCCATCGAGTCGGCGGATGTGATCCTGTTTGTCGTCGATACCCGCACCGGCCTCACGCCGCTCGACCAGGAAGTTGCCCGGCGCCTGCGCTACATCGACAAACCCACGCTCTGCGTCGCCAACAAAGCCGACTCCGATGTGCTCGAACCGCAGGCCGGGGAGTTCCACCGGCTTGGTCGCGGCAAGCTGCTGGTGACCAGCACCACCGCGAACCGCAACCGCGAGGAGCTGCTGGCCGCGATCCTGGAACGACTGCCCGAGTCGGTGGACGACTCCGGCAGCAACGACCCGGTGATGAAGATCACCATCGTTGGCCGCCGCAATGTCGGCAAGAGCACCTTCGTGAACGCGCTGGCCGAATCCGACCGAATGATCGTCAGCGAAGTGCCCGGCACGACGCGGGACAGCGTCGACGTCCGCTTCGAACTCGACGGCAAGCAGTTCATGGCCATCGACACTCCGGGCCTGCGCAAGAACAAGAGCGTCCGCACCAACATCGACTTCTACGGCACCCACCGTGCGAAGCGGAGCATCCGTCGCGCGGATGTGGTGCTCATGATGTTCGACGCCAGCCAGCGGATCAGCAAGGTCGACAAACAGCTGTGCGGCTACATCGCCGAGAACTACAAGCCCTGCGTGTTCGTCGTCAACAAATGGGACCTGCTGCACAAGCAGCTGCCAACCGAACGCTGGGTCACGTACCTCCGCGATACCTTCCAGACGATGTGGCATGTGCCCATCGCCTTCATCACCGGACAGACGGGCAAGAACGTCAAGGCGCTGCTCAACCACGCCCAGATGCTGTACAAGCAATCCCGCTCGCGCGTCTCCACGGGCCAACTCAACCGGCTGGTCACCGCCGCCGTGAAGCAGCATCCTCCGCACCTGCACCAGAACCGGCGTCCGAAGATCTTTTACGCCACGCAGGTCGGGACGGAACCGCCCACCATCATCCTCGTGTGCAATGAACCCTCGGCCTTCACCCCCGACTACCGACGCTACCTGCTGGGCACCCTGCGTGACCACCTGAGCTTCGGCGAAGTGCCGATCAAGCTCTACCTGAAGCGGCGCGCGACGAACGATTCGCGCGACGAAATTGATCGCTCCACGCCAGCGCCCAGCGCCCAGGATGACATCCTTGTCGACGACCGACCCGGCGATGGCCTGACGCTCGAAGGCAGCCCCGGCGAGGATGCCGACCTCGACTTCGATGGACACTTCCCGGGCCACACCCCCGGCGGCGCGAAGCGTTCCCAGGGTCCGGCCTCCCGCATCCACGCAGGCCCCGAGAGCCTTCAAGAAGAGCAGGACGACGCGTTCGACGAAGGATTCGACGGGACCTTCGCCGATGACGACTTCGAGCAGGAAGAGTTCGACGACGAAGACGAACCGTTCATCGAGGAGCTGCTGGAGGAGGGGGAGTTCGATGAAGACTCCGCACCGGATGCCGAGGGCGACGGCAGGCCCCGGGAAGGCGGTTGATGTGGGGCGGACAGGGCAGGTGACGGGCTGGGCCCGTCCGAGTGCCCGTCGAATGCTCGTTCCCTCTCCAGCATCCGTCGCTAGTCGCGCGAATTCAGCAGCACCCAGAAGACGCGTTCCAGCGCCACCACCGAATCGCCTTTCGCTTCGGCATAGATCCGTTCCGCATCCGCCACTTCCTCGGCCTGCGGCGGGCGCGCGAGCACAACGCGGACGGCGTGTTCCACCTGCTGTTGCGGAGTGAGCGGACTGGAGGCCAACGCTCGCACCAGGCGAAGGTAGCCGACGGGAACGAGTCGGCCGGGCGAATCGAAGGCGTCGAAGCCTACCGCTACCGCCGCTGGAGAGCGTTTCGGTTTCAGGGCGGTGCCATCGGCCAGGCGGGCGTTGACCAGCGCCGCCGTGTTCTCGTGGTTATGGTCCGTCATCCGTGGCACCGCGCCCCGGGCCAACCCCAGCAGCCCCTGCGATGGCTCCGCGAAGACGGGAGTCGTTCGATCGTAGTACCAGCTGAAGAGCGCCGGGCCGCCGGCTTCGGGGAAGTCTTTTTCGCTGCCCACCGGAATCGCGGAACCTCGAGCGAACGGCTCGCTCAGCGCTATCCAGCGCATCAGCGGCTCCAACTGGTAGCCGCGACGTTCAAACTGCGTCGCAAGCTCCTCCAGCACGCCGGGCAGTTCCGTGGGGTTATGGGGCCCCATGTCGTCGACCGGCTGCGTCAGGCCATACTGCAGGAAGTGTCCCCAGAGTCGATTGACCAGGGCGCGGGAAAAGCGAGGCGACTGCACCAGCCGCGCCGCAAACTCGTCGCGCGCCCCCAGCGGACGCCCGTCGAAGTCCGCCGGCTCCAATCGTTCGTCGGGCGCGCCCAGCTGCTGTTGGCCTGGGCGATCGGCGAGCGCGCCGCTGTCGCCACGCGACGGGCCGCTGTCGCCACGCGCAGCGACCTCCGACAGCCGTTGACGACCCGGCCCCAGATTCGTCACCTGCAGCGGCTGGAACACGGCAGCCGCCTGCCAGAATCGCGCATGCGGCATCGCATTCAACGTGTCCTCATGGCATTGGGCGCAGCCGACGCGCTGGCCCCAGGCGGCGCGTCCCGTGTGTTCCACGATGGTCGCGCCCGAAGGCTCCCAAAGAGCCAGCAGGTAGTTCGTGGCGTCGTCTTGGTCCGGTCCGCCCGACTGGTTCGTGCCCGACGCCGTCAACAGCTCCGTCCAGATCGTGTCGTAGCGACGATTGTCACGGAACGCATTCGCCAGGTAACGCTTCAATCCCTGCTGCAGCGGACGCGACGCGTCCCCCACCAGCCAGCTCGACCATCGCTCAGCCCAGAACTCCACGAACTCGCGACGATATCGACCATCGGTCATCAGCCGATCCACCAGGCGCGCTCGCTTGTCCGGCGACTCATCCCGCTGGAAATCACGACGCTCGCCCGGCTGCGGTGCTCGCCCCAGCAGCTGCTGGTACACCCGCTCGCACCACTGCTCGTCGTCCGCCCGCAGCGTTTCACGCGCGCCGGAGTGGCTGTCCGCGTCGCCCAGCGCGCCGACCAGCCCCGCCACACGCCAACGCTCGGCGAGCAACTCGTTGACACGTCCCACGACTTGCTCATCCGAGAAGGACCGCTCGTCCGCCATCGACGGACCAGCCGAGATCGCTCGCGCGCCGTTCGACAGGCCGTTCGACGAGTCGCCCTGCGACTGCACCAGAGGCTGGAAGGGAACCGACCCAAACGGTGCCAACTCCAGCGTGCTGTCCGGCTCCAGCGCCGCATTCGCCGTCGGACGGCCCCCCACACGGCCCGTAGACTCACCTGCCGTCGGATCCTTCCGCGGCTTGATCTCGCCGCCCGCCATCAAGTTCAGGTGCGGCAGCTTCGCGGTCTTCCAAGGATCGTCCGCCACAGGGTCCGATGCCGTATCAGCTGGGTTGTTCAGCTCGCCGTTGTCTGCCACGGCGTTGTCTGCCACGGCGTTGTCCAAAACGGCGGTGCGTTCCGCGGCTTGCGCAGGACGCCGCGACCGATCCGTTTCGGCCGTCCTCGCCCGTTCACCGGCGGGCGCCACCGTCGCCTTGCGCGGCGATGCCAACTCCGCAGGCCGCTGCGCGCTGGCAGGGCTCGACGCTGTGGGACGGAAGGCCAACCCGGCGACCACCAGCAGACAGGCGGCGACTCCCGCCATCCCCGCCAAGATCGCTCGCCATCGCTGCCCGCTCCACCTGCGTCGCCCGCCGCGCGTCTTCGTCGTCAACTCGGAAACGACCCGAGGTCGCCGTGTGCGGATCTCCCGCAGGCGGGGCCCAGTATCGGACGACGCTGGCGACGGCCCTTCGAAGCGGGCACCCTCGGCGGCCACCGACTGCTGCTCGGCAGGTGCTCCGGCCATGCCTTCGGCGGCAAGCGACCCGGGCGTGGCAAGTCCCGGTGGCATGAACTCGGCAGCCAGCAGCTCGGGTGGAATCAGATCCCACGGCACCGACAAGGGCGCCGCTTCCTCGGGTTCGGCTGGCTGGCGACGCTGCTGCTGCAGTCGCGCCAAGATCTGGGCTTTCTGGTCCGGCGGAGACTGGCCACCCAGCAGCTCCTCCAGCAGCGAGTCGATCAGTGGCTCGCCGGCCTCATCAGGCTGATTGTCCGCAGGGCGGCCGCTGATCACGAGATTCTCCTCTCAATGCAGGTCCGCAACTGTTTCTTCGCGCGCTGCATGAGGTTCTTCACTCCATGCTCGGTAATCTCCAGCGCGTCCGCGATGCCCGCCCGCGGCACGCGATCGCGATATCGCAACTGCAACGCCAATCGCGCTCGATCACTCAGCGACTTCAGGCACAGCTGCAACGCTTCGAGCATCACTTCCCACTGGTCGCCACCGGCCAACCGCCCCCAGACGATGTCCAGTTCGTGCAGCTCGCCAACCAGTTTCTCCCGACCCGACTTGCGACGGATGCTTACCAAGCGACTGAAGGCCACGCGACGCAGGTAGGCCGACGTCGCCACCTCGCCATAGTCGGTGAACGGGCGACGCAGCACCGACACGAAGGTATCCTGCGTCAAGTCGTCGGCCTCGTTCACATCGCACCCCATCGCGCGCAAGTATCGCCACACGCCCGCTTGGTGGCGAACCACCAGCCGCTCCGCCTCCGCTCCCTCCAGCAACACCAGCCGCGGGTCGTCCTCGGCCACCGGGCCAGCCCCGATTCTCGGCCCGATGCTCGACCCGATGCTCGGCCCGACCGAGCTACCCTCGTCGTGAACCCGGGTGTCGTTTTCCGGCGAGGCGATTTCGGGCGCAGGGTTTCTTGGCGAGCTGTTTTCCGCCGAGCTGCCTGTGGGCCCAGCGTGCAGTGGCCCAGCGTGCAGTGGCCCAGCGTGCAGTGGCCCAGCGTGAACGGGCGTGCCGTCTCCCCGAGTATGCGAGGCAGGGTCGGCGGCCCCGGCGTTCTCCGCAACGGTGCAGGCCACAGGCGGCATGGGCGCAGCGGCAGCCGTCCGCGCCGCGTCGTCCGGGCAGGGCATCGGTTCGGAACTCGGCAGATCGCTAGCCGTGCTCATTGAGAAAAGCGTCCCGGGCCTGGAGAAGTACTCAGCCCTTTTGCGCATGGGACGCCATTTTTTTGCCCCACGCGGCTCGCCAGATCGGCCCCGCGTCCGCCATCTCCGGCCCCCCCCGCGCTCCATCTCGCTGGGGAGACCGCATTTTACGCAGGGAACGCCGCAGAAAATAGAAAAAACTTTCGCGAGCTTTCCTGCGCGGGGACGGGCACCGGCGGGCGACTGCCAGCAAGCCCCCGGGACTCCTCGAACGGCCGGACCGTTAGGCAAACAGCTCGCGGATGACCTTGCCGCTGTTGGCGATCTTCATGGGTCGGCCGTTCTGGCTGGTGAACGTGGTCTCCAGCGAAATCCCCAGCGACTGGCAGATCGTGGCCATGAGATCCTGCGAGGAGTACGGTTCGGTTTCGACGGCGGTGCCATCGGCGTTGGTCTGGCCCACGGCCAGGCCCCCCTTCATGCCCGCGCCCCCCACCACGACACTCCAAGCCCGCGCCCAGTGGTCGCGTCCCGCGTCGCCATTGATTCGCGGCGTGCGACCGAACTCGCCCATCCAGATGATGGCCGTGTCCTGCAGCCGTCCGCGCTGGGCCAGGTCCTCGACCAGCGCACTCATGGCGCGGTCGAGCACGGGGAGCCGATCGTTCTGCAGGGTGGGGAAGATCCCGCCATGGTTATCCCAACCGCCCAGGTCGACCTCGACGAACGGCACGCCCACCTCCACCAGACGCCGCGCCATCAGGCAGCCATCTCCGAAACCGTTGCGTCCATACCGGTCGCGCACCGCCTCCGGCTCCTCGGACACCTTGAACGCCTTCATCTGGTCGCTGGTCATCAGGCTGAGCGTCTTGTCCAACACCTTGGCGTGGTCGGCGGCGGCGTTGCCGCGCTGCTGCCGGATGAACCCCGTCTCGACCAGCTGCAGGGCGGCCATACGTTGCGCCAGCCGATTGGCGGGCAGTCCCATCTTCAGGTTGCGGATATCGCCGCTGGAGCTGACCACGAAGGGAGCCCAGGACATGCCCAGGAACCCCGGCCCCTCGCTCGCCCCGCCCACCGAAACGAACGGCGGAATCTGCAGGTCGGTCCGTTGG
>JBIIEC010000585.1:0-3084 GCA_044238045.1 Pirellulaceae bacterium | reverse complement strand
GGGCCATCACGGACACGAATCGCGGTCCGGCATTCACCGTGATCTCGTCCGCTCCATTCGACCCCACGACGCGCAGTTCCCGGTCCACCACCTGCACGCCCGCGACCGGATAATGGACGTTGGACCGCAACGTCGCGCCGCTGGCCATATCCAGCAGGGTGACCGCGGCATCGTAATGGCCCGGCGAGCGATAGACGTGCGTCTTGACAAAATCACGCGTCGTGCCGTTGAGTTCCAGTCGATCCTCGGGACTGCCATCGCCCCAGTTGATCAGCACCTGTCGGGGCTCGAAACCGAAGTCGACGAACGACGCGCGCAGCTTTGCCTTGCGCCCCGGCAGCAGTACCTGCGACGCCGACGCCACCGTCAGGTCCACTGCCGGTGGATCGGCGATCGTCAGCGTCCGTTGGTAGTCGGTGTACTTGCCATCCGGCGACAGGACCCGCGCGAACACCTGGTAAGATCCGTGCCTCGGAGGCTGCCAGGCGTACGACCGCAGCAACTGTCCATCCGCATAGGTGGCCCCGTCGCGGCTCGCACGATCCAGTGTGATCACAAACCGGATCTCCGGTCCCGGCTCACCCTCCGCCGCCCCCTGCAGGAGCGGCGTATCGCTGCTGCAATCGCTGACGTTCACGGTGATCGGTTGACCGGCGATCAACACTCCGGAAACACTCAGGTCATGGTAGAGCTGGCACGTGGAGGCCGGCAGCGCGACGCCGTAGGAAGAGCCCTCGTAGCCCTGCAAGAGCTGGATCGCGCCCGTGCCCGCTTCGGAGAAGATCGGCGAGTGGACCACCACGCGCGCTGCTGACGGCTTCATCAGCACATACGGAAACCGGTTGTTTGCTCCGTTGTTGTCGTTCCAGGTACCGGTGCTCGTCATCTCGATCGCATCTTCGGCGCCGCCATAATCGTTCGGCTCGCCGGTCTGCCAATTCACATAGCCTGAGGCCTGGCCTGCGTTCTGGAACGTGAGCCGATGTTCGCCGTCGAGCAGCCACTGCCAGACGCCTTCCTGACTCGCGTCCGATCCTCCCAGCCAGATCGACGAACCCGCGGCCAGAATCTGGAGTTGGGCCTGCATCGCGTCGTTGAGCGCGGGCGCCAGCCAGAGGCCCTTGGCCTTGGCATCCGCGACCGCCTCGTCAAACGTCCGGGCAGTCGTCACCTTGGTCAATGCGTTGCGCCAATCTTCCTTGGAAAGCGCCGCCAGTCGGATCGCGCCGCCTTCGAAATTGATCACCGGCACGTCCTGCTCGACGGTCAGGCTGGTGTCGGACCGCACGTCGATCGCCTGCTGGCCGGAACCTTGGTCGGCTTGGTCGAGGATGGCCAGGCCGGCGGCCATGAAGTGCCCGTCGAGTTCGCCCAGTACGCCGTCGCCCTGCATTTGATACCGATCGCTGGTCCACTGGGGTACCGACTGCACGGGGATCGCATCGCGCCAGTTGAACACGCTGCCGAGGAGCCCCGTGAGTTGCAGGTCGATGCGTCCAATGGAGAGAGCACCCCGGTTGTCGACGCGGATTTCGCCGCGGTCGGTCACTGCCGCCAGTCGCGAGACCTTGGTCCGGATCGGCAAGTTGGAGCCGCCCACGCCCTGACGCGACACGGGGTCGCCTTCCGCGACAAGCACCGCCGCGGCCGCGACCAGGTTGCTGCCGGATACCAGCGGCTGAGCGTGAATTGCTCCCGTTCCATCGGCGAAACTGCCCTGCACGCCATCATAATCGGCCAGCACCAGCACGGCCCCGCCCTGCCCTTGTGCATCGGCCTGCGTTTCCACCGAGGCGAGCCACACGCTGCCGGTCGCCAGCATCGCCACGGTGCCGTGTTCGGCCACGACGCGCGCGCCGTTTTCCATCCAAACGGCCGAATCACCAAGGCCATCCTTCAACTGGCCGCCGCCATAAGTCGTTCCCGACGCGATGGCGATCTGCCCTGCACCGGTCGCGGAGATGACGGGTTGCATGCGAACGTCTCCCAGGCGCACTGAGTTCCTACCTACAAGGTTCAGGTGCCCGTCACCCCCCGATACCGAAATGGCACCTCGTACCAGCAAGCTCAAGTCGTATTCGATCAGGTAGCCGCTGGTGCTGGATCCATTCGAATCGTTCCAGAAACCGTCAGGCCGCATCTGCATCTGGTCTTCGCGGCTGTTGTAATCGTTTGGTTCCCCCGAAGCCCAGTGCGCGTAGGCACTGTTCACCGGTTTTCCCACATAGTTGCCGCTCCAGAAATCGGCGTTGGTCCCGTCCCCGTTCGGCCACTTCCAGGCGCCCTCGACCAGCGCGTCGGAGCCCCCGAGCCAGGCGGTCCTGCCGCCCGCCGCGGCCGCGGCAGCCGTCTGTTCCGGCGCGAAGCGGATCGTGGCGACACGGCCATTCCGCGCGGCGGCGTCTGCCACCGCCGCGTCGTAGGTGAAGGAACCATCGATGTATTCAAACACCTTGGAACGGCCCGTGCCGGCCAGCGTGAGATTGCCGCCGCTGACCACCGCGACCTTGCCGTCCACCGTGATCGAGTACGAGACGATGTTCAGGTCGCCCTCCGCGACGATCAAGTCGTGTAGCAGCAGTTCACGGCCGTTGTTCAAGTGCAGCGCCGCGATACTCTCGGCGGCCACGATCTCTCCGACACGCGCCGAGATCGGGGCCTCGCGGGTTCCAACCGCACCGTCGGACTGCAGCACCAGTCGCGAGGCCTGCAGTCGCTCGGAGGTGGAGTTCAAGGCATTGGGGGCCATGAGAAGATCGCCGGCGCCCCTCCAGCTAAAGTCGTTGGCAGCCTTGATCGTTCCCTCCAGCAGCAGGTCACCCGCCGCCGAAAGCTCGACATTGCCTCCGGTGGACTGGATGTTCGCCACGAGCAGGTCGCGTCCTGCGTCCTGGACCATGGGAACGAGGGCCATGTACGGACGTGCCCCCGTGCTGCTCACGTCGTTCCACTGCCCGTTCGCCACCATCGCGAGGAAGTCTTCATTTCCCCCGAAATCGTTCGGCTCACCGGCCGACCAGTTCGTATACTGCCGCGCGACTGCGGATCCTGTCGACGTGCCGTTCCAGAAAGGCACCCAGGTAT
>JBIIEC010000193.1:0-10502 GCA_044238045.1 Pirellulaceae bacterium | reverse complement strand
GAACGTGTGCCTCGAGGTCAGAGAGGCCGTTTTGGCATAGAGACGCCACGGCCAGGGCTCGGTCGGCCGACGAGCAGGAAAGTCTTGGACGCCTTCGATCGGACAGAGCGGAACTATTTCACGTGGAGTCGCTTGCCCGTCTCCGCTGCGGGAATCATGAGGAGCAAAAAGTTCGGGGCGTTCCTTGCGAGAAACTACCTAGTGAGCCTTCGCCGTCGCTTCTACTCGCAAAGCGTCCCGAATTCAGGGGGCTTCACTTCACGAGTTGAGTTTTCGTTTTAGAGTTGGGCGTGTGAGGCACAGGTCACGGTTGGCGCCGACAGGCAGATGCCAACACCTGAGCGTGTGGAGCGATGCCGCGTGACGGAGCCGGTGCCGAAACGTGGTCGCTGAAAAGCTTGTTCCATGATCCAGTGGCCAGGATTGAACGCAGAAACGCAAGGACGGACACCCTGATCTGAAGCGGCAAGCATGTCGCCGATGCCGGGGTGACCGGACCCAAGGGCGTGCCGGAAACGAGTTAGGATTTCACCACCCAGGAGTGACGAGTTATGTCGATGCGGAAGAACGGGGAAGAGTTTTCTCGTCGCAGGTTTGTGGGAACTTCTTTTGCCGCTCTGGGGGGAGTTTCCATGGCTGCGGCCGCCCACGCCCAGGAAAAGAAGGAAGAAGAGAAGTCGCGCGACGGGAAGAAGGCGAAGTCCGAGAAGGACGAAGCCGCCGAGAAGGCGAAAAAATCCAAGAAGCGTGGCGATGACAAGGCCGGTGAGGCCGGGGGAACGGGAACGGGAACGGGTGCTCCCCAGACCATCCCCGGCACTCGTCCCGGCGTCACGCCGTTCCGAATCACGCCTTTCACCCAAGACCTGCCGTTTCCTCCCGTCATGCAGCCGACCTCCATCGGAACGCCGCCCTGGGTTCCGGGGGCCGTGCACCACGGAATCGCCCCGGAGTTTTCGCGGCTCAAGGAGTGGGAGAAGCTGCCCACGAAGTACTACGATCTGGAGGCTCGCCAGGGCATTCATCAGTTCATTCCGGGCGTTGATACGCCGGTCTGGGCGTACAACGGCGTGGTGCCGGGGCCGACCTTCCAGGCCCGCATCGGAGAGCCGTGCGTGGTACGGATCACGAACAGTCTGCCCGTGGAGACATCCGTGCACCTGCATGGTGGCCACACTCCGGCTCATGCCGATGGCCATCCGGAGTTCTACATCCTGCAGGGGCAGGCACGCGACTACTTCTATCCGAACTGCGTGCCGCTCCTCAATGGCGAACCGGACTACACCGAGTCGCCATCCACGTGCTGGTATCACGACCATGCGATGGACATCACGGCCCACAACGCATACATGGGCTGTGCGGGATTCTTCATCTGTCAGGACGACCTCGAAGGCAGCTTGATCGACTCGAACGTGCTGCCAAAGCCTCCTTACGACGTCCCCCTGGTCATTGCCGACCGGACGTTTAACGCGGATGGCACGATGTACTACGACTTCCTGGACCACAACGGTGCCATCGGCGATGTCTTCATCGTCAATGCCGTTGTCCAGCCCAAGTTTGTCGTCGAGCGTCGCAAGTATCGTTTCCGTATTCTGTGCGCGTCCAACGCCCGGGTGTTCAACCTGCGGCTCAGCACGGGAGAGCCGTTCCTGCAGATCGCCACCGACGCTTGGCTGCTCCCGTACGCGATGCAGCGGCCTGACATCACCATGACGCCGGCCAAACGCGCGGAAGTGATCATCGACTTCACGAACGCTCCAGCCGAGGTGTTCCTGGAGAACTGGATGGCCCAGACCGACGGACGCAAGCCGGATGGCATCGCGGCCACCCCAGTCCCGCTCGTGAAGTTCATCGTGCAGGGCGCTCCGGCACGCAACGACGCCACGGTCACCGTGGACACACCGCTGCGGCCGCACACGCCGATCCTGCCCGAGGAGATCGAGTTCACGCGAGCCTTCAACTTCGGACGCAGCAACGGCGTCTGGACGGTCAACAACGAGTTGTATGACGGACAACGCGTGGATGCGGTTCCGCGTCTGGGATCGGCCGAACGCTGGATCCTGCGAAACAGCAGCGGCGGCTGGTGGCATCCGATCCATATCCACCTGGAGTCGCACCAAATCCAGCGGATCAACGGACAGGTGCCTGATCCCTGGGACCGCTACAAGAGCGACACAGCCATCCTGCAAGGGAATACCGAGGTGGAACTCTTCATGAAGTTCCGGACGTTCGAAGGCCCGTTTGTGTTCCACTGCCACAATCTGGAGCACGAGGACATGCGGATGATGCAGACCTTCGATCCAAGACCCCAGCGCGTGGCGACTCCTACGCCGGTGGTGCGGTGGTTCCCGTAGACTAAGTTCTCGGGCGGGATGGCTTCACGGCGGACGACGCTGTTTGAGTCGAATGTAAAAGAATTGACACGCCGAGCTTGCGAGCTCGGCGTTTTTTTTTTAGGCCGGGCGGCTGGCGTTCGTGAAGATTGCGAAATGAAGGGGGGGCGAGAGGAAGAAAGTGGACCGCTGGAGCCGCTGTGTAGTTACACTCTTCTTCAAGCGGTCCGCCGCAACGGTGCTTTCTGGGGTCGTCCGCGATTTGATTCCGAGTTGCGTTCTTCAGCCGACTTTTAGGCCTGGAAGCAGTGACTACTACCCTCGAGCAAACACTCCCATGGACCTGCGACCACGCCTGCTCTCGCCTTTGTCTCGACGAGCCTTCCTGGGGTCTTCACTGCTTGCGGGTGTCGCGACCAATCCGTGGTTGCGCCGGGTGCATGCGGAGGGGCGGAGTTCTTCGCGGGCGGTGGAGACGCCATTCCGGATCACGCCCTTCATTCAGGACCTGCCCAATCCGCACGTGCTGCAACCTCTGTCGGTGGGTGTTGCTCCGTACATTCCCGGGGAAGTCGAGGGCGGCATCGCGCCGGAATTCGCGCGGCTGCGTGAATGGGAGCGGTTCCCGACCAAGTACTACCAGCTGACGATTCGCGAATCCGTGCACGAGTTCATTCCGGGGGTGGAAACGCCCGTGTGGGGCTACGACGGAGTGGTGCCGGGGCCCACGATTATTTCGCGGACCGGCGAGCCCGCCGTGGTTCGCGTGACGAACACGCTGGACATTGAAACCAGCATCCACCTGCACGGCGGCCATTCCCCTTCGCACTCCGATGGATTTCCCTCGTTCTACGTGCTTCCCCGGACGTCCCGGGACTATTTCTATCCGAACACGGTTCCCGAGGATGACGGAGAGCCGACGGAAAGCGAAGCGCAGTCCACGATGTGGTACCACGACCATGCCATGGACATTACGGGGCACAACGTCTACATGGGCCTGGCCGGTTTTCACCTGATGCATGACGCGCTGGAGGACCGGCTGGTCGATGCGCACGTCCTACCCAGCGGCCCGCAGGATGTGCCCCTGGCGATCGTGGACCGCACCTTCAATGCCGATGGCACGCTGTACTACGACTTCCTCGATCACAACGGCCAGCTGGGCGACACGTGGATCGTCAATGGAGTGGTGCAGCCGCGGATGGTGGTGGAGCGACGCAAATATCGTTTCCGGATTCTGTGCGGCACCAACGCTCGGTTCCTGAACCTGCGGCTGAGCAACGGGCAGTCATTCCTGCAGATCGCCGCGGACAGCTGGCTGCTGCCTTACGCGATGGTGCGTCGTGAGGCCGACATCTCGCCGGGCAACCGGATCGAGATCGTCGTGGACTTCCGCAACGCTCCCGAAGAGCTCTACCTGGAGAACACGTGGGAGCAGGTGGATGGGCGAAGGCCCAAGGGGACGGCAGATCAGCCGGCTCCGTTTCTGAAGTTCATCGTACGCGGCGAGGCGGTGCCCAACGATGCCACGGTGGTCGAGAACACGCCGCTGCGGCCGCATGTGCCGATCCTGCCGCAGGAGATTGTTACCACCCGTCGCTTCCGGCTCGGACGCAATCAAGGCGCGTGGTCGATCAATGGCGAACTCTACGATGAGCATCGCATCGACGCGACGCCGCGTCTCGGCACGGCCGAACGGTGGATCGTGGAAAACGGCGGAGGCGGCTGGTGGCATCCATTCCACTCCCATCTGGAGGGACACCAGGTGCAACGGATCAACGGTCGGGTTCCTCCGCCATGGGGCCGTTACAAACGCGACATCACCAATCTGGAGTCGGGTGCCGTGATCGAGGTCTTCCAGAAGTTTCGCACCTTCACCGGCCCCTTTGTGTGGCATTGCCATACGGCGGAGCATGAAGACATGCGGATGATGAACAACTTCGAAGTCCAGCGGTGAGTTGAAGTCTACGGACTGGCCGAGTTTGCTGGACGTGCCACGCGGTGGCGTTTCCGGAAACCGTGCCGCCTGCTCCCGGGGTCGCTAGAATCGCCGGTCGTCACTCGCTAGAATCCGAGTTCACCGCGGTGAACCGGGGAAGACCAGGGTGAAGACCGGTCTGGTCGTTTCCGGGGCATCGTACGCTGTTTTTCAGTGACGGATGGGTGGCCGAGTGGACGAAGGCGGCAGTCTTGAAAACTGCAGTACGGGCAACTGTACCGGGGGTTCGAATCCCTCCCCATCCGCCTTGCCTCGCAGGGCACGGTGCCAGTGCGCCGGGGGCCCTGGGGGGCGTAGCGGCCCGCCAGATGCTCGTGCCGACACGAAGCAGGGAGGGCCCGTGCGGGCGGTCGAGCGTTGACGGACCGTTAAGGAACTGCTACAAGAGGCGGCTCTCGGAAAGGCGTGCCCTTAGGCGGGACTGCTGAACTCCGAACCTCACTTTGATTTTCGTACTCCTCCAGACTGGATGGGAATGCCTATGTCGATCGAACGTCACAAGGAGATCCGCCGCCGTCGTCACCGGAAGAAGAAGGTCGCTCACTTCAAGAAGCGAGCTGTGAAGGCTTCGGCTTCCGAGAAGGCCGTGATCGCCGGCAAGCTGCGGGACCTCACGCCCGGTGCCTCCTGCTTGATTCAGGCTCTTGGTCTGGAAAGCCGTTAGGCCGCCAGGCGTCGGGAACACCGGTTCACCCGGGGCGTTCCCGAGTTGCTGAGCGTTCTGGTCGAGAAGCCAGTGTCTCATAAGCCGGCGTTCATACGCCGGCTTTTTTTGCGCCTCCAGGGCACGGCGTCCGGACGCAACGCCCGGATCTGCCGCTGCTGTTCGCGTGGCCCCGTTCCCGCGTCCGCCGTCGGCGCCTCGTTCCGCCGACTGCTTCTAAAACGCTTCTCCTCCGCGTTGGGTCTTCTGAACACGCGCGTGTTCAGCTTCTGAAACGCCACGCAGATTCTCCTGCAGCGCTGAAGTAACCGGTTCTGGAAACGAGGGTGTACATGGATAAGATTACCGAATGCGTAGCCTAGGCGAGTTGGTTGCTTGCTGGCCCGGGAGCCTTCATTTAGCATGACATGAAAGCTGATGGAAGGCTGAGGGCGAAGGAGCCGGCGGCCAGCAATCGAGTTCCGTCGGGATCCGTTTCCGGCGGGATTCGCGCTGCCAGGTTCGCGTCGCTTGACTTACCACGTCCTTCGGGACGTCCTGTTTGGAAGATCCCCAGAGACCACCCCCATGATTAGCAACTCCCGACGACGTTCGTTTGGCTCCCTCTCCCGTGCTTACGCCTGTGCAAGCCGGGTGCGTCCGCAACTGGAATCGCTCGAGTCGCGCCGTGTGCTCGCGGCCATGATCTCGGGAACGGTGATCAACGACGTGAACGGCAATGGCGTCGTGGATGCGGGCGAGCCGGGGCAGGCGGAAGTGACGACGTACCTCGACCTGAACGGAAACGATCGGCTGGACACGGTGGGCAAGATCGTGGAGCCGGATAACTTCGCTGCCAACGCGCCGATTGACGGCGCCGCGGCGGGGGTGACTTTGCGAGTGGCGGGCACGGATAACGGTCCGCTGGTTCCCTCGCCGGTGATCTCCTCGTCCACCGACCCGTTCAACTCCACCGGGCAACGCGTCTTCGGCTACGACGGCGTGCATTTCTTCAACAGTTCCTTCCGCCTGCGAATGGACTTCGCCAGTCCTGTCTCGGCGGTGGCCATCGACTTCATTGGGCAGCGCGAGTTCGCGCGACTGGCCGGCGTGCTGCAGGCCTACAATGCCGAAGGAGTGCTGCTGGCCGAGGATGTTTCCTCGGGACTGCTCCAGTATGACCACGAGACGATTTCGGTGTCGCTGGAGGATGCGGACATCGCCTATGCGGTGGCCTACACCGAGCACCCTGACATCACGGGACGGTTTGACGCGTTGCGGATCAACTCGGAGGGGTCGGAGCCGTGGACGATCACGGATGCGAACGGCGCCTACGAGCTGACGGGCCTGGCCGCGGGTACCTATCGCGTGAACGAAGTGGTGCCTGCGGGCTTCCGGCAGACGCTGCCTGCGTCGGGCGATGGCAGCCAGACGGTGACGCTGACGGCGGACCAGAAACGCACGGGCGTCGTGTTCGCCAATACGGCCGCGGCCGTGTCGGGAGCGTGGCAGAACAAGAAAAAGCCCATGGACGTCTCCAACGACGGATTGATCGTTCCGCTGGATGTGCTGTTGATCATCAACGAGCTGAACGAGCCGCTCTACCATGATCCGGCGAACGGCAAGCTGGTGGCGCCGCCGACGCCGATTCCGGCCTACTTCGACGTGGATGGTGACAGTTTCGTGACGCCCACCGACGCGATCCTCGTGATCAACTTCCTCAATTCCACGGTCGCTGCGGTGCCGGCTCCCACGCCGGACGCCGAAGGCGAACCGGAAGTGACGGCGGAGGCCGCGCCAGTCCAGGCCGCGCCAGTCCAGGTGGCCGCCGCCGACGCGCTGTTCGCGCTGGCTGCCGACGCGGACGCCACGAATCGCAAACGGGCCCGCGACTGATCCTTTCTCAGGTTGTTCTTCGGCCGTCTAGACGACGGCCAGCAGCAGGAAGATCAGCAGGAGCAGGCCGGCGACGCCGGCGAGGATGGCGACGAGCACTCCGATGGGAATGCTCGAACGCCGTCGGCGGATGACCACTCCGCTGGTCGAGACGTTTGACAGTCGATGATCCTGCAGTAGGTCGACAAGCGAACCGCTGGTCGATTCGCCTCCGATCTCCTCCTCGATCCGCGACAGCACCTCCTTGCTGAGGTGCAGGTCGGAGGCGGAGAGATTGGTGACGTCGGAGTGACCGGCGGCGGAGTCCTGTCCGCGACGGGCTTCGTCGTCGAGGGGAGCCAGCGTGAGGTCTTCCTCGCGGATGCGGTTCGTATCGGCATTCTGGGCGGAGAGGGTGTCGCCGGTGCCGCGGCTGGACTCGCGCGAAGGCGTCTTGGAGGCGGGCTGCGGCCAGCGGCCGGGTTCGGTTGTCGGAGGCGAGGGCGGCCAGAAGGGCAGTCGCCCGACGGGGCCTTTGCCGCCTTGAGACGGCCGTTCGCCATAGCCGCGCGTGGCCAGCCACGATCGCAGCTCCTGCGCCGCCTCGGCCGCCGTCTGCATGCGCTGTTCCGGCTTCTTTGCCATCATGCGATGGCAGATGTCCACCAACGTTGGCGGCGCATCGGGGCGGTCGAGGAAGATGCTCCGCGGCTCCTCGCGCTGGTGCTTCAGCAGCCGTTCCGTCAGCGATCCCTCCGGAAACGGCGCGTGGCCGGTGAGCAGGAAGTAGAGCGTTCCGCCCAGGCCGTAGATGTCGGCGCGACTGTCCACGCGACTGCTGTTCACGGCCTGTTCGGGGGCCAGGTAGTCGGCCGTGCCGACCACGCTGTCCTTGTACACGGCGCTCAGCGACGCATCGTCCGACGTGAACTTCGCGAGGCCCATGTCCAGGATCTTGACGGTGCCGGAGCGGTCGACGAGGCAGTTGGCCGGCTTGATGTCGCGATGGACCAAGCCGCCTTCGTGTGCGTGCTGCAGGCCGACGGCCACCTGGGCGATGTAGTCCGCAGCTCGCTCGTAGGTCAGCGGTCCCTCGCGTTCCACCATGCGCTGGAAGTCCTGCCCCTCCACGTACTCCATCACGATGTAGTGCGTGTCGTCCTCGTTGTCGATATCGTACGCACGCACGATGTTCGGGTGGTCCAGCGCCGCCACCGCTCGCGCTTCCAGCTCGAAACGCTCCAAGTAGCTCGACTTGCTGACCCGCGCCTTCGGCAGCACCTTGATGGCCACCGGGCGGCGCATGATCGGGTGTTCCGACAGATAGACGCTGCTCATGCCTCCCGTGCCCAGGTGGCCCTTGAGCGTGTACTTGCCGAGTCGAAAGCCGCGGTACTTGCCCTTGGCCAGCTGCTCCGCCTGCCAAGCCGTCAGCAGCCCTGCCTCCGTCATGCCCGCCAGCAGGTCCTGAGGCGCGAGCGAAAGAATGCCCTGCGAACGACTCGCACGCTGACCGATGAAGCCAGCCAGGTCTTCCTTGCTGACCAGCTCGCTCCGCTTCACCAGCTCGATCAGGCGTTCGGTCGTGAGGACCTTCGTCATGGATCAACCTTGCTTGTCCCGGGCAGGAATGCCGGCGGGTGGCTCAACGATAGCCCCGCGACTGCGGGTCAGACGGCGGCCGGGCGACGTGCCTTCGCTCCCCTCATCGTAAATAACGGTCCCTCCACCGACAACCGTCTGCCGGGGGGATCGGTGCGCCGCAAGCCTCGCTGGCAGGTGACGCGGAGCGAGCGGACCGGCTTGGAGGAGTGGTCTTGCGGCCCCACCGATTCTGCTACGATGATCGCGGGATGGCCGTGGGAGTCGAGCCGCTTGGTGGCGGTCCGTGGCGGGACGGACGCGGTTGTCCCCGTGAAGCCTTGCGGCTGACTGATGCGAGCGAGGATGGGCCCGGGGAACGGGGAGTGACAGGCATGGCAGCGACTGCGGACCGGTCCAGGAGCTTTGCGACGCCGTCGGGCGTGTTGCGCTTGGCAACGCTCGGCGAAGACTCCGGGCTGCTGGATCTGATGCGAGCCCTGGTTTCCGCGGCGGGTGAGGACGCGTCTCGCCAGGGCGTGGCTCCCGCTGGCCAGGCCGACGACTTGCTGGGGCGTTCGCTGCGCTGGACCACCGCCGTCCAGGCGGGCCCCGAACTGCATCGACTCGCCGCGCACATGACCGTCGCTCCGCAACTGGTGGACTGGCAGCAGCTGCTCGGCAGCGACCAGCACGACCTGATTCTTGTCGCCGGCCGACCGCGAGGCGAGGAGGCCCTTGCGACTCGCGAGGAGCAGCTGCGGCGTCTGTTCCAGGGCACGATCCCGCTGGTGCTCGTGCATCCCGCCTGCGAAATGATCCTGGCCTACGAACTGGAAATGATCCGCAAAGATACGGGGGTCCGCGTCTTTCCGTACGTTCCACTCGCCGAACGACCCGAACTGGATCGTCTGCGTCGCGTGTCGCCGCAGATGGCTGGGACGCATCCAGCGACCGACCCGGATACGCTGGCGGGTGCTGCGTCGGCGAGTGACGCAACCGCGTCAGCCGGCGGGGTCGAGCAGTGGATCTGGGAACGCACTTCAGACGATCGCTCGCGCGACGCCGTGATCGACGATTTTGCCCGCGACGCGCTGGTGTTGCGCGAACTGCTGGGGGAGATCAAGCAGGTCACGGCGGTGGGCGGCGCGAGCGACGAGGTGCAGTATGGACAACTGACGGTGCACCTGACGGCTGCCGGCGGACAGTCGGCGCGGTGGTCGATCCTGCCAACCCGCAGTGGCGAGACGCCAAGAATCCGCGCCACAGCCATCGGCTCCGGGCCCTCCTGGACGTGGGAAGCCCATGCCGACGGCGCCGACGGTCGCCTGGCAGGCCTCGATGCCAGCCCGCCCTCAACGACGCCTCCCGTCTGGGCCACGAACGACTCCCCGGCACTCGCCTTCTGGCGACGTGTGCTCGCGGAACTGGCGCGCCAGGAGCCCGAAGCTGCGGACGCGGCGGGCAGGGCCGGGAGCGTCGATGGCATCGGGAGCCAAGCCGCTGCATCCGTCGAGCGCCTCGACTGGGAGCATGTGTGTCGCGGGCTGGAGTTGACCGATGGCGTGGAACGCAGCTGTCGCCGACGCCGGACCATCGACCTCTACCACGAGCAGGTGTCGGAGCAGGCGACGTTCAAGAGCCTGATGGCTGCGGGCGGCTGCGCGATGCTGTTCTGGGTGCTGGCGATGCTGATGGTCGCGGGCCTTGTTGACGCCATGCAGTTGTCGATACGCGAGTCGGTCTGGTGGCGTTTCTTTCCGGTCGCCATCTTCCTGCCGCTGGGATTCTTTCTGGGCCTGCAACTGCTGCAGCTGGTCTTCCCCGCGTCCAAGCCGCGCGGCTCGGCCAGCGATTCGGCCGGTCGCCCGCGTTAAGAAACGGCCTCTGCATCGCTTAGCGTCGCGCCCCGTCGCGTCGGCATCGCGTCGGCGTCGAGGTAGCCCGCGCTTGCTTCGTGCGTGCCTGTCACACCCTCGCACTGCAAGCTGCTAGCGGTCGACCTGCCATGGCGGGAGAGCGTCGCGAGTTGCCCAGCTCGCCCGAACTCCGCGCGGAGCCGTCGCCAGGCGTC
>JBIIEC010000192.1:0-10510 GCA_044238045.1 Pirellulaceae bacterium | reverse complement strand
GTCAGGTCCAGCTCGGTGAGTGTCGAATCGATGATCGAGGTGCCATCCATCAGTCGTCGACCTTTTCCGCAAGGCAGAACAGTCCTGCCGTGAAGTACTTCCGCAAGCGCGCCGGGATCATCCGCATGACCAACCGCGTGCGCTTGGTGGGGCCCAACGCGACGTCGCGCGGGAGGCTCCACGTTCGTGAACTGTCCACAAAGTGCTTGGGGAACCGCATCTCCGGATAGGCCTCGAACGTATGGCGGACCTTCATGCCGTTGGCTTCAATCAGCGACCGCAGCTCACCGTAGGAGTGCAGGTGGCCGAGGGGCTTCAGTCCCCTGCGTTTCAGGAGGGCTCGCTGCAGGAAACGGGGCAGCGCGCTGCCGAAACGCAGGTTGTGCAGGTGCTCGTCGGGGCCGCCCAAAACGTAGCTCAAGGCGAATCGATTCTTCGTGTTCACCTGGAGGATCCCGCCGGGGCGGAGCACTCGCCGAACTTCCGACAGCATTTGTTGCTGGCCGAGCACGCCGGGAGCCGCTCGGTTGCCCGATGCGCACCATTCGAGGACCAGGTTCATCACCACGAGGTCGTAGGAGGCGTCTTCAAACGGCAGCCGACAGTCGTCCCCGCCGCAGTGGAAGTTGACGTTGTCGACGCCCTCCTGCTCGCATCGCGTGCGGGTGAACATCGTGTTGAGCAGGCGGACTTCGATGACGTCGAGAGTCCGGACGCGGCGGGCGAGGCCGACGGTGTGTTGGCCGAAGCCGACGCCGATTTCGAGCGCGTCGGTCTCGGGCGTGAGCGGCAGCAGGTCGGCGAACAGGAAACGCCGCGGATCGCAGGCATAGCGGACTTCGGGGGATTTCACGCCGAAAACCTGCTCCAGCGCGCTCTTCCAGCCGCAGGAGTCGGCAAGGTCGACTGCCTTCCGTGCCGCTTCGTGGGCGGTCAGTTCCTCGCCCAGGTCGGAATAGCTCAGGTGCATTGGAATGCCCTGATAGTCTTGCAGCGTGGCTTGCATGGAGCGATCCTCGGAGTGCGCGTAACTCCCCAATCTGGCTTTTTCGTAGGGTGGGAAGCTCGGCGGCTGCCGGGAATTGCCAAGGTTCGCGAGGTGCTTGGCGGTGTGATCCGAGCGATCCTCGCAATCGACACGAGCAACACGAAAGGCCCGCCGGCGGCGAGCGTGGGCCACCCCGGATGCAACGCGAGGGACCGTGGGGCCGGGGCATCGCTCTCCATCCATCGGGCTGCGAATGGCCGAGGAGGAGCCAAGGGCCTCGCGGCCTGGCCCGCGCATCGGTGGTCAAGGCCGGCGAATCGGAGGTGTTTCCGCCGGGAAGTTCCCGCATTCAGGCGAACGCGTTCAGGCAATGAAACTCGAGCGGCGGCGAAGTACGCGGTGTCGTTCGGTCGCCTCATTTCACTCCTTGTGACCGATGAAGGGGGCTTGATAATAGGGGCTCGCCGCGGTGTGAGGCGGTCGTGCAAGCCATGACGAGCGGATGTGGAGACGAGTAACCGGGAGAGACGGGGATGAAGACCGCAAAGGGACGAGGGGCTTGGTGGTTGAGCTGGGTCGTGACGATCGTGCTGGGGTGGAATTCGCTGGCGCGAGCGGACCTGGTCGTGTTTGGCGACAGTTTTTCGGATGGGGGAAACATCCAGGAACGCACCAAGAATCTGGTTTTATTTCCGGTCATCCCCGATCCATCGGCGGGCTACTTCGAGGGACGGTTTTCCAACGGGCCTGTCTGGGTGGACTACCTTGCCGACCGGATGTCGCTGCCACGCGCCACGCCGAGCCTGCGGGGCGGCAAGAACTACGCGTACGGGGGGGCTCGCGTCCTGAGCGACACGCTGTTGGCGCCGAAGCTCAGTGACCTCGTAGCGGGCGTGACTTCCGTTTCCGCCGCGGACTGGGTGCTTGTCAGCGGCGGTCCGAACGATATCTGGAACGCAGAACTAGATACGACCGAGGCTTATGCGCAGTTGGGCGTTGACGTGGCGCGCGGCAAAGCCGCGGCCGTGGAGACGCTTATCGGTCGCGGCGCGAAGAACGTCCTGTTGGCAGGTATTCCCGACCTGACCACCACGCCGATGACGCGCGGCGAATCGCCGCAAGTCCTGGCAGGTTTCGACGCGGCGGTCGAGGCTTCAACACGCGAGTCGCTGTTGCTGCTGGAGAGGACGCAGCGTGACCATCCGGGCGTGCGCCTGGAATTCCTCGATATTGCCGCCCTGGAAAGGATGTGGTTCGCCGATCCGGCTCGCTACGGTTTCACGAATATCACCGATCCCGTCGCCGTGCTCTCGACCATCCCCTTGCTGGCGAGTTCTGGGCTGGCCGGCGCGCCGCCGACCCTGCCCGCCGACGAGGTTAACGGCTACGTCTTCTACGATGCCGTGCATCCGGGGACCCGCGCGCACGCGATCCTGGCCGATGCGGTGTACGAAATGATCCAGGTGCCCGAACCCGTGTTCGGCGCGGGACCCTTTCTGTGGGCCGTAACCCTCTTTGTCATCCGCCGCCGTGCATCACTTCGCGTGCAACGCCCGTCCACTGACAACCTGCTGTCAGTCCGTCGCTAGCAGTCGCGGCTGGCCTGAAATCGCTGTTTTGCTCGGTTTTTTCAGTGTTTCCGAGCGATGCGAGGAACCCGGGTGGGCACTCCGGAAACGCTCGCAAAAAAACATCTTGCGAGCGTCGACTCGTGCATAGATTGAGATTTTCCGGATAGGCGGGAGAGGCTATACTGGGTGAGTGAGCGGTGAGCAAGGGACGTCCACGATCGTCGGAGGCGATCAGGAGCGACCCGGCCGACGCCGGGCCTGACCCGCCTGGTGGATGGCAAACGTGACTCGGGTTGTCCCGGAACTTGCTCCACGGTCATGCAGTGTTGGAACTGAGAATGAAAGGTCGGCCGTGTGCCGGCCTTGGTGACTTCGCCCGCAATGTGAAGTCTGCCTCGCCATCATGCGTCCCCAGCTCGCTGGGCACGGATTCGCCCAGATGGACGAATGGTGGTAGTGGACCCTCTTAAATGGAGTTAGGAGTACGCAGCTATGAAACGAACGTTCTTCCGTCTTTTGGCAGTGCCCATCCTGGGTGTGTTGGTCTCGTCGGCTTCCGCGGAAACGATCATCAAGATCGACCTGGGTTCCGCGGGCTTTGATGGCAACGACGTGGATCTGACCGGGAACGCGTTCTCGACGATCGACGACGGCAATGCGTCGACGCTCGGCGACCAGAACACCAACGTGAACTTCGTCGGCTTCCTCAGTGGCCGATCGGACATCCCCGCGGATGTCGCCTCGTTCACGATCGCGGACGTGCAGATCTCGGGCACGGCTACCATCCTCGGCAATGTGCTCGTCCAGCCCACGTCTGGCGGGTCGATCAGCCTGTGGGATGCGTCCAACACGCTGCTGCTGTCCGCGAGCGTGGGTGGTGGAGCGATCGTGGGATCGCTCGGCAGCGCGGCGACCGGTTCGTTCGCGAACCTGACCGTCGGTAGCTTCACGGGCGGCACGCTCGCCAGCCTGCTGAATCCGAACTCGTTCTCCATCTCGCTGGCCATGACGGACGTCAATGGTGGAGCGGGCTTGAGCCAGTCGGGCGGTGAGTTGCAGGACTTCACGGCCGGAGCGACGGCGAACATCTCGGCGCTGCAGGTGCCGGAGCCGAGTTCGATGGTGCTGTGCGGCCTGTCGGCGATGGGCCTGATTGGTGCCGCCCGCTCGCGTCGCAGCTAGTCCTGAAGAAGCCGCCGCGGGAGCAAGAGTCCCGCGGATCGTCTTGTGAATTCAAAGCGGCCGACTCGACCCCTGTCCAGTCGGCCGTTTTCGTTGGAGCGTGGCCGTCCCGACCGCATCAACCCGACGGCGAGCCGTCGTCGTGCGGGCTCGGCGGCGCAATCAAGGCTGAGCGGGAGTGCTGCCGCGAGTCCAGGTCTGGTTTCGCTGGTAACGTTCCGCGCGATCGCGGACGACTTCATTCTTGCTGGTGGCCAGCACACGATCGAGTGCCGCCATGAACTCCGGCTTGTGTGCCTCTCGCAAGCCGCGATGGTGGGCCAGTTCCACGATCGACTCCGCCGCCGTCTCCGCGAACGGGGGCTGGTCGAGGTAGGGCAGCAGGAACCGCAGCGAATCGACCGTGCGCACCGCACGCGCTCGCTGCAGCGCGAACGTGCGTTCGTCATCGCGTGTCGACATGCCGAGTGCTTGCTGGAGAAGTTCCAGGCGTTGGGCATCGGTGCGCGAGTCGTTGCCGAGGACGGAGACGCGAAGCAGCGCCTTGAGGAGCAGCCGCCGGTGTTCGGGGTGCGCGTCGGACTGGACCAGTTCGATCAGCCGGGGGGCGATGGACGCATCGGGCCAGTTGGCGAGTCCGCGTACGGCCGCTTCGTGCGTCTTGGGTGCGGCGAGTGCTTCCTCGACGGCCGTTCGCGCGGCGGGACCGCCGACGCGACCGAGTGTGGAGAGCAGTTGCGGCCGATCGGCTTCGGGTAGCTTCCTGATGGCGACCAGCAGCGCGTCGGCGCGGGCATCGGCCGGTTCCACCCGCTGGCAGACCAGCATGACGGCCTTCTCGGCCGCATCACGCTCCGGTCCGCGCGCTGCTTTCAGTACGCCCGCGACCAGTCCGGGCACGTGATCGACGCTGGCCAGTTGTCCCAGCGTGGTCATTGCCGCGGCGCGGACCTGTGGTTCGTTATCGACCGCGAGGCTCAACAGCTCCGGCACCGTGTTGAAGGCGCGGCGCGTGGCCAGGATTTCCAGCAGCGCAACGCGGGCCGGCACGGGCTGGGCGGGTACGAGGGCGATGATTTCACGCGAAGTGGCATCGCCGGCCAGACGCACGAGCGCCGCGCGCGTGGCCGTCTGTTCGGCGGCCGACTTGCCGCTCAGTTGCTGGACCAGTCGGGTCGCGTCGGTTGGATTGCCCAGCGCGCCCAAGGCTTGGGTGGCCGCGATACGGACGGCTTCGTCCTGGGCCCCGTCCAGCAACTTCACCACGGCGTCCCGCGCCGCAGCATCGCCGCGATCGGCCAGGGCGCTGAGCAGCCCGGCCTGCGCGTCGGTTGCCATGCTGGGCAGCAGCTCGGCAAACTGACGCGTGGCCGCCGCTCCGGGAACTTCCGTGCGGACCTGATCGAACCCGAGTGCCCGCAGGTCCTTGTCGGCCTCGTTGATAAGATTGACGACCAGCTGCACGAGGTCCGCAGTGTCACCGGCTGGGTCGGCGCTCGTGTCGGTGGCTGGCTGGTCGGTCGAAGCGGCCGGTGTTCCCGCATCCTGGGCCGACGCAGGAGTCGCGTAGGAGAACGCGACGGCGATCGTGGAGCCGATTGGCAGGTGGAGCGGCACGGCAGCGAGCAGGGCGGCCGTCGCGGAGCCGAGCAGCGGTCGACTTGCGAAGGGAACCGGGCTCGGCGGACTGTTCGCGGGGCGGGGGCGGACGGGTCGGGTCACGAATGGCGTTCCTCGAGGGGTGGTATTCCGCTCGAGGTGGTGGCTCCCCGGGCGGGAACGACGATCAGGCGTCCTTCTTGCCGGCGCAGGCCAGCATGCCGCGGGTGGCGGCGAGACGCACATGCTTGGGCTGGTCACTGCCCGCGAAACGCTTGTAAACGGCCAGCGCTTCTGCCTTCTTACCGGCGGCCAGCAGGCCTTCGGCGCAGGCCAGGGACGCGTCGATGGCGGCCGATGTGGCTGCCGGATCGGACGGCTTGGCGGCCGCCAACGCGGCTGCGGCGGCGCTGGAGCCGATGTGTCCAAGGCCAACGGCGGCCGCTCGCGCGACGGCCGGGTTCTTGTCACTGAGCATGCTGGCGAAGAGCGGCACGTCGGCCTCCTCGGCGCGGGCCCCCAGCGTACTCAGGAGCCCCACCTGCAGTTCGGGTGCGACCTTGGGCAGCGCGTCACGCAGTGCCTGGCCGGCTTCCGGGCCCTGAATGCGTTCCAGCGCGAAACGCGCCATGTGGGACAGATCCTTGTTCGCGAGCAGCGTTGCGAGCGCCGGGACGCTGGCGGCCGTGCCGACCTGCATCAGCTGGCGGCAGATGAAGTCCTGCGCGGCTCGCGGCAGGCCTGCCTGCAGGGCGGTGGCGAGTTGCGATTCCAACTGGCCACGGGCCGCAGCATCGCCGTGGGTCGTGACCACCGCGTCGCGGATCTCTTGAAGCTGGCCGGGTTCGGAGCCCCAGTCGTAAGTTTTCAGAGCGTTGAAAGCGTTTTCGAGCATGATCGTTCCTCGACGAATGAGAATGTGTGCGTGGTGGTGTGGAGCCGGCGGACGAGGCGCTACAGCAGCCAGGGTTCGCGACGCGAACGATCGAGCATCCGGTTGGCCTCGGCGTCGCCCGGGAACTCCTGCTTCGCGGCGTCCCACTTCAGCGATCGCTTCAGCTCGTAAGCAATCGTGCCGAGGTGGCTGAGCGCCACGCTGTTGACGGCCAGTTCAATGTCGCGGAACGGCTTTTCACGCGTCTTCACGCACTGGATGAAGTCGCCGTAGATGCCGCCTTCGCCCTTGTAGCTCGGGATCGGCTTGGCCGCCCGCTTCTCGCCCGGCGTACCTTCGACCTTGAGGTTTTCCGTGTTCGGCCGGTTGTGGTAGATGGTCACTCCGTTGGGATACCGGAACGCCAGGTAGGTGCCTTCCTTCTCCTCGGTGTAAACCACCTCCTCGGGCTGCATCTCGCGGACGTCGACGGCGAAGCACGCGCCGCCGAAGTGGTGGGCTCCCCAGTCGGTCATGCCGCCGCCTGAGTAGTCAACGTAGGAGCGCCAGCTGCCGCCACCGGTGCCGAAGTTGCCGTCGCAACGCTGGGGATTGTAGGGAGCCCACGGAGCGGGGCCGAGCCACAGATCCCAGTCCATGTCATCGGGCACGGGCTGGGCGGGCAGGTTGCAGAGTTGCGAGAGCGGACCGACGTTGACATTGATCGACTTGATCGCGCCGAGTTCGCCGTTCCAGCAGGGATCGACGATACTGCGGTAGTCTTCGAGCACGCGCTGGCTGCCGCCCGAGACGACGCGCGAGTAGCGTCGCGCGGCGGCCACCATCAGCGGGCCTTCGCGAAGCGTCCGCGTCTCGGGCTTCTGGCAGTACACGTCCTTGCCGCTCTTGCACGCTTCGATCACCATGATCGCATGCCAGTGGTCGGGCGTTGCGACATGCACGGCGTCGATGTCTTCCCGCGCGAGGACCTCGCGGAAGTCGGTGTAGGCCATGCAGTCTGAATTCTTGTAGTGTCCGTCCACGCGGGCCTTGCCGCCGTCACGCTGGCCGCGACGCACATCGCAGACGGCTACGTACTGCACATCCGAACGACCGAGGAACGCGCCCTGGTCGCCCGATCCCATGTTGCCGATGCCGATGCCCGCCATCACGATGCGGTCACTGGCCGGCGCTCGCTCGGAATTGCCGAGCGCGGAAGAGGTAATGATGTAGGGCACGGCCATCGCCGCGCCGGCTGCCTGAAGGAAATCGCGCCGCGATGGTTGGACTGGCTTGGGCATGGAAACTACCTTGATGCAAGGGTACGGTGTGGTGTGGTGTGCCGGGGTACAGAATGCGAGGAAGGCGGGACGATCACCAGGCGGGACGCGACGCCGCGCGGATGGGCGGCGAGGGCAGGTCATGGCCCGTGATGCCGGGGGACGGAGGTGGAGCGGTTGGTCGCCCGGGCCGTCGTTCTCCCGGAAGGCAAGACCCTTTGTTTAAACGCCTGCCCGCCCATTGTCCAGATCCCGCATAGCTCCCGGGCTTGATTATCGCCGGATATTAGGCGTTCCTCGCGAGGTCCCGATCAACCATGACGAATCCAGCGAATGGGTGGAACCACCCGGCGAACCCAGACGCCGATGCGCCCGAGTCCTGCACGCCCGCGTCCTGCACGCCGTCGCATCGTGGGCCGCCGCCCAGTGGGCCGCCTCGCTGCTGGCGGCGCTTCCGCCATGCGCTTCGGCTGCTAATCCTGCTCGTCGTGCTCCCCGGACTGCTCGTCTACGGCCTGACCTGTCTGGTGCTTGGGGTATCTGTTCTGGAGGAATCGGTCGGCCAGGAGCGGAGTGTCGAAGCTGCCTTGCCCGTCGCCGAGGGGGAGTTTGAGGGGGAGATCCGGGCGCTGGAACAGCGGGACCGCGAGATGCCGCCGCAGCCCGGGGGCGTCCTGTTCGTCGGCAGTTCCACGATTCGCGATTGGGATCTGGCGAAGTCGTTTCCGAGGTTGCAGCCGAGGAACTGCGGTTTCGGTGGATCCCAGATCGAGGACGCGGTGCGTTACATGGACCGCATCGTGCTGCCGAGTCGGCCGAGCGTCGTCGTGTTCTATGGAGGCGACAACGACCTGAACAAGGGGAAGACTCCGGAGCAAGTGGTAGCGCAGTTCGAATTGTTCGCGGATCGTCTGCTGCGCGAGTTGCCGACGGCGCGACTGGTGGTGCTGTCGATCAAGCCGAGTCCTGCGCGGTGGGCTTTGTATCCTCGGGCGCGGGAGGTGAACGACCGGCTGCGCGCGTACTGCGAGTCCGATCCGCGATGCCAGTTCGTCGAGGTCGGCTCGATGCTGCTCGATCGCAACGGCCAACCCGACGCGGCGTGGTACAAGGGAGACGGCCTGCATGTGAACGAGGCGGCGTACGCCCGCTGGGCGGAGGAGCTGACCCGCAGCGCAGCCATCCCGACTGCTCAGGAATAGCGATTCGGAGCGCGGCCGTCCCGGCCGCCCTAAGAAAATAAGCCGCCCCGGCCGCCCCAAGAAAATAAGCCGCCCCGGCCGCCCCAAGAAAATCAGCCGTCCCGGCCGCCCCAAGAAAATCAGCCGTCCCGGCCGCCCCAAGAAAGTCAGCCGCCCCGGCCGCACCGAATGAGGAAACCGCCCTGCTCCCGCGAGACGCGAGAGAATCAACCACGGAGGGCGCGAAGGTCACGGAGGTCACGAAGCGAGAGCCGCAGCCTACCCTGCCTTACGGATGTGGAGTTGATCAATCATAGGTCTCGCTCGTATTCGTCGGCGTTTGCAACGCGTCGATCGACACGAACGGCTTGGCGTTGCCGGTGGCGCAGCTGCCGGCGTTGCTGCAGGAGCCGCAGCCGGCAGGTCCGGTGGCACTCATCGCGCGCACGACGCGGCGGATGATGTAGGCCAGGGCCCAGGCGAGCGCGGCGAGGACGACCAGATGCTGCCAATCCCAAGTCGCCTGTGGCATGAAGCAAGACTTCCTGGAAGCTCAGCCGAGGATTCGGCTGCCGACCTGATAGGTGATGAACGCCGCGACGTAGGCCAAAAGCGTCATGTAGACGAAGCAGAAGACGGGCCAGCGCCAGCTGTTGGTTTCGCGGCGGATGACGACAAGCGTGGAGACGCACTGGGCGCAGAGGGCGAAGAAGACCATGATCGACAGGGCGGTCGGATAGGTGAAGACGGGTCGGTCGGTGCCATCCCAACGAGCGGCGCGGAGGGTTTCGCGGAGCGTGTCGGAGCCATCGTCTTGGCCGAGGTTGTAGATCACGCCCAGCGTGCCGACGACCACTTCGCGGGCGGGGAACGAGGCGATGGCGGCGCAGCCGATGCGCCAGTCCCACCCCAGGGGCTTCACGATCGGCTCGATCCAGCGGCCCATGCGTCCGAGGTAGCTGTCGCGGATGTAGGCACCCGCGATCTCCTGGTCGATCGCCTGCTGGGCGGCTTCGATCTCGGCCACGCGGTTCTCGTCGACGGGTTGCGTCTGCCGCGCGGCGTCGAGCTGTTCGGCGAGTTCCGCTTGTCGCGCGGCGAAGGGGCCTTCGACCTGGCCGGTATTGCGGGGGAAGTAGCCGGCGGCCCAGACGAGGATGGAGACGGCGAAGATCAGCGTGCCCGCGCGGCGCACGAACTCCCAGCCGCGTTCCACCATGCGATGCAGGACGACCTTCAGATCAGGGATCTTATAGCTGGGCAGTTCCATGACGAAGGCCGGAGTTTCGCCGGGAAGCAGCGTGCGCTTGAGGACCAGGGCGACGACGACGGCGGCGAGCAGTCCGAGCAGATAGAGGGCGGCCACGGTGAGCACGAACTGCCAGGAGCTGGTGGCGAACATGGTCACCAGCAGGGTGTAGACCGGCAGCCGCGCGCTGCAGCTCATCAGCGGCGCGATGAGGATCGTGACCAGCCGGTCGCGGCGATCTTCGATGACGCGCGTGGCCATGATGCCCGGAACGGCGCAGGCAAAGGAGGAGAGCAGGGGGATGAAGGACTTGCCGCTGAGGCCGATCCGCGACATGAGGCGATCCATCAGGTAGGCGGCGCGGGCCATGTAGCCGCAGTCTTCGAGCAGGGCGATGAGGAAGAAGAGGATGCAGATCTGCGGGAGGAACACGAGCACTCCGCCCACGCCGGCGATAATTCCGTCCACGATCAGCGACTGCAGCGGCCCGGGGGGCAGCAGCGCGGCGACGCGTTCGCCGACGGCGCCGAGCGTTCCCTCGATCCCGTCCATGAACCAGACCGCTCCGCGAAACACGGCCAGGAAC